>NZ_CALJNI010000001.1:0-384353 GCF_937982035.1 uncultured Azonexus sp.
GCGCAGTTGGTGGTGATCAGCGGCAGATAGATGCCCAGTGTCTGCTGCAGCGTCGGCGAGGTCTTGGCAATGACCATTTCGGTCAATTGCACGACGGCGGCGATGGTGACGATGAAGGACAGGGTGCGCAGGTATTCCAGCCCGAACGGCATGAGCAGGAAATGGTCGATGATGTAGCTGGCGCCGGTGGCCGTGGTCAGCACGAAAGTCGTGGCCGCACCCATGCCGTAGGCGGTTTCCAGCTTCTTGGAAACGCCCATGAAGGGGCACAGGCCAAGCATCTTGACCAGCACGATGTTGTTGACCAGCACCGCGCCGACGAGAATGAAAATATAGTTGCTCATGATCAGGGGGAGCGAAGACCCGCATTATCCGGCCTGGCGCAGGGACAAACAACTGCGCGCCGTTTATGGGCTTATCGGTTTTTTTCTCCGAGTGCGCGGGCGAGTGCCTGGCCGACCTCGGCGACCAGTTCCGGCCCGCGATAGATGAAGCCGCTATACACCTGGACCAGACTGGCCCCGGCACGAATCTTGGCGACTGCATCCTCCCCCTTGAGAATGCCGCCCACGCCGATGATCGGAACTTCGCCGGCCAGCGCCGCCGACAGTTTTTCCTGCACCGCCGTCGACCGCTGGAACACCGGCGCACCCGACAGGCCACCGGTTTCGTTGCCGTTCGGCAGGTTTTCCACGCCCTCGCGCGACAGCGTCGTATTGGTCGCGATCACGCCGTCGAAACGATGCCGGCGCAAGGCATCGGCAATTGCGGTGATCTGCAGGTCGTCGAGGTCCGGCGCAATCTTCAGCGCCAGCGGCACGTACTTGCCATGCTGCTGCGCCAGCGCCTGCTGGCGTGCCTTGAGTTGCGCGAGCAGGTCGTCGAGCGCCTCGTCCTTCTGCAGTTCGCGCAGGTTCTTGGTGTTCGGCGACGAAATATTGACGGTGACGTAGCTGGCGTCGTTGTACACCTTGTCGAGGCAGATCAGGTAATCGTCGGCAGCCTTCTCGATCGGCGTCGTCGCGTTCTTGCCGATGTTGATGCCGAGGATGCCGCCGCGCTTGGGGAAATTCGCCGCACGCACGTTGAACAGCAGTTCATCGACGCCGGCGTTGTTGAAGCCCATGCGGTTGACGATGCCCTGCGCCTCCGGAATGCGGAACAGCCGCGGCTTCGGATTGCCTTCCTGGGGGCGAGGCGTGATCGTGCCGATTTCGATGAAGCCGAAACCCAGCCGCGCCAGCGCATCGATATGCGCCCCATTCTTGTCCAGCCCGGCGGCCAGGCCGACCGGATTGGGGAAGCGCAACCCCATGACCTCAACCGGACAATCCGGCGCCGGCTTGGCCAGCAAGCCGAGCAGGCCGGCCGATTCGAGGAAGGACATCCCGGTCAGGCCAATGCCGTGCGCCTTTTCGGCGTCCAGGGAGAAAAAGAACTTGCGAATGAGCGGATAGAGCATGGTGGCCGGCATTTTACCGCATTTGAGTGCCGGCCAAAGCCTGAAATGGCGCCTGATGAGGCTTGTTTTTGGCGAAGTGGCGACAATGGCACACGCTGCGTCAGCGTGTCTGTCGATGGGCTTTGCCGGATTGATCCAGCGTCTCCATTTCCTGCAGGGGATAGGCATCGGCGACATAAGCCGGACCTTTCATCACCATGACGATGAAGGCGGCAATGCCGACCGTGAGCACGACCGTCCAGTGCAGGATGATCAGGCTGGCGACGTAGATGTCGGTGGTGGTCACGGCCATGGCGTCGGCGGTGTCGGCAAACACCCTGACCAGTAGCGAAGGGGCAGCGAGCAGCAGGGTGCCGAAAAGGAAGGTCGCCGGCAGCCGGCGCAGTACCTGACGTTCCTTGCCGGCCGGCGTGCGCGGAAACCCGGGCAAGCGATTGAACAGTTTCATGGTGCGACCTCCGATGGCTTGTTGCGCGACGGTTTCAAGCGGCGAGCATTCCCGCTAGCAGGCAAATGATGGCGATCCCGCTCAAGCGCTGGCGAAGCGGCAGGTACCAGCTTGGCAGGGCCGTCCGGCGCGCCAGGCGGCTGTCCTGCAGATAATGGGCGATGAAACCCGCAACCAGCAGGGAGGCGGCGAGCGGTGCGGGGAGCATCAGCGCCGGCCAGGCCAGCAGGGCGGGGACGACGCTCCAGGCAAAGCAGGCCGAGCGCTGGCGCTCGGTCAGCCCGGGCAGACTCATCGCCAGCCCCCAGTGCAGCGCGCCAACGAAGCTGAGAATGATCGCCCCGTAAGCGAACAGCGCATCGCTCCACAGCAGGCCATGATGCTGGTCGAGCCAGCTGCCCGAGGCCAGTGCGAGAAACGGCAGCAAGCCGCCGTAGCCTAGCCAGGCAACGACGGGTGGCAGTGTCGGGGATTGGCTTTGGGTCATGTTGAACCTCGCACGGTTATCAATTGCGTCATGAACAAAACTGATGATTTGGCGTTTGTTTGGCGTAATATTGCGATTGTTTTCTTTGTTTGTCCAGGACAAAATTGGTTTCGGTCTCCGGAAAGGTTTTCATGCTTCCCTTACGTTCCGCCTGCCTTACGCTGTTGCTTTCGCTGACGCTCGTTGCCTGCTCGACCGCGCCGCCCGACGGGGTGCGTCCGGTGAGCTCGTTCGAGATCGACCGTTATCTGGGGAAATGGTACGAAATTGCCCGCCTCGATCATTCGTTCGAGCGTGGCATGAGCGATGTCAATGCGACCTATTCGCTGCAGGACGATGGCAGCGTCAAGGTGATAAACCGCGGCTACGACACCCGGCGCCAGATGTGGAAGGAAGCCGTCGGACGCGCGGTGTTCATCGGCGATCCTGACACTGCATCGCTCAAGGTTTCGTTCTTCGGCCCGTTCTACGGCGGCTATCACGTGATCGCCCTCGATCAGGAGCACTACCGCTGGTCGCTGGTCGCCGGCCCGAGCCGGGACTACCTGTGGATACTCGCCCGCGAGTGGACTCTGCCGACCGACGTGCGTGATGCCCTGGTGAGCAAGGCCCAGTCCCTGGGCTTTGCCACCGAGCAGCTGATCTGGGTGGAACAGACGCGGTGAGCACCCTGCGGCTGATCCTGGGCGATCAACTCAATCCGCAGCACAGCTGGTTCGCGCAAGCCGACGCTGCCGTCATCTACGTGATGATGGAGGTCCGCCAGGAAACCGATTACGTCCGCCACCATGCCCAGAAAATCATCGCCATCTTCGCCGCCATGCGCGACTTTGCCCGGCACTTGCGGGAGGCGGGACATCGCGTGGAGTATCTTGCTATCGACGATCCGGCCAACCGCCAGTCGCTGCTGGCCAACCTCGATGCGCTGATCGCGCGCCACGCGGTCACCGCCTTCGAATACCAGGCACCCGACGAATGGCGGCTCGACCGGCAACTGGCGGACTACGCCGCGAAACTTGTCATCCCCGCGCGGATGGTCGACAGCGAGCACTTTTTCAGCCAGCGCGACGAAGCTGCCAGACTTTTCGCCGGGCGCCGGCAATGGTTGATGGAACACTTCTACCGCCAGATGCGGATGCGTCACGACGTGCTGATGGCCGGCCCGGGCAAGCCGCTCGGCGGTCGCTGGAACTTCGACCACGACAACCGCAAGTCCTGGTCGGGCGTGCCGTGCGCACCGGCCGACTGGCGCGGTCAGCACGATCACTCGGTACTCTGGCAAAGCATCCGTCAGGCCGGCGTGGACAGCTTCGGCGAGCCGGCGGCTGGGCATTTCCGCTGGCCGCTGAACCGACAGGAGGCTTTGGAGCAGCTGGCCGACTTCATTGACGAGGCACTGCCCCATTTCGGCGATTTCCAGGACGCGATGGCAGCCGGCAACGGGCGGCTTTTCCATTCCCTGATCTCGTTCGCGCTCAACACCAAGATGCTCAACCCGCGCGAGGTCATCGCCGCCGTCGTCAGCGCGCAGCAGGCCGGCCATGTTCCGCTGGCAGCGGCCGAAGGCTACATCCGGCAGATTCTCGGCTGGCGCGAATACGTGCGCGGCGTGTATTGGGCCAGCATGCCGGGTTACGACGCACACAACCATTTCGCCCATCGCCTGCCGCTTCCCGCCTGGTTCTGGAACGGACAAACCCGCATGCGCTGCCTGGCGCATGCCATCGGTCAGTCGCTGGAACACGCCTACGCCCACCACATCCAGCGCCTGATGGTGATCGGCAACTTCGCGCTACTCGCCGGACTCGATCCGGCGGCCGTCCACCGCTGGTATCTCGGGGTGTACATCGACGCCTTCGAATGGGTCGAACTGCCCAACACCCTCGGCATGAGCCAGTTTGCCGACGGCGGCCGGCTGGCGACCAAACCCTACGTATCGACCGCCGCCTACATCGACCGCATGAGCGATTACTGCCGGGGCTGCCATTACGATAGGAAAGCCCGTGTCGGCGAGCGGGCCTGCCCGTTCAACGCCCTGTACTGGGATTTCTTCGCGCGCAACGGCGAGCGGCTGGCCACCAACCCCAGGCTGGGAATGGTCTATCGCCAGCTGGCCGGCGTGGACCCGGCAACGCTCGATGCCTTGCAGCATCGAGCGGAGGAAGTCCGGGCGGGAATCGAGACGCTGTGAAGGCCCGGTGTTCCGACATGGCCCGGCGCGATGGTGTGTGTTGCCCCTCGTGCCGAAAGCGATGGGCTCTTTTCGGCCGTCTCGGTCTTTGGTTGTGCTGCTACTGACCGGCAGCTGCCGGCCACCGAATGTCCTGAAACTGATAGGATAGGCTTACTACTACTAAGGTAATAAGTGATGAAAAAGAAGCCTATCCGCCTCGGCCTGATGCCGCCGCTCACCGGCCTGGTCGGGCTTTATGGCCAGGAAATCGTCACTGCAGCCCGCATTGCCTGCGCGGAGGTGAATCGGCACGGCGGCGTCCTCGGTCGCCCGCTCGAATTGATCGTGGAAGACGATGGCAGTTTGCCCGACAGTGCGTTGCGTGCGGCCGGCAAGTTGGTGGATGAACATGCCTGCGTCGCACTGATTGGCAACCTCCTGTCGAACTCGCGTATTGCCGTTGCCAACCAGATTGCCGAACCCAGGCAGGTGCCGCTACTCAATTTTTCGTTCTACGAAGGCAGCATCCGCAGCCGCTATTTCTTTCACTTCGCCGCCCTGCCGAATCAGCAGATCGACAAGATGATCCCCTTTATGGCCCGTCGTTATGGCCAGAAGATGTTTTTCGCTGGCAGTAATTATGAATGGCCGCGGGGATCGATTGACGCGGCTAAACGCAGCCTGCTCGGTATCGGCGGTGACATTGTCGGTGAGGTCTATCTCCCCATTGCCGCCAGTGAGGAGGAAATCGGGGGATTGCTTGATCAAGTCGCGCGTTCCGGCGCCGATGTCTTTGTTCCATACTTCGCTGGTGCCGACCAACTGACGCTGCTCAAACGTTTTGCTGAGCGAGGATTGAAACATCGGATGGCCGTGGTCATGGGGCATTTTGATGAAATGCTTGCCAGTCAGCTAGCGCCCGATGTTCGCGAGGGGCTGTATTCCAGCAACACCTATTTCATGTCGCTGGAAACGGTGGAAAACCGCCATTACCTGCAGCAGTTGGCTCGCCAGCCTGGTGTTACCGGCATCTGGCCAGATGGTAACGGCGTACTGACCAATTTTGGTGAAGGCTGCTATCTCTGCGTCCACGCCTTTGCCCGGGCTGCCGAGATGGCTGGCAGCATCGCCACCGAGTCATTGATTGACGCGTTGGAGCGTGTCCAGGTCATCGGACCACAAGGGATCGTCGAAATGGACCGGGCAACGCATCACGCTACGGTCAATAGTGTCCTTGCGCGCTCCAACGCGGATGGCAGCTTCAGTATCGTTGATAACTTCGGTCGCATACCCCCCGAAATTCCCGAACGTTACCGGATGCCGGGAAACAAGGTGGATATTCATGAATCCCCCATGTCTCCAACGACTACGGCACGCCTGGCGGCGGAAATGGGGGCGGCCAAGGTACGGCTGAGTAGCGCCCAGCACATCCTCTCCATTGCCGACATGGCGATCATCGCCACCAACGGTGAGGGCATCATCAACGAAACCAATCGCAGTGCCCAGTCGCTGTTCGGCTACCAGGAGCAGGAATTCCAGGGCATGTCCATCCACCTGCTCCTGCCACCGCATTTCCGCGAAAGGCATGCACAACTGCTGAAAGCTTTCGTTGATGGTGCAGAGACCGAGCGCCGCATGACCGGCCGGAATGAGGTCACAGGCTATCGCAAGGATGGCAGCTTTTTTCCGCTGGAAGTCTCGATTGCCAAATTTCGGAATGGCGAGGATTGGCTACTCGTCGCCACCATGCGCGATGTCACTGAGCGCAAGCGCGCGGAAGAGGAACTGACCCATCGCGCTACCCACGATATCCTTACCGGGCTTCCGAATCGTGCTTTGATCCGTGAACGACTCAACAGCGCATTGCAACGCTCGAAACGGAGCGGCCTTAGCGTGGCCTTGTTGTTTGTTGACCTGGACGGCTTCAAGCTCGTCAACGACACACATGGTCATGAGGCTGGCGATGAATTGCTGAAGCGTATTTCCAGCCAACTGCTGGATCAGGTTCGCCCTGGCGATACGGTGGCCCGTCTAGCCGGTGACGAGTTCGTGATCCTGTGCGAGCAGGTCGAGCAACCGATCAGCATGTCAATGCTGGCAACTCGAATCAACGATACGCTGCGCCAACCTGTCGAGTTCAAAGGCGAAAATCTCTTTGTGACGGCGAGCATCGGGGTCGCGATCGGCAATGGCAGCACGCATTCGGCCGACGACCTGCTGCGCTACGCCGATACCGCCATGTATGCGGTCAAGGAGCGCGGCCGGGACGGTTGGCAGTTTTTCAGCGAGACGCTCCAGGAGCAGGCCAAACAGCGTCTGACCATCACCAATGGTTTGCGCCTGGCGATCGAGAATCATGAACTTTCGGCGCGTTTCCAACCGATTGTCGCTGCAGAAACCGGAAGGATCGTCGGTGCGGAACTCCTTTTGCGCTGGCACCCGGCCGGCGGCGAAATTTCTCCGGCGATCTTCATACCGATTGCCGAACAAACGGGCAGCATCGTCCAAATTGGACTATGGGTGTTTCGCGAAGCTTGCCGGGCTGAAGCAGAATGGCGTCATCGCTGGGGCAACGAAGCCCCCTATGTTTCCCTCAACGTGTCCGCTCGACAACTCAACGAATCCTCGCTGCTCGAGGACTTTGCTGCAATCCTCGCGGAAACTGACGCGGATCCGACACGCCTGCTGCTTGAAATCACCGAGACCTCACTGATGGCGGATGTCGAGAGCAATCTGCGCATTCTGCGCCGTCTGGCCGACCTTGGCCTGCGGGTCGCGGTCGACGATTTCGGAACTGGCTACTCTTCGCTGGCTCAACTGACCAGGCTGCCGGTCAACGTCCTCAAGATTGATCGTGCCTTTGTCGACGGGCTCGAAAAAAGCGAGGAAAGTCGCACGATCATCCGCGCAGTGATCGGCATCGGTCGCTCACTGGGGCTCAAGCTTGTTGCCGAAGGCGTCGAAACCGGCACTCAGCAGCGGGAGCTTTGTACCTATGGCTGCGACATGATCCAGGGCTATTATTTCCACCGACCGCTGGAAGAAAAGGTCTTTGCCGAGACTTTCGAGCGTGAGAATGGTCGGCTTGGTGTGGATGTCAGCGCGCCACTCTATTTCTTGCTGTATGTCAGTCGCAGTCTGGAAAAGCTTGACCAAGCCGCGCAGCAGAAAATACAGCACAACAACCGGCGTAACGGGATTTCCGGTTGCCTGATCGAGCAGGATGGCGAATTCATGCAGGTGATCGAGGGCAAAAAGGAAGTCATTCTGGCCCTCAGAGACAGGATTCGGGCAGACGTCCGCCATACCGATTTCCGCATCGTGGCAGAGGGGCCGCTACATCAACGTATCTTCAGTGACTGGGGGATGGCCGTGTGGACCCTGGACAGGGTGGATAATCCACTCGATTTCTCTGCTTGGGAAAAACGCAGGATACGGTTTGCCGACATGGCCGATGACCCGCAACTTTGTTACGCCTACATCACCGCGCACGCTGGCAAGAGCCACTAGCCTGTTTCATCCCATTCATCTTTATTTATTTCGAAATATGTCAGCTTGCTGTGATTGGCCGTTCATGAAGGTTTGCTTCTCCAAGCAGACAACTTTTGCTTGTGGGGTCGATAGCCGTTATCCAACGCAGCGCTGTGACGTCGGTGTTGAACGACAGCAATAACCCAACTTCCGACCATCCCGCGTTCGAGAAATCACATTCCCAGGCTCACCCCCGCCGCCTTCGCCCTGGCCGCGTGCGCCTTGCGGTAGCTGTCGAGCAGCCGCTGGTGGCGGTCCAGCCCTTCCAGTTTCATGCTGGTCGGCGTCAGACCGTGGAAGCGGATGCTGCCATCCACTGAGCCGATGACCGCGTCCATGCGCTCGTTGCCGAACATGCGGCGGAAGTTGGGCTCGTAGTCGTCCAGCTCCAGTTCGTCGTCGAGCAGCACTTCCAGCACCACATTGACCGCCTGGTAGAACAGGCCGCGCTCGGCGGTGTTTTCGTTGTACTGCAGGTAGGCTTCGACCTGTTCCTTGGCCGCTTCGAAATCCTGCAGCGCCAGGTTGATCAGGAGCTTGAGTTCGAGGATGGTCAGCTGGCCCCAGTCGGTGTTCTCGTCGAATTCGACGCCGATCAGCGTGATGATGTCGGTGTAGTCGTCGAGTTCGCTTTCTTCCAGGCGCTCCAGCAAGGCTTCGAGGCCGGTGTTGTCGAGGCGGTGCAGATTGAGGATGTCTTCGCGGAAGGCCAGCGCCTTGTTGGTGTTGTCCCAGATCAGGTCGTCGACCGGGTAGATTTCCGAGTAGCCGGGCACCAGGATGCGGCAGGCGTTGGCGCCAAGCTGGTCGTAGACGGCGACGTAAACCTCCTTGCCCATCTCGGCGAGGATGCCGAACAGCGTGGCGGCTTCATCGGCGTTGGAGTTCTCGCCGTGACCGGAGAAATCCCATTCGACGAAGTCGTAATCGGCTTTGGCGCTGAAAAAGCGCCACGACACGACGCCGCTGGAATCGATGAAGTGTTCGACGAAGTTGTTCGGCTCGGTGACGGCATTGCTCTCGAAGGTCGGCCGCGGCAGGTCGTTGAGACCTTCAAAGCTGCGCCCCTGCAGCAGTTCGGTGAGGCTGCGTTCGAGCGCGACTTCCAGGCTCGGGTGCGCGCCGAAGGAGGCGAAGACGCCGCCGGTGCGCGGGTTCATCAGGGTCACGCACATCACCGGGAACTGGCCGCCGAGCGAGGCATCCTTGACCAGCACCGGGAAGCCCTGTTTTTCCAGTTCCTCGATGCCGGCGACGATGCCCGGGTATTTGGCCAGTACCTCGGCCGGCATGTCGGGCAGCGCGATTTCGCCTTCGAGGATTTCACGTTTGACGGCGCGCTCGAAGATTTCCGACAGGCACTGCACCTGCGCTTCCGCCAGCGTGTTGCCGGCGCTCATGCCGTTGCTGAGAAACAGGTTGTCGATCAGGTTGGTCGGGAAATACACCGTCTCGCCGTCCGACTGGCGCACGTAGGGCAGCGCGCAGACGCCGCGCTCGGTGTTGCCGGAGTTGGTGTCGAAGAGGTGCGAGGCGCGCAGCTCGCCGTCCGGGTTGTAGATGGCCAGCGTGTAGTCGTCGAGCAGGTCCTTGGGCAGCGCGTCTTTCTTGCCGGGCTTGAACCAGCGCTCGTTCGGGTAATGGACGAAGGGCGCGTTGGCGAATTCCTCGCCCCAGAACTGGTCGTTGTAGAAGTGGTTGCAGCTCAGGCGCTCGATGTATTCGCCCAGGGCGGAGGCCAGCGCGCTTTCTTTGGTCGCGCCCTTGCCGTTGGTGAAGCACATCGGCGAATGCGCGTCGCGGATGTGCAGCGACCAGACGTTGGGTACCAGATTGCGCCAGGAAGCGATCTCGATCTTGATGCCCAGCCCGGCGAGCAGGGCCGACATGTTGGCGATGGTCTGCTCCAGCGGCAGGTCCTTGCCGGCGATGAAGGTCTGCGTGCCGGCGTCCGGGTTGATGGTCAGCAACGCCTGGGCGTCGGCGTCGAGATTCTCGACTTCCTCGATGATGAACTCGGGGCCGGTCTGCACCACCTTTTTTACGGTACACCGGTCTATCGAACGCAAAATGCCCAGCCGGTCCTTGGCCGAAATGTCCGGCGGCAGCTCGACCTGGATCTTGAAAGTCTGCTTGTAGCGGTTTTCCGGATCGACGATGTTGTTCTGCGACAGGCGGATGTGCTCGGTCGGGATGTTGCGCGTGTCGCAGTAGAGCTTGACGAAGTAGGCCGCGCACAAGGCCGACGAGGCCAGGAAGTAATCGAACGGCCCCGGCGCCGAGCCGTCGCCCTTGTAGCGGATCGACTGATCGGCGATGACCGTGAAGTCGTCGAATTTGGCTTCCTGACGAAGCTTGTCGAGAAAATTGACCTTGATTTCCATGCGGCTGTCCCAGCGTTCTAAACGAATCGGTCGCCATTATCCGGGTTTCCCGGCGACCGGGACGCGATTCTCAGCCGCCGAGCTGGCGCAGGCCGAGCAGCACCGCCATGCCGACGATGAACGGCAGCCAGGGATTGCGCGAGAGCAGGGCAGCGACCACGGCGGCGATGCCGCCGCCGAGCTTGGCGTTGATGACATCGACGCTGCCATCGACCACCAGCAGGTCGGGGGCGACGATGGCGGCAAGGGCGGCGGCGGGCGCGTAACGCAGCGCGCGCTGGAGCACCGGCGGCAATTGCACGCGGTTGCCGAGAACGATGAAACTGGCGCGCGGCAAGGTCGTGGCCAGGCCGATCAACACGAAAATCAACCACAGGCTGGTGTCGTTCATGGCTGGCGTCGCTTGTGTTCGAGATGTTCGGCGAGGAAACCGGCGGCAATGCCGATGACGATGGCGGCGACTGTGCCCAGGCGCAGCGGCATGCCGCGCAGCAGCGTCGCGGCCGCGCCGCCGGCTAGTGCGGCGACCAGCATCGGGGGGATGCGTGCCATCGGCACCAGCAGCACGATCAGCGCGATGGTCGCCATGAATTCCAGCGACCAGCTAGCCGGCACGACCCCGGCGGCGAAGATGCCGATCAGCGTGAAGCTCTGCCACAGCAGCCACGACCACAGCGAGGGCGCGAGGTAGAAACCGAGGCGCCAGCGTGGGTCGTCGACCTGCAGCATGCGCTCGGCGCAGGTGGCGAAGACGCCGTCGGTCAGCAGGTGGCCCGACAGCCAGCGCTGGGGGGCGCCAACCCCGTGAAAGCCAGGGGCGATGGCGGCGCTGAAGATGACGAAGCGCAGGTTGAGCGCCAGCGCGGTGACGACGATCAGCCATAGCGGCGCATCGGAACTGATCAGCGGCAGCGTGCCGAGCTGGGCGGTACCGGCGAAGACGATCAGGTTCATGCCCATCGCTTCGACCGGGCTGAAACCGTGGCTGCTCATTGCCATGCCCATGACCAGCGCCCACGGCACGAGACCGACCGAAACCGGCAGGAAAGCGGCGAAACCCTCGCGGGCGCCGAGCATGAAGGAAGAGGTGGCGGGCACTGACATGCCCGGCAGGATAGCGAGAGCGCGCCCGGAAAACAATTTGTAACAGCTAGATTGGCCCGGAGCCGGCTAAACTGCTGGGCATGCGAATCCTTCTCAGAAACCTCGGCGTGCTCCTGGTCGGTCTCGCGGGCAGTGCCGGGCAAGCTCAGACCCTGACCGACCCGCTACAGACCGAAGCCATGTTGCCGTTGCGCAGCTCGCATGCGCTGGCCGCGCGCGTTGGCGAGCTACCGTGTGCCGACCAACTGCCGGCCGCGCCGCTGAGTGCACTCGACGCGGTCGACCTGGCGCTGTGCAATCACCCGCAGACGCGCGAGCAGTGGGCGAGCGCGCGGGCCCAGGCGGCGCAGGTCGGCGTTGCGCGGGCTGGCTGGTTGCCGTCGGTGGACGGTCGGGCCGGCATCACCCGCAACTTCACCGAAATACAGAACGAAATGCAGGGCGTCACCCAGCGCAACGCTTCGCTGAGCCTGTCGTGGCTGTTGCTCGACGGCGGCCAGCGCGCGGCCGGCATCGACAACGCGACGCGGCTGCTCGACGCCGCGCTGGCGACCCGCGATGCGACGGTGCAAACGCTGTTCCTGTCGGCCTTGCAGACCTATCACGGTGCCCAGGCCGCGCGGGCGGCGGTGCAGGCGGCGGTTGAGGCCGAACGCTCGGCGCAGGAAAGCCTGGCTGCCGCCGAATTGCGTTACCGGGTCGGCGCCGGCACGCCGGCCGAGCGTCTGCAGGCGCAGACGGCGGCTTCGCAGGCGCGGCTCAACCGGCAGCGGGCCGAGGGCGAGGCGCGCAGCGCTTTGGGCAGCCTGGCCAATGCGCTGGGTCTGCCGGCACAGACGCCGCTGCAGCTGGCGGAAATGTCTCCGGTCAGCGGCGACGCCAGCTTCCGTAACGATCTCGATACCTTGATCGCCGCTGCCATCGAACGTCGCCCGGACCTGAAGGCCGCCGAAGCCCAGGTGCTGGCCGCCGAGGCGTCGGTGACGGTGGCCCGGGCGCAGGGGCGGCCGACGCTGTCGCTGGCGGCCGGGCCGAACTGGCAGCGTGTCGATGGCGTGACCAACCGCAGCGGTGCGATCGGGCTGACCCTGAACGTGCCCTTGTTTTCCGGCTTCGACACCACCTATCGCGTACGTGCCGCCGAGGCCCAGCAGGAAGCTCGCGCCGCCCAGCGCGACCGTATCCGCAACCAGGTCGCGCTCGATGTGTGGAAGGCGTATCACAGCCTGAACACGGCCACCGAGGCGCTGCAGACGACGCGCGATCTGGTCGCCAGCGCCGAACAGTCCGAGCGCGTGGCGCTTGGCCGCTACAAGGCCGGCGTCGGTTCCGTGCTCGACCTGCTGAGTGCCCAGACGGCGCTGGCCCAGGCGCGCGTCCAGCGCATCCAGGCCGAACTCGACTGGAATATCTATCGTGCCGCCCTGGCCCAGAGCATGGGCGCGCTCGACTACACGCTGCTGCAGGCAGCCGGGGAATGAAGATGAAGAAGACCGGAAAAATTTTGATCCTGACCGTTCTCGCTGCCAGTCTGGCCGGCGGCGGCTACTGGTTCGTCAAGCAGCGCGCCGCGCAGGACCCGGAGAAGCGCTACCGCACCGCCGAACTGGCGCGCGGCAACGTGACCCAGGCGGTGTCGGCCAACGGCACGCTCAATCCGGTGGTGCTGGTCAGCGTCGGTACCCAGGTCTCGGGCACGGTGCGCAAGCTGCACGTCGATTTCAACGACAAGGTGAAGGCCGGCCAGCCCCTGCTCGAACTCGACGATTCGCTGGTTTCGGCCAGCGCCCGCCAGAGCGCCGCCAGCATCACCTCGGCGCAGGCCAGCCTTGATCTGGCGGTGGCCAACGAAGCGCGGATGAAAGCCCTGCTCGCCGAGGAGTTCGTCTCCAAACAGGAATACGACCAGGCGGCGCAGGTGCTGCGCTCGGCGCGCGCGCAACTGGCGCAGGCGCAGGCGCAGCATGCGCGTGACCAGGCCAATCTCGGCTACACGGTGATCCGCTCGCCGGTCGATGGCGTGGTCATCGACCGCGTCGTCGATCTCGGCCAGACCGTGGCCGCCAGCTTCCAGACGCCGACCTTGATCAAGATCGCCCAGGATCTGTCGGAGATGCGCATCGATACGAGCTTTGCCGAAGCCGACATCGGCGCCATCCGCGAGGGCCAGAAGGCGAAATTCACGGTCGATGCCTTCCCGGACCGTCAGTTCGAGGGCGTGGTCCAGCAAATCCGCCTCAATCCGGTGACGCAGCAGAACGTGGTGACCTACAACGTGCGCATTTCGGTGGCCAACCCGGACCACATCCTGTTGCCGGGAATGACCGCCTACGTGACCATTGGCGTGCGTCAGCGCGAGAATGTGCTGCTGGTGCCGAACGCGGCGCTGCGCTTCAAGCCGGCCGAAAGTGCCCCGGCGGCGCCGGCCGGACCGGGCGCCGGCGGGCCGCCGTCAGCCGGCGCCGGTGGCGGCAAGGGCCGGGCGCGCGGTGGCCAGGGGGCGACCGTGCATGTGCTGGAAAGCGGCCAGTTAAAGGCCGTGCCGGTTCAGTTGGGCATTACCGACAGTCGCAATACCGAGCTGGTGTCCGGCGAACTGGCCGAGGGGGCGCGCATCGTCGTCGGTGAAAACGGCGGGCCGGCCAAGGCGCCGTCGTCGGTCGGCATGCGGATGTTCTGATGGCTGCTTCCGTCATCCGGGTTGCCGGTCTGGGCAAGTCCTACCAGACGGCGGCCGGCGAGTTTCCCGCGCTACGCGGCGTCGATCTCGACATCGCTGCCGGCGAGTACGTGGCGATCATGGGGCCGTCCGGCTCCGGCAAATCGACCTTCATGAACCTGCTCGGCTGTCTCGACACGCCCAGTGCCGGCGACTATTTCCTGGCCGGCGAGAACGTCGCGCACCTGAGCAAGGACGATCTGGCCCGCTTGCGCAACCGGACCATCGGTTTCGTTTTCCAGGGCTTCAACCTGCTGCCGCGCATGAGCCTGCAGGACAACGTCGCGCTGCCGCTGGTCTACGCTGGTGCCGACAAGGAAACGCGACGGGCGCGGGCGCGCGTGCTGCTTGAGCGTGTCGGTCTGGGTAAATACGCCGAATCGTTGCCCAATCGCATTTCCGGCGGTCAGCAACAGCGCGTGGCGATTGCCCGGGCGCTGGTCAACGAACCGCGCCTGATCCTCGCCGACGAGCCGACCGGCAATCTCGACAGCCATACCAGCGAGGAAATCATGCGCCTGTTCGGCGAATTGAACGCGGACGGCATCACCATCGTGCTGGTCACCCACGAGCCCGACATTGCCGCCCACGCCAGCCGCCAGGTGCGCTTCCTCGACGGCTGCATCGTCAGCGATCACCTTACCGGAGAACAGCCATGATCCGCCCGATGCTCGGCGAAGCCTGGCTGGCGATGGGCGCCAACCGTCTGCGCACGGCGCTGACCATGCTCGGCATGGTGATCGGCGTCGGCGCCGTGGTCATCATGCTGGCCATCGGTCAGGGGGCGCAGTACGCGGTGCAGCAGACGATCAGCACCATGGGGTCGAACCTGTTCATTGTCCTTTCCGGATCATTCACCGCGTCCGGCGTGCGCAGTGGCAGCGGCGGTGGGCCGACGCTGACCGTCGGCGATGCCGAGGCGATTGCCGAACTCGACGGCGTGGCCAACGTCGCGCCGACCCATCAGGGGGCGCGGCAACTGGTCTATGGCGCGCAGAACTGGAGTACGCAGGTGATCGGCACGACGCCGGCCTACCTCGATGCTCGCGCCTGGAATCTGGTCAGCGGCGGCAGCTTCGGCGATTCCGACGTGCGTTCGGCAACACGGGTGGCGGTGATCGGCAAGACCGTCGCCGAAAACCTGTTCGGCGACGAAGACCCGGTCGGCAAGACGCTGCGCATCCAGCAGAGCCCGTTTGTCGTCACCGGCGTGCTCGCGCCCAAGGGACAGAACCTCGACGGCCGCGATCAGGACGACACCGTGATCATTCCGCTGTCCACCGCACAGCGCAAGGTGTTCGGCACCCCCTTTGTCGGTTCGGTGCGGATGATCATGGTCCAGGCCGATTCGGCCGAAGGCATGGAGCGGACGATGAACAGTGTCGAGTCCTTGCTGCGTCAGCGGCACCGCCTGCGCGACGACATGCCCAACGACTTCTTCATGCGCAACCTGTCGGCCGCCGCCGAGTCGGAAGCCGAAACGACGCGGACCATGTCCATCCTGCTCGGCGCCATCGCCTCGATTTCGCTGATCGTCGGCGGCATCGGCATCATGAACATCATGCTGGTGTCGGTCACCGAGCGTACCCGGGAAATCGGCATCCGCATGGCCATCGGCGCGCGGCAGAAGGACATCCTGCTGCAGTTCCTGCTCGAAGCGGTGATGATTTCCTTCGCCGGCTGCCTGCTCGGCCTGACGCTGGGCATCGCCATCGCGCTCGGCATCAACGCGATCACCGGCATGGTCGTGGTCATTTCCGGGACGGCGGCGCTGCTGGCCTTTGCCGTCGCTGCCGGAGTCGGCATCTTCTTCGGTTGGTACCCGGCGCAGAAGGCGTCGCGGCTCGATCCGATCGAGGCGCTGCGCTACCAGTGATCAGCGCAGCCGCGGGCGGTTGCCGAGTTCGTTCGGGTTGTCGTCGGCTGCTGCCGGGAAATGTTCGGCGAGCAGGGCGCCGATGCGGCCGACGGCGCTGACCAGTCCGTCGCGGTAGCGGCCGGCGGCGAAATCGGCTTCGGTGGCGTGACAGATGTCGTCCCACACGGCTTGCGGCACGCGCCCGGCGATGCCGTGGTCGGCGAGGATTTCCAGCTGGTGGTCGAGCAACTGGATGTAGAGCAGGATGCCGGTCGCCTCGCGCGTCTGGTCGACGCCGTATTCCAGGAATAGGCGAGCGGCCCGCCGGCGGCTGTCTTCTTCGTGCCAGAGCGCGGCAAAAGGTAAGGCGCCTTCGATGACCACGCAGATTTCGCCGCGATGGGTCTTTTCGGAAGCATCGATGGCGGCTTCGACGGCGTCGAGATCATCCTTGGCGAAATGGCGGCGGACCAGCCAGCCCGGCGCGGTCAGGTGCCTGAGTTTGCGTAACAGTCCCATCTCACCATCTCCCCGAGGCGCCGCCGCCACCAAAACCGCCACCGCCGCCGGAAAAACCGCCGCCACCGCCACGACTGCCTCCGCCGCCACCGCTATGCCAGCCGCCCTTGCCGGCGCGCATGAAGGAGGCAAAGAAGGTGATCAGCGCGGCGATCACGGCGGCGCCGAGCGAACCGAAACTGAACCAGGCCAGCGCACCGGCCAGCAGTGAAATGCCGAGCGCGCCGACCAGGCCGAACAGGGCGCGGGCCACACTGGCGACGAAGATGGCGATGAACAGCAGGCTGTCGGTGTCGAAGCCGGCGCCGTCCGGTTTTTTCTCTTCCGGCGGCGGCAGGCTCTCGCCGTCGATGACGCGGACCAGCGTGTCGACGGCCGCGCTGAGGCCGCCGGCAAAGTCGCCGTCACGGAAACGCGGCGCCATCTGCTCGTCGACGATGCGCTTGGCAATGGCGTCGGGAATCGCGCCTTCCAGCCCGTAGCCGACTTCGATACGCATGCGTCGGTCGTCCTTGGCGACGATGACGATGACGCCGTCGTCCACGCCTTGACGCCCGATTTTCCAGCTTTCCGCCAGGCGGATGCCGAACTGCTCGATGCTTTCCGGCTCGGTGGTCGGCAGCAGCAGGACGGCGATCTGCGCGCCTTTTTCCTGTTCCAGCCGGCTCAGCCGTTCGATCAGGCCGGCCCGGTCGCCGGCCGACAGCGTGCCGGTCAGGTCGACGACGCGGTCGCTCAGCGCCGGTAGGGCCAGCGGGCCGCTGCTCCAGCCGGTGACCGGCAGGAGCGTGAACAGGCAGAGCAGCAGCCAGCGCAACATCGCTTACTTGCTGTCGAACTTGACGGCGGGGGCGTCTGCAATGGCCTTTTCGTTGTCGACGCTGAAGTTGGCCTTGGGTTTCCAGCCCATGACCATCGCCGTCAGGTTGTTCGGGAAGGTGCGCACCGAGACGTTGTAGACGCGCACCGTCTCGATGTAGCGGTTGCGGGCGACGGTGACGCGGTTCTCGGTGCCTTCGAGCTGGGCCTGGAGGTCGCGGAAATTGGCGTCGGCCTTGAGTTGCGGATAGTTTTCGGCGACCACCAGCAGGCGGGCCAGGGCGCTGCTCATTTCCGATTGCGCGGCCTGGAACCTGGCGAAGGCGGCTTCGTCGTTGACCAGCTCGGGCGTGGCGTTGATGCCGCCAACCTTGGCGCGGGCCTCGGTGACCCGGGTCAGCACTTCCTTTTCGTGGGCGGCGTAGCCCTGGACCGTGGCTACCAGATTGGGCACCAGGTCGGCGCGTCGCTTGTACTGGTTGAGCACTTCCGACCAGGCGGCGTTGACGCCTTCGTCGTTGATCTGGATCTGGTTGTAGCCGCAGCCCGAGAGCAGGGTGACGAGCAGGGCGATCAGGGTAAGGAGGCGCAGGCGCATGGAGAACTCCGGAGTGGGATATTAGGAGGAGCTTAACAGCTTCCAGTGACCGTCGACACGTCCCTCGATCGGCCGGAAAGTGGTCTTGTAGGCCATTTTCCGGCTGTTGGCGATCCAGTAGCCGAGGTACAGATAGGGCAGGCCGAGTCCGCGGCATTGCTGAATCTGCCAGAGGATGTTGAAAACGCCGTAACTGGCGCCCGGGACGTCCGGGTCGAAGAAGGTATAGACCGACGACAGGCCGTCGTCGAGGACGTCGATGAGGCTGACCATGCGTACCTGATCGTTCTCGGAGAATTCGATCAGTCGGGTGTCGACACTGCTTTGCAGCAGGAACTGTGCGTACTGGTCGTGGTTGTCCTCGTCCATGCCGCCGCCGGGATGGCGGCTGGCCTGGTAGCGGACGTAGAGGTCGAAATGCTCGGCCACCGAGATCAGCGGCAGCTCGCGGATCTGCAGATCCGCGTGGCGTTTCCAGGCACGGCGCTGGCTGCGCGAGGGCGCGAAGTCGGCGACCGGCAGCCGGACCGGGACGCAGGCCTGGCACTGGTCGCAGTGCGGGCGGTAGGTGAAGATGCCGCTGCGCCGGAAACCGGCCCGGACCAGCGTGCTGTAGATGCCGCTGTCGATCAGGTGGGCGGGCGTGGCAACCTGCGAGCGGGCCTCGCGGTCGGGCAGGTAGCTGCACGGGTAGGGCGAGGTCGCGTAGAACTGCAGCAGCGAGAAGGGCAGGTCGGCGTCGTTGGCTTGGGACATGGGGGGTTACCAGTCGGTGCTCACGGCAAGCTGCCAGACGCTGCGTTCGCCCTGGCCGATCAGCGTTTGCATGCGCTGCAGGAATTCGCTGCGGGGAATTTCCGCCGCCCCGAGCGAAGCCAGGTGGTCGGTGTGCATCTGGCAGTCGATCATGCCGAAACCCCGCTCGCGCAACAGTCGGATCAGATAGGCGAAGGCGAACTTCGAGGCATTGTCGCGCCGGGAGAACATCGACTCGCCGTAGAACATCCGGCCGATGGCCAGGCCGTACAAGCCACCGACGAGTTCGCCTTCTTCCCAGACTTCGACCGAATGCGCCCAGCCGAGTTCATGCAGCCGGGTGTAGGCTTCCATCATCTCGTCGCTGATCCAGGTGCCATCCTGCCCGCGTCGCCGGGTTGCCGCGCAGGCCGCGATGACTGCGGGGAAATCCCGGTCGGCGCTGATCGTCAGCGTATCGCTGCGCAACAGGCGGCGCAGGCTGCGCGACAGGCGGAAGTTTTCGGGGAACATGACCATGCGCGGGTCCGGGCTGTACCACAGGGCCTGCCCCTCGATCGTGCCCCAGGGAAAGATGCCGCGCCGGTAGGCGTCGAGCAGGCGATCCGGCAGCAACAGCCCGCCGACGGCGAGCAAGCCGTTCATGTCCTGGCGCGCCTCGGTGACCGGCGGAAACGGGTCGAGCGGGCCGAGAAAGGGAATCATGCGCCGGCGGTCAGCGGTGCCAGGTCACCGGCTGCTCGGCAAGCGCCTGTTGTTCGACGCGGATTTCGCATGCCGGATCGTCGTCGCAGGCATCGTGTTTCTTGAAGGCGATCACATGGTCGGCGTCGAGGCGGATGCCGATCTTCTCGCCCAGCGCGTGGTTGTGGTGCGACGGAACCAGCGACAACACCTCGCTACCGCTGCTCAGACGCAGGGTGTACAGGATGTCGGCGCCGCGGAAGGCCTTGTGCAGGACTTCGGCCTGCACCGGGCTGGCGTCGTCGTGCACGATGTCGTCCGGCCGCAGCAGGATGTCCACGCGGCAGCCGTCTTCGCAATGCGAGCAGCTTTCGTTGCACTCCACCGGCGTGTCGGAAATCAGCGTGCCCAGTTCCATGCACACCGAATTGCCTTCGCCGACCGTGCCGGTGAGCAGCACGCCCTGGCCGACGAAGTCGGCGACGAAGCGGTTGGCCGGTCGGTGGTAGAGGTTGTACGGCGTATCCCATTGCTGGATGCGGCCGTTGTGCATGATGCCGATCTCGTCGGCCATGGCGAAGGCTTCGTGCTGGTCGTGGGTGACCATGATCGCGGTCGAGCCCTCGCGCTTGAGGATTTCTCGCACTTCGACCGAAAGCCGCTCGCGCAGGCCGACGTCGAGGTTGGAGAAGGGTTCGTCGAGCAGGATCAGTTCGGGGCGCGGTGCCAGCGCCCGGGCCAGGGCCACCCGCTGCTGCTGGCCGCCGGAAAGTTCGTGCGGATACTTGTTGCCCTGGCCGCCGAGGCCGACCGTGGCGAGCAACTGACGCACGCGCAGCGAGGCGGCTTCGCTCTGCCGGTCGGCCAGGCCGAAAGCGACGTTTTCATCGACGGTGAGATGCGGGAACAGCGCGTAATCCTGGAAGACCATGCCGATCCGGCGCTTCTCGGGAGCGACCCGGGCATCCGGTCGGCTGACCGTCTGGCCGTGCAGCCGGATTTCGCCGCCGGCAATGTCCTCGAAGCCGGCAATGCAGCGCAGCAGGGTTGTCTTGCCGCAGCCGGACGGGCCAAGCAGGCAGGCAATCTGTCCGGGCGCCAGGCGAAAATCGACCCCGTCGACGACGGTATGCTTGCCGTAGCGTTGAATTACGCCAATCAATTCGAGCTGTGTCATGGTGCTCGATTATAATTCGCATTCATGCACCTGCACACGCGCTCATTTCCCTTCCTGCTGATCGTCGGTATCGCGGTGGCCGTGCTGGCCGCCCTGCCGGTCGCCAGCGTCGGCCTGAACCTGTTCGTCGGCGGTACCAGCGACACCTGGGCCCACCTGTCGCAGACCGTATTGCCCGAGTACATCGCCAATTCGCTGCTGCTGTGCCTGGGCGTCGGCCTGGGCGTCGGCCTCATCGGCGTGTCGACGGCCTGGCTGACGGCGATGCACGAGTTTCCCGGCCGCCGTTTCTTCGAATGGGCGCTGGTCCTGCCGCTGGCCGTGCCGGCCTACGTGATGGCCTACGTGTATACCGATTTCCTGCAGTTCGTCGGGCCGGTGCAGAGCACGCTGCGCGAGCTGTTCGGCTGGCAATACGGCGATTACTGGTTCCCGGACATCCGCACCTTGCCCGGTGCCATGCTGATGTTCGTTTTTGTGCTCTATCCCTACGTCTATCTGCTGGCCCGCACGGCTTTCCTCGAACGCGCCAGCGGCATGCTGGAAGCGGCACGGACGTTGGGCATGGGTTCGCGCCGCGCCTTCTTCAAGGTGTCGCTGCCGTTGGCGCGACCGGCCATCGTCGCCGGCATCGCGCTGGCGCTGATGGAAACCCTCGCCGATTACGGCACCGTTGCCTATTTTGCGGTCAATACCTTCACCACCGGCATCTACCGCGCCTGGTTCTCGCTCGGCGACCGGGTCGCCGCTGCCCAGCTGGCGGCCATGCTGCTCGGTTTCGTGCTCTTTCTGCTGATGGCCGAGCGGATTTCCCGGGGGCGGGCGCGTTACCACAACACTACCGGGCGCAACCGGCCAATGGCTGGCGCGACATTGCGCGGCCTGCCGGCGCTGGCGGCGGTGCTGGCCTGCGCTTTACCCCTGTTGATCGGTTTCGTCCTGCCGGCGCTGCTGTTGCTGAAAATGGCCTTGACCGAAGGTGATGCGCAGTTCGGCGAGCGCTTCCTCTTCCTGTCGCGCAACAGCTTCCTGCTGGCCGGCACGACGGCGTTGATCGCCGTGCTGATCGCCCTGTTGCTTGCCTACGGCGCACGGCTGTCGAAGTCGAGCGTGGCGGCGGGCCTGAACCGTCTCGTTGGCCTCGGCTACGCGGTGCCGGGTGCGGTCATTGCCGTCGGCGTGCTGATCCCCGTGACCCGCCTCGACCACTGGCTGGCCGGGCAGTGGGAACTGTGGTTCGGCAACAACCCCGGTCTGCTGCTGACCGGCGGCATCGCCGCGCTGATCTACGCTTATCTGGTGCGTTTCCTGGCGGTGGCCTTGCACTCCGTCGAGTCCAGCCTGGCCAAGATCACGCCGAGCATGGACGATGCCGCGCGCAGTCTGGGCCTGGGCCAGGCCGCCACGCTTC
This sequence comes from uncultured Azonexus sp., assembly GCF_937982035.1. NCBI lineage: Bacteria > Pseudomonadati > Pseudomonadota > Betaproteobacteria > Rhodocyclales > Azonexaceae > Azonexus > uncultured Azonexus sp. Next base: position 22,131 of record NZ_CALJNI010000001.1, read on the forward strand.
GGCGCGTGCATGCGCCGCTGCTGCGCGGCAGCCTGCTGACCGCCGGCCTGCTGGTATTCGTCGATGTGATGAAGGAATTGCCGGCGACGCTGGTCATGCGTCCCTTCAATTTCGATACCCTGGCCACGCAGGCTTATACGCTGGCGTCCGACGAGCGGCTGGCCGAAGCATCGACCGCTTCGCTGGCCATCGTGGTCGTCGGCTTGCTGCCGCTGATCCTGCTCTCGCGCCAGATTACGGCGTCGCGCCGGGCCTAGCCGCCGCTCTCCGTCGCCGGCGCGAAGTCCATCGCGCGCAAAGCGTGGCGGATTTCCTCGGGATTGCCGGCCTGGGCAAATGGCCGGCGCTGCCGCAGGCCGGCGTGTTCGATGTCGACGCCGAAGGCATCGATGCCGAGCAGGCGGTCTGGCGGCGCCAGTTGTGGCGTGAATTCGTCGAGCAGGGATTTTTCCTCTTCCAGCGTGATAGCCGGCAGGGCTTGCCAGTCCGCGCCGTCGATCCAGCCCATGCGGCCGATGCCGCCGATGAAGCGGGCGCGTTCCGGCACCAGCCGGAAGAACATGAAATCAAGCTGGAGATACTGCGCCGCCTCGGGCAGGTAGCGGAAGTAGCGCTCGACCAGGGCCGGTGAAGCTTCGCAAGGCTCGCAGCGACCGACCAGCGTGATGCGCGCGGCGTCCTGCACGTTGTCCTTGCCGCCCTCGACGACGGCCAGGCTGGCCCGGCTGTCGGCGAGCAGGTTCTTGGTGTGCTCGGCCAGCGCGCTGATCAGCAGCAGCGGTTGTTGCCGCTCGTCGAGCACCAGCGGTACGGCTGTGCCAAAGGGAAAACCGGGCAACTGGGTCGAATGCGTGCTGAGGACGGCGTGGCGCGTTGCGTGGAGCAGTTGAACGGCCGGGGAAAGCTGAATCTGCATGGCGAGGTTCCGGGCGAGTTGGCGTTTTTGCTGGGGCGACAGTTGCTTGACCCGGTATTCGGCGCGGGCCGCGGCGGCACGATCGGGCTGCATCTGCCAGGCCAGCAATTCTACCGGCGGCCGGGCACGCGTGTAACGCGCGCCTTTGCCGGCGCAGTGCGCGGCATAACGCGCCTTCACGTCGGTCGTGATGCCGGTGTAGATGCTGCCGTCGATGCATTCGATGAGGTAGAGGAACCAGGGCTTGGCGATTTTTTCCGGCATTGGGGGAGCGCAGGGGGCTGATCCCCGAATTGTCACGATATTGCCGCCATTTTGAAATGCCGATTTGTTAGCCTGTGTCGCTGTCGGGATCGCTGCATCGTCGTTAAAAAGCGAAAATGGTGCGATGCACAAAATTGTCTTGACATGGTTTAGTAAGCAGATAGAATACGTCCATGCTGCATTGCAACATATGCAGATCAGGAATCACCCAACCCTCACGGAGAAACAAAATGACCATCAAACCTGAAGAGTTCGCCAAGTCCGGCTTCAACTTTGCCCTGTTCTTTGCCAACACCGCTTTCGATGGCATCGAGCGTCTGGCTGTCCTGAACCTGTCCGCTTCGCGTTCGGTTTTCGAAGCCTATGTCTCCAACCTGAACGCCCTGCTCGGCGTCAAGGACATCCAGTCCCTGGTTGAACTGCAGAAGGGCATCGCTGCCCCGTCGATCGAAAAGGGTGTCGAGTACTCGCGCAACGTGATCGCCATCGCGACCGATGCCAAGGAAAAGATCGCCAAGGAAGTTGAATCGCACGTCGCCGACACCAACGCCAAGGTCACCAACCTGGTTGAAAAGGCTCTGGCTTCCGCTCCGGCTGGTTCCGAAGTTGCCGTTGCCGCTGTCAAGACCGCGATCAAGTCCGCCAACGAAGCCATGGACGGCCTGAACAAGGTTGCCAAGCAGGCTGCCGAAGTTGCCGAAGCCAGCGTTTCCGCTGCGACCGAAGCCTCGATCAAGGCCACCACCGCTGCCGCCCCGAAGGCTGCTGCCAAGAAGGCTGCCTGATCTGATCTGATCGTCGCCTGACGATGCACGACAAACCGGGGCTGCGGCCCCGGTTTTCTTTTGTGCGCCCGTAGCTGCGCTAGAATGCCGCAGGAATGAACGGGGGGCGTCATGAAGTGGCATTGGCTTGAACGGGGAAAAGGCCGGGCCGGGCACCGGCTCAGCGGTACGGCATTGTTCAGCGATCTCGGCGAACGCGAATTGCGCGTGGTCGAGGCATTTGCCCATGAGCGCCAGTTTCTGCCCGACGAAGTCGTTTTCGATGCCGGGGAAGACGGCCAGGCGCTGTATGTCGTCGTCAGCGGCCGCGTTGCCGTGATTGCCGAGGGCGCGGGTGACAGACCGCTGGCCGAACTCGTCGCCGGTGAGTTCTTTGGCGAGATGGGCCTGCTCGACGGTGCGCCGCGTTCGGCGCAGATCCGGGCGCTGGAGCCGACGACGCTGGTCGTCCTGCCGCGTACCGAATTCGACCGCCTGATGGTCTCGCACGCCCGCATCGCTTCCTGCATTTCGCTGCAACTGGCGCGCCATCTCGGTCGCCGCCTGCGTGCCATGCTCGAAATTGCGCCAGCCAGGGAAGCGTCGTGAGCCTGCTGCGTTACCGGGCCGGGCCGCTGGTATGGTCGGGAAACATCCTGGCCACCTGCCTGCTGCTGTTCTTCTTCCAGAAAATCCTGTGGCTGGTCGTGCCCTTCATCCTGGCGCTGGTTCTGCATTACCTGCTGGCGCCGCTGAAACTGCGCCTGCTGCTGCGCGGCGTGTCGCACGACGCCGCCGCGGCCATGGTCAGTGTGGCGGCGTTTCTCGTGTGCGCGCTCCCGGTCGTCTATGGTTTCCCCCGCTTGCTCGGCGACGTGGCCGGCCTGCACGAAACCCTGTTGCGCTACATCGGTGGCGGCATCCGCCTGCTGACCGACGTCCTCAGCGATCTTGAAGCGCGTTCCGCCTTCCTCGCCGAAAGCGGTGCGCGGGCCATGCTGGAAACCCAGCTGGGCGGTTTCTTCGAACATTTCACCGAAAAATACCTGCCGGGCATCGTCATGGGCCTGATGGTCTGGTCGCCTTCGCTGCTGCTGGTCCCATTCATCGCCTTTTTCATGCTGCGCGACGGCTGGCGTTTTCGTCGCCTGCTGCTGCGCGCCGTGCCCAATGCCTATTTCGAGCGCAGCCTGGCACTGATCGACGCGGTGGATCGCACGGCGCGGCAGTATTTCGTCGGCCTGCTGCAACTGACCCTGCTCGATACCCTGTGTCTGGCCGCCGGCTTGTGGGTGATCGGCATCGACGGTGCGCTGATGCTCGGTCTGCTGGCCGCCGTGCTGGCCTGGATTCCCTTTGTCGGCTCGGTCATCGGCTGCCTGCTGGTGGTGCTGGTCGTCGCCACCGATTTCCCCGGCCAGCCGGGCGTCGCCTACGCCGCCATCGGCCTGTTCGTCGCCGTGCGCCTGCTCGACGACTTCGTCTTCATGCCGGTGACGGTGGGCAAAAGCCTGAACATGCACCCGCTGGTCACCGTGCTGATGATCTTCATCGGCGGCGCCGTCGCCGGCGTCCCCGGCCTGATGCTGGTGCTGCCGGTCCTTGGCGTGGTCATGGTGCTCGGCGAATCCGCCGGCCAACTACTCACCGACCCGCGCTTGCGCGCTCGTCACGCCCATGCCAAGGCGCTTGAGCTGCGGCGGGTGACGCGCGATCTGCGGATCAATTGAGCGAACCCGCCGCGCCTTACTTGCGCGGCGCCTTCACCGGCTTGCCTTTGCCGCCGCGGTTGCCGCGGCAGGTTTCCAGGCGTTCGCCTTTGAGTTTGCCGGCGACGCCGTCGATGACGGGTTCGATGGCTTCCAGTGCGTTCTTGCCGGGGGCGGCGTCGATCAGTTTGAGGCCGCGGCCCTTGCCGAGCAGGCGGATTTCCTCGAGCGGGAAGACCAGGGCGCGACCGTCCTTGGTGAATACCGCAATGTCGCCGTCGGCCGGCGCCGGCTGGAAGATGGCCGGGGCTTCGCCGTCGTCGAGGTTGAGGAAGGCCTTGCCGGCCTTGCCGCGTGAGAGCAGGTCCTCGCCCTTGACGCGGAAGCCGTAGCCGCTTTCACCGGCGACCAGATACAGCTTGTCGGCGGCGACGGCCTGGGCGAGCAGCAGCTTGCCGCCGTCCTGGAAATCGACCAGCGAGGTGGCGGGAACGCCGTCGCCCTTGCCGCCGGGCAGGTCGGCGGCGGGGATGGAGTAGGCGCGGCCCTTGGTGTCGAGCAGGATCAGGTGGTTGACCGTGCGGCAGGGAATGCAGGCGAGCAGGCTGTCGCCGGAGCGGAAAGTCAGTTGCGCCGGATCGACGTTGTGGCCGGTACGCGAGCGTAGCCAGCCGTGCCTGGAGACGATCAGCGTGGTCGGCTCGTCGGGGATCGAGACGTTCTTGGCGTCCGACAGGGTGACGCGTTCGGCGGTTTCGATCAGGGTGCGGCGGTCGTCGCCGTATTTCCTGGCGTCGGCTTCGATTTCGGCGGCGACGCAGGCGCGCAACTCGGTTTCGGAATCGAGCAGCTTGTTGAGGCCGGCGGCTTCTTCGCGCAGCTTGGCCAGTTCCTCGCCGATCTTGATGCCTTCAAGGCGGGCCAACTGGCGCAGGCGGATTTCCAGGATGTCTTCGGCCTGGATTTCCGAGAGCTTGAAATGGGCGATCAGGTCGGCCTTGGGGTCGTCCGATTCGCGGATGACCTTGATCACGCGGTCGATGTCGAGCAGGATCGCCTGCCGGCCTTCGAGGATGTGGATGCGCCGTTCGGCGGCAGACAGGCGGTGACGGGTGCGCCGTTCGACGGTCGCCAGGCGGAAGCGGCACCATTCGGCGATCATGTCGTGGAGCGTGCCCTGGCGCGGCGAGCCGGTCAGGCCGAGCAGCGTCAGGTTGATCGAGGCGTTGGTTTCCAGGCTGGTGTGGGCGAGCAGCAGGCGGACCAGGTCGTCCTGGCCCTGGCGCGAGCTGGCCGGTTCGATGACCAGGCGAACGTCGTGTTCCTTGCCCGATTCGTCGCGCACGCCGCTTTCGCCGATGGCCGAGAGGAAAGCCGCCTTGAGGTTGAGCTGTTCCGGCGTGAACACCTTTTTGCCGGCCTTTTCCTTGGCCACCGGGTTGGAGCAGGCTTCGATTTCGGACATCACGGTGGCGGTGGATACGCCCGGCGGCAGTTCGGTGACGACCAGGCGCCACTGGCCGCGCGCCAGCGGCTCGATCTTCCATTTGGCGCGCACGCGCAGGCTGCCGCGACCGCTCTTGTAGGTGGCGGCGATTTCCTCGGGCGTCGAGATGATCTGGGCGCCGCCCGGGTAATCCGGGCCGGGCACCAGGCGCAGCACGTCGTCCTCGCTGGTGGCCGGATCGCGGATCAGCGCGACGGCGGCGCTGGCGATCTCGCGCAGGTTGTGCGAGGGGATTTCGGTGGCCATGCCGACGGCGATGCCGGAGGCGCCGTTCAGCAGGCAGAAGGGCAGGCGGGCGGGGAGCAGGCAGGGTTCGTCATTGACCCCGTCGTAGTTCGGCTTCCAGTCCACCGTGCCTTCGTCGAGTTCGGCGAGCAGCAGTTCGGCGATCGGCGTCAGCCGGGTTTCGGTATAGCGCATGGCGGCGGCGTTGTCGCCGTCGCGCGAGCCGAAGTTGCCCTGGCCGTCGACCACCGGGTAGCGCAGGCTCCAGTCCTGGGCCATGCGCACCATCGCGTCGTAGACCGAGGAGTCGCCGTGCGGGTGATATTTACCGATGACGTCGCCGACCACGCGCGCCGATTTGACGTGCTTCGGGCTCTTGTACAGGCCCATTCGGTGCATCGCGTAGAGGATGCGCCGCTGCACCGGCTTCTGGCCGTCGGCGTTGGCCGGCAGGGCGCGGCCGGTGACCACGCTCATCGCGTATTCGAGATAGCGCCGGGCGGCGTAGTCGGCCGGCGTCGGGATGTCTTCGGCCGGGCCTTGCGCGGCGGGCGGCAGCGGCGGCTCGCCGGGCGGCAGCGCAGGTTCGGGGTCGGCAGGCGGGGCGGAGAAGAGATCGAATTGGTCGTTCATGGTGTTCTTTGCATGCAGCGGGCGAGCGCGATGGTAACCGATTTGCCCCGGCGGCGAGTTCTACCCTAGGTGAAATCCCTAGCTACGGTGCCGCCGGCGGCGGCGTAGAATCGCGACCTTTTCCGAAAGACCGGGGCGATCCGGCCAACAAATTCTGGGAGAGCAGGATGTCTGAACAAGCGCAAACGGCGCGTGCCCACTGGTCCAGCCGCTGGGCTTTCATTCTGGTCACCGTCGGCTCGGCGGTCGGCCTCGGCAATATCTGGAAATTCCCCTACATGACCGGCAGCAACGGCGGCAGCGCCTTCGTGCTGGTTTACCTGTGCTGCATCCTCGGTATCGGCGTGCCGCTGCTGATGGCCGAAAGCATGCTCGGCCGGCGCGGCCAGGGCAGCCCGGTCGGCAGCATGCGCGTGCTCGCCGACGAAGCCGGTGCCACCCGGCTGTGGCAGGTAATCGGCTACATCGGCATCGTCGGCGCCTTCCTCATCCTCTCGTTCTACAGCGTCGTCGCCGGTTGGGTTCTTGACTACACCTGGCAGGCCGCCGAAGGCTTCAAGGCGCTGCCCAAGGAAGCCTTCGCCGAGGCTTTCGGTGCGCTGCTCGCCAGCCCGGGCCGGCTGATCTTCTGGCACACCGTGTTCATGGCGATGTCGGCACTGGTCGTGCTCGGCGGCGTTACCGGCGGTATCGAGCGCGCCAACAAGATCATGATGCCGGCGTTGTTCGGCATCCTCGTCTTCCTCGTCGGCTACGGCGCGGTCGCCGCCGACCTGCCGGCCGCCTGGCGCTTCCTGTTCCATTTCGAACCGTCGGCGATCAACCGCGGCGTCCTCTTCGCCGCCATGGGCCATGCCTTCTTCACGCTCAGCCTGGGCATGGGCGCGATCATCACCTACGGCTCCTACCTCGAGCGCGATGTCTCGATCCCGCGTACCGGCCTCGCTATCGCCGGCGCCGACACGCTGGTCGCGCTGCTCGCCGGCCTCGCCATCTTCTCCATCGTCTTCGCCCAGGGACTCGAGCCCGCGGCCGGTCCCGGCCTGATCCTGCAGACGTTGCCGCTGGCCTTCTCGCAGATGCCGGGCGGCCACGCCGTCGGCCTGCTGTTCTTCGTGCTGGTCGTTTTTGCCGCCTGGACCTCGGCGATCTCGCTGCTCGAACCGGGCGTGTCGCTGCTCAACGAGCGTTTCGGCATGGGCCGCAAGCAGGCCGTCGTCGTGCTGTGCAGCGGCGTCTGGCTGCTCGGCATCGCGGTCGCCTTGTCGTTCAACGACTGGAGCGGCTTCACCGTGTTCGGCCTGGGCCTGTTCGACCTGCTCGACACGCTGACGACCAAGATCATGATGCCGCTGGCCGGCCTGCTGATCGCGCTGTTCGTTGGCTGGACGATGAAGCGCGCCCACGTGTTCGACGAAATCCGCATGGGCAGCCGGGTTTTCGTGCTGTGGTTCAACGTCGTCCGCTACGTCTCGCCGGTGGCGATCGTGATCATCTTCCTCAACATCATCGGGGTGCTCGGCTAAGCCCGGCAATAGCGACCGCGCCCGGCTTCCTTGGCGCGGTACATGGCCTGGTCGGCGGCAATCAGCAGGCGGTCCTGATCGCTGTCGCCGTCGCCGATGGCGATGCCGATCGAGGTGCCGAGCACGCATGGGCCGGCCGGGAGAGCGAACGGTTTGGCGAAGACGGCCAGGCATTTGTCGGCAACCCGTTCGGCGGTTTCGCCCGCCGATGCGTCAAGGTCGGAGAGCAGGACGACGAATTCATCACCGCCGACGCGAGCCAGCGTGTCTTCGCGGCGGATCACTGCCGACAGCCGGTCGCCAACTTGGCGCAGGGCCAGGTCGCCGGCCTCGTGACCGTAGCGGTCATTGATCGGCTTGAAGCCGTCGAGATCGAGAAAAAGCACGGCGAGCCGGCCGTCGTTGCGGTGCGCGCGGGCCAGCGCCAGTTTCATCCGGTCGGCCAGTAGCTTGCGGTTGGGCAGGCCGGTCAACTGGTCGTGATGGGCCATGTGACTGAGTTCGGCCCGGCTTTCCAGGAGTTTCGACAGTACCCGGTTGAAGGCAGCCGTCAGGTGGCCCACCTCGTCGTTATGGACAACCGGCAGCGGTTCCAGCGGGAGTTCGCCCTGGGTCATGCGGTCGGCCCGGTTGGCCGTTTCCATCAGCGGACGCATCATGCGGCGCATGATCAGGATCATCACCAGGATGAAGATCGGCAGGATGATCACCGTATTGCGCATGATGAACTGGACCAGACGGCTGACCGGGCTGTGCGCTTCGCTGGTCGGCAGGCGAGCGACGACGATCCAGTCGGCACTCGGCACCGAGGCGGTCGCGGCGATTTCCTCGACGCCCTTGGCGTTGATGGTGATGCCGTGTCCCCGGAAACCGGCCATGGTCAGGTCGTGCAGTTTGTTGACGCCGGGCGGCGGTGTCGGGGTAAGGATCATCCGCGGGTCGGTCGAGCCGACGAACAGCTTGTGCTGGGGGGCGATCAGCAGCAGGCCACCGGTCTGTCCGATCCGGGTGGTGTACAGCGCGGACAGGAAATTGTCCGACTGGAGCGCCGAGATACCGAGCAACACGCCGAGCAGCTTGCCCCGGGCGTCGTGCAGCGGCGCCGACATCGGCAGGATCGGCAGGTTTGCCACGCGACTGATGATGGGGCGACCAATCGTGGCTTTTCCTGCCAGCGCCTGCTGGAAATAATCGCGGTCGTCGGTGGGACTGCCCGCGCGGCCGGGGACTTTGGGGTAGTCGGCAATCACCTTGCCCGTGGTGTCGATGACCACCAGTCCGCGCGAGAACAGCGGATTGATTTCATGCTGCTCGCCCAGCCATTCCCTGAGACGCTCGGGGCGGTCGAGCAGGGCAGGCGGGAATTTGTCGGCAACGTGCGCCAGCAGTGTCTGGCGGGCGACGATGTCGCGATTGACGTCCCGGGCGACGTAATTGGCGATGGTCGTCAACTGCTTGGCCGTCAGTTCGGTGATGTCGTCGCGCAGGTAATCGCTCAGGAAGACGATCCGGCTCAGGGCGCCGATGAGCAATATGACCGACCCCAGCAGGATGATGCGGGAAGTCAGGCTGTCGAGTCGGAAGCGAAAACGCATCGGGTGAGATTACGCGAAATTGGCGTTGAGTGCCTGGGAAATGAAATTCCGTCGGACGCGCGGCTTGGGCATGCGCTCGTCGAACCAGCGGCGGACGTCGTCGTCGAGGCAGATGCCGTGCATGTAGTTGTACAGCGCCTTGTTCAAGCCCCTTCCGAGGCTGGCGTGGTCGACGCCGGTCGGATCGACGAAGGCGACGTCGTTCCTGGCGAAGCCCTTGAACGGTTCCGGCTTGAGCGTGATGCCGTATGCCGCCGGATCGCGCCCGACCGGCGAGTGCACGGTGCACGCGAAGCGGTGAAAGAAGCCGGACTGGATGCAGCCTTCGGCGAACAGTTGGCGCACGTACTCCAGGGCATCGACCGTGTCCTGCACGGTCTGCGTCGGAAAGCCGTACATCAGATAGGCGTGCACCAGGATGCCGGCGTCCGTGAAGGCGCGGGTGACGCGCGCCACCTGGTCGACCGAGACGCCTTTTTTCATCAGCGCCAGCAGCCGGTCGGAGGCGACTTCCAGGCCGCCGGAAATGGCTATGCAGCCGCTGTCGGCGAGCTGCAGGCAGAGTTCGGGCGTGAACGACTTCTCGAAGCGCACGTTGCCCCACCAGGAAATCGCCAGCTTGCGCCGCTGCAGTTCCTCGGCCAGCGCGCGCAGCGCCTTCGGCGGTGCCGCCTCGTCGACGAAGTGGAAACCGCTGTGGCCGGTCTCGTCGATGATGCGCTCGATGCGGTCGACCAGCGTGCTGGCGTTGGCGGCCTCGAAGCGCGAGATGTAGTCGAGGCTGACGTCGCAGAAGCTGCACTTCTTCCAGTAGCAGCCGTGGGCGACGGTCAGCTTGTTCCAGTGCCCGTCCGACCACAGGCGGTGCATCGGATTGAGCATGTCGAGCAGCGACAGGTAACGATCCAGCGGCAGGCCGTCCCAGGTCGGCGTGCCGACGTCCTCGAAGGGCACGTCCGGCTCGCCGCTGGTGAACCAGCGCACGGTGCCGTCGACGCGGGTGAAGGTGCGCAGCAGGTTGAGCCGCGGCCGTTGCCCGGCGAGGTGCTCGATCAGCGCCAGCAGCGGCGCCTCGCCGTCGTCGAGGGTGACGTAGTCGAAAAAGTCGAAGACGCGCGGCTCGGCCAGTTCGCGCAACTCGGTATTGACCCAGCCGCCGCCGAGGACGATGACGATCTGCGGGTGCTTCGCCTTGACCGCCTGGGCGATGCGGAAGGCCGCATAGACCGAGCCGGGGAAGGGCACCGAGATCAGCAGCATGTCCGGTTGTTCCCGGTCGACGGTGGCCAGCGTCAGTTTTTCCAGCGTCGCATCGACCAGTGTCGGCGGCGCTGCCAGCGCCTGCGCCAGCGGTTCGAAGCTGGGCTGGCTCTGGGCCAGCGATTCGCCGTAGCGGACGAACTCGAAGCGCGGGTCGGCGGCCTCGCGGATGACGTCGGCGAGGTCGTTGAGGAAGAGTGTCGCCAGGTGGCGGGCGCGGTCCTGGATGCCGAGGGCGCCGAAGGCCCAGCCGAGCGGGTCGCCGCTGCCGTCGTCGACATAGTGGTCGAGCGCCGAGAAGCGCGGTCCCTCGGGCAGGAAGGCGCGGGTGCAGATGCGGTGCGCCAGCGAGCTGTCTCGCCCCTGCAGCAGCGCCAGCGCCGGTCCGGTGGCGACGCGGTAGCGTTCGAACTGGTTGAGGAAGGTCTTGATCGTCGGCGAGCGCTGCTTGCGCGGCAGCGCTTCCGCCGCCGCCCGCAGCTGCTCGAGGCCGGCCGGCGACAGCAGTTCGAGGACGGTGCCCAGCGCCAGGTCGGCCTGCGTGGCGTGGAAGCCGCGCGAACGCAGGAAGCCCGTCAGGTAGGCTGTCGCCGGGTAGGGCGTGTTCAGCTGCGTCATCGGCGGAATCACCGACAGGAGGCGGGGGCGGGCGGGCAGGGCGGTCATCGCCGGCAGTTTACCCGCTGCCGTCGGTAAACGACATGGGGCGGCCCGCAGGCCGCCCCGGATCGATGTGTTTCTGGTTCGCTGCCGACTCAGCCGAGCACGGTTCTCTGCTTGTTGTACTGCTCCAGTGCCCGCTGCGTGCCGTAGGAAATGGCGTCTTCAACGGAAGCGAACTGACGGCGCGACGAACTGTTGTTGCTGGTTTGCGTCTTGCTGCTTTCCTCGTTGGTGGCGCTGGTCTGGCGGGCGGCGGTCTGCTCGGCAGCACGGGCCGTGCCGTAGGCAATGGCTTCGTCGACCGAGGCGAATTGACGGCGGGAGGTGCCGTTGCTGGCCTGGGTCCGGGTGTTTTCTTCGTTGTTGGCGCTGTTCTGCTGAACACCGCGCTGCTCGGCCGCACGAGCGGTGCCGTAGGCGATGGCTTCGTCGACCGAAGCAAACTGGCGGCGTTCCGGCCGTGCCGTGGCCGATGCGCTGCGCGTGCTTTCCGCCTGCTGCCGGGCGACACCGTCGGCGCTCAGCGTGACCTTCGTCGAAGCGCTGTCGCCTGTGGTCGAGGTGGCACGCGAGACCTGCTGCAGGGCGTTCTTCAGGCCGGCGGTATCGGCGCCGATGGCGGTCGCCATCTTCTCGGCAGCCTTCAGGCTGTTGCTCAGGGAATTCATCGACCGCTCGCTACGGTTGTTGACCGACTGGCTGCGATAGGCGTCTTGCGCGGCGGTGCTTGAGCTGATGGGGCTGGGCATGATGGCCTCCTGGGTCAGGATGCGGTGTTGCGGGTCATTGAGACGGCTAGGAGAGTACTGTACGCCAAGCGAGGGAGGCTTGTGCAAAGAAAATGAGCAATGCAACAAAAGTGCTTATCCGTCAGTTGGCTAGAAGCAACACCCAGTGCGCTTCCACAGACTTATCCACAGATTTCGTGGATAACCCGGAGGCTGGCGCAAGCGGCGTTCCGGGCTTTATACTGTGCATATAAACAGTAATCGCCGCATCGCCCACCTCGACATGGACGCCTTCTTCGCCTCGGTCGAGCTGCGGCATTACCCGATGCTGCGCGGCCAGCCGGTGGTTGTCGGCGGTCGCCGCGTCGACCGGCCGGTCGAGCAGGCCGACGGCAGCCTGCGCTTCGCCCGGCTGCGCGATTACGTCGGGCGCGGCGTGATCACCACCTCGACCTACGAGGCGCGGGCGCTCGGCGTGTTTTCCGGGATGGGGCTGATGAAGGCGGCGCAACTGGCGCCCGATGCCATCCTGCTGCCGGCCAACTTCGACGCCTACCGCGACTATTCGCGGCGTTTCAAGGCGGCGGTGGCGAGCGTCGCGCCGGTGATCGAGGACCGGGGCATCGATGAAATCTACATCGACCTGACCGGCATCGCCGAGGACAGTCTGCCGCTGGCCCGGCGGATCAAGCAGGCGGTGCTGGCGGCCACCGGGCTGACCTGCTCGATCGGCATCACCCCGAACAAGCTGCTGGCCAAGATCGCTTCCGACCTCGACAAGCCCGACGGCATCACCATCCTCGGCCACGACGACGTGCCGACGCGAATCTGGCCGCTGGCGGCGCGCAAGATCAACGGCATCGGCCCGAAAGCGGCCGAGCGGCTGCGCGCCATGGGCGTCGACACGGTCGGCCAGCTGGCGGCGGTGGCTGAGAGCGAACTGGTCCGCCGCTTCGGCGCCAGCACCGGCAGCTGGCTGTGGCGCGCCGCCCGCGGCATCGACGAGCGGCCGCTGGTGACCGAGCGCGATCCCAAGTCGGTCAGCCGCGAGAGCACCTTCGAGCGCGACCTCGACGTCGGCCTCGACCGCGCGGCGCTGTCCGAGGCCTTCACCGGGCTGTGCGCCCGGGTTGCCGACGACCTTGCGCGCAAGGGCCTGGTGGCGCGGACGATCGGCATCAAGCTGCGCTTCGCCGATTTCAGCACGGTCACCCGCGACCTGACGCTGGCCGAACCGCTGGCCGACGCCCAGGCGATCCGCCAGGCGGCCGGGCAGTGCCTGAAGCGCATCGCGCTCGGCAAGCGCATCCGCCTGCTCGGCGTGCGCGCCGCCGGGCTGCAGCCGCCGCCTGCAACGCCGCAGCCGCTGGCGGTGCAGGCCGAGCTGCAACTCTTTTAGCGGCCGGCGCCGCCTGCCATTATCATTCGCGCTTTTGCCGCCGGCCGTTCTCATGTCCTACCTGCTCATCGTCAACCTGATCTGGTCGTTTTCCTTCAGCCTGATCGGCCAGTATCTCGCCGGCCAGGTCGATAGCGACTTCGCGGTGCTTGCCCGGGTTGCCGTCGCCGCCTTGATCTTTTTGCCGTTCACCCTCTGGCGCGGCCTGCCGGCGCGGCTGGCGGCCGGTTTCTGGCTGGCCGGGGCACTGCAGTTCGGCATCACCTACCTCTGCCTGTACCGCAGCTTCAGCGTGCTGACGGTGCCGGAAGTGCTGCTGTTCACGGTGCTGACACCGATCTACGTGACCCTGATCGAGGACGCGCTCGAACGCCGCTTCAACCGTTGGGCGCTGTTCGCCGCCGCGGTCGCCGTCGGCGGCGGCATCATGATCCGCTGGCAGCCGCTGGCCGGCGATTTCCTGTGGGGTTTCGTGCTGCTGCAGATCGCCAACGCGACCTTCGCCGCCGGCCAGGTACTGTGCCGCCACCTGCTGCTGCGCCACCCGGTCGAGCTGCCGCTGTACCGCTTTTTCGGCCATTTCTTCCTCGGCGCGCTGGTCCTCGTGCTGCCGTCCTTCCTGATCTTCGGCAACCCGGACAAGCTGCCGGTCACGGCGATCCAGTGGGGCGTGCTGCTGTGGATGGGCCTGTTCGCCACGGCACTCGGCTTGTTCTGGTGGGTCAAGGGCAGTGTCCGCGTCGATGCCGGCACGCTGGCGGTGATGAACGAACTGCACGTGCCGCTCGGCCTGCTGGTCAACCTGCTGATCTGGAACCGCGACGCCGACCTCGCCAAGATCGCGCTGGGCGGCAGCGTCATCCTGCTGTCGTTGTGGATCAGCCGGCTTGGCCGGCGACCGGTGCCGGCTGCCGCCTGACCCGGTTCAGTAGAACAGCGCGCCGAGATCGAGCGTCGGTCGCCGGCCGAGCGCCTCGCGCTGGTCGGCCAGCCAGCGGCCGGCGTGGGCGCGGCCCTGGTCGCGCAATTTTTCGAAGAAAACCCGGTTGACCGCCAGCTTGCTGTCGGCCGGCAATTCGCCGAGCACGCTGTCGGCGCTGATCGCGTGGAAGCGCAGGCGGGCGAAGCGGCGTTCCAGGCGGGCCACCGGCAGGCGGTCGAGCAGCCAGTCGGGGAGCGGCTGCTGGCTGGCGATCTGCTCGCGCAGGTGGGCGAACATCCGCATCTCGCGCAGGAAGGTGGCGTTGAACGCCAGTTCGCGCAGGCGCTCGCGGATTTCCTTGGCGCTGGCCGGGGTTTCGTTGAAACGCAGCGGCGACAGCAGGACCAGCAGGATGTCGGCCGACTGGCAGTGATAGACCAGCGGGAAAACCGCCGGGTTGGCGCTGTAGCCGCCATCCCAGTAGGGTTCGCCGTCGATCTCGATGGTCCGGTGGATGGTCGGCAGGCAGGCCGAAGCGAGCAGCGTGTCGGCCGACAGTTCGTGGTTCTGGAACAGCCGCAGCTTGCCGGAATTGGCGTGGGTCGCGGCGATGAACAGCTTGACCGGGCTGGCGGCGCGCAGGCCGGCGAAGTCGATCTGGCGCTCGATGACGTCGCGCAGCGGGTTGAGGTCGAAGGGATTCAACTGCTCCGGGCTGAGATGGTCGGTCCATTGCAGCATCATCTTCAGCGCCGGCGCCATGCTGCTGGCCGCCTGTGCGTTGCCGAACTGCGCCGGCATGGTCTCGGCCATCGCCAGCCAGAAATCGGCCAGCGCCCGGCGCGCGCCCTCGCGGCCGCCATGCAGCAGGCCGTGGGCCAGGCAGGCGGCGTTCATGGCGCCGGCGCTGGTGCCGCTGACGCCTTCGAAGTCGATCGATTTGTCCTCGAGCAGCGCGTCGAGCACGCCCCAGGTGAAGGCGCCGTGGGCGCCGCCGCCCTGCAGGGCGAGGTTGATCCGGGAGGGCAGGGGACTGCTGGTCATCGGGGCGGACTCCGCTGGGGCGACGCCCCGATGATAGCCGCGCCCGGCGTTCACCGCAGCAGTTTGCTGCGGATCGCCGGCAGCGCCGCTTGCGCGGCCCGTTCGCCCTCGATCATCGCCTCGTGGCGGGCGGCGAAATTCCAGGATTTGACGTAGGGCAGGCGCGGGCGGATGACGATGTCGGCTTCGGCCAGTTCGGTCTTGCCGATGACGTTGCCCATGATCGTCGTCGTCTGCCAGAGAATCGCGCTCATGCTGTCGACCGGCTGGCCTTCGGCGGTCGCGGAAATGTCGACGGCAATGACGAAATCGGCACCCATCTCGCGCACCGCGCGCACCGGCACCGGGCTGGTCAGGCCGCCGTCGACGTATTGCCGGCCGTTGATCGCCACCGGCTGGAAAACGCCGGGGACGGCCGCCGACGCGCGCACCGCCATGCCGCTGTCGCCGCTGCGGAAAACGACGCGTTCGCCGCTGTTGAGATCGGTGACGACGGTCCCGAAAGGAATGTTCAGTTTTTCCAGCGGCCGGCGTTTGAGGTGCTGGTTGACGAAGGACTGCAGCGCCTCGCCCTTGAGCAGGCCGGGACCGCGCAGCGTCCAGTCGGCGAACAGCGTTTCGTCGAGCTGGATCGCCAGCTTCTGCATGGCGAAGGCGTCGAAGCCGCCCGCGTAGAGCGAACCGACGACAGCACCGGCGCTGGTGCCGACGACGTAATCGGGCACGATGCCATGCGATTCGAGCATCTTGATCACGCCGATATGGGCGAAGCCGCGCGCGGCGCCACCGCCCAGCACCAGGCCGATCTTCGGCTTGGCTGGTACCGGCGGCGGGGTGACGACGACGGGGGCCGGTGCCGGTTCGGGCTTGCTGCCGGGCAGGGTCATGCAACCGGAGAGCAGCAGGGCACCCGCAAGGAGCAAGGCACGGCGGCTGGTGGACGAGGCGGAAAAACGCGCGGAAATCATGGTGCCGAGATCATAGCCGTCCGGCGCCCGGCGGCTGTTGACGGCACACCGGCTTTTTAGGGGATTTTTGTAACGGTGCGCTCTCAGACATCCGTCTCGACCAGCCCGCCGTCCTTCTCCATCCAGGCCCGGCGGCCGGCGGCCTCGCCTTTGCCCATCAGCAGCGTGAAGGTCCGGGCCATTTCGACCAGGGTCTCGCGCGGTGCCTGGAACGGCACCAGCCGGCGGGTGTCCGGGCAGAGCGTGGTTTCCCAGAGCTGGTCCGGGTTCATTTCACCGAGGCCCTTGAAGCGCGAGACGGTGATCTTGTTCTCGTTGATGCCTTCCTCGCGCAGCTTGTGCAGGGTCTGCTCCTTCTCGGCTTCGTCGAGACAGTAGATCTTGCGCGTGTGGCCGCGGGCTTCGACGTCGACGCGGAACAGCGGCGGCTGGGCGACGTGGATGTGGCCCTTCTCGACCAGTGCCGGGAAGTGCTTGAGGAAGAGCGTGAACAGCAGGACCTGGATGTGCGAGCCGTCGACGTCGGCGTCGGACATGACGATGATGCGGCCGTAGCGCAGGCCGGAGAGGTCAATGCTGTCGAGCTGGTCGATGCCGTGCGGGTCGACGCCGACCGCCACCGAGATGTCGTGCACTTCGTTGTTCTTGAACAGCTGGTCGCGTTCGACTTCCCAGGTGTTGAGAACCTTGCCGCGCAGCGGCAGCACGGCTTGCGTTTCCTTGTCGCGGCCCTGCTTGGCCGAGCCGCCGGCCGAGTCGCCCTCGACCAGGAAGAGTTCGTTGCGGCTGATGTCGTCGGATTCGCAGTCGGTCAGCTTGCCGGGCAGGGTGGCGATGCCGGAGGATTTCTTCTTTTCGACCTTCTGCGTCGATTTCAGCCGGTTCTGTGCGGCCTTGACCGCCAGTTCGGCGATCTTCTTGCCGAAGTCGGCGTGGTTGTTCAACCACAGTTCGAACGGGTCGCGCACCATCTGGGCGACCAGCTTGTAGGCGTCGCGGCTGGTCAGCTTTTCCTTGGTCTGGCCCTGGAATTGTGGGTCGAGCACCTTGGCCGAGAGCAGGTAGGTCATCTTGCCGCAGACGTCTTCCTGCGCCAGCTTCACTTTTGCCGGCAGGATCGCGTGGTGTTCGGCGAAGGCCTTGACCGCCTCGAACACGCCGGATTTCAGGCCGGCCTCGTGGGTGCCGCCGTCGAGCGTCGGGATCAGGTTGACGTAACTTTCCGGCTTGCCGCCGCCTTCCTCGAACCAGGCCAGCGCCCAGGTTGCGCCTTCGCCGACGGCGAAACCATTTTCCACGGCAACATATTTCTCGCCGACGAAAATCGGCGCCACCGGCGTGCCGGCCATCATTTCGGCCAGGTAGTCGGCCATGCCGTTCTGGTAGCACCAGACCTTCTTGTCCTGACCGTCGATTTCCAGCTCGACGGTGACGTTGGGCATCAGCACGGCCTTCGAGCGCAGCAGGTGTTCGAGCTGGCCGAGGTTGACCTTCGGTGAATCGAAATACTTGGGGTCGGGCGAGATGCGTACCGTGGTGCCGGTGGTGCGCGGGCCGACCTCGCCGATTTTCGCCAGCGGCTCGACGACGAAACCGTCGGCGAAGACGATCTTGTGCACGCCGCCAGCGCGCTTGATCTCGACTTCCAGGCGGGTGGACAGCGCGTTGGTCACCGACACGCCGACGCCGTGCAGACCGCCGGAGAAACGGTAGGCGTTGCCCGATTCCTTCTTGTTGAACTTGCCGCCGGCATGCAGCTTGCAGAACACCAGCTCGACCGCCGGCTTGCCTTCTTCCGGATGGATTTCGACCGGGATGCCGCGGCCGTTGTCGGACACCTCGATGACGCCGTCGGCGCCGATGCGCACTGCAATCTTTTTGGCGAAGCCGGCCAGCGCCTCGTCGGCGGCGTTGTCGATGACTTCCTGGACGATGTGCGTCGGGCAGGTCGTCCTGGTATACATCCCCGGGCGTTCCTTGACGGGTTCAAGGTCCTTGAGGACGCGGATCGAAGCAGCGGAATAGTCGGTCATCGGGCGCGGAAGGGTTGTGTAAACGGAAGCCGGCGGTGCCGGCCGGAAAGGCTGCAGGATTTTAGCCGCTGCGTCGGCTTGTGCGCGGTTTTTTGCACATTCCCACATTTCGCAAAATTGGCGTATGGTAGCTAAAAATAACAATTCGCCGATAACCCTGGGAGTGAGGGAGACAAGCCGTGGACCAAGAAAACACTGGGCCGGCGCTGCAACTGCACTTCGACGAGGCGTCGAAGAAGCTGCTGGCGACCGTGATCACCGACCGCGAGGCGCCGCCGCTGGACGAGCCCGGCCTGCGCGAATTCCTGGCTGCGCAGGGTTGGGCTACGCTGCGTTACCTGCCGAACATGGCCATCGGCCTGCTGGCCAGTCTCAATGCCGGTGTTGCCAGCACGCTGCCGATTGCCGAAGCCATCGATGCTGCAGTCAGTATCGAGATATCCCCGGATGCCGTCGAAGCCTGGCTGAACATTGCGCCGTCCGAGGGCGGGGCAGCAGCCACGGTTGACGCCGTGCTCGCGCTGCTGGCCGACAACGGGATCGGCGAAGGCATCGACATGGCGGCGATCGAAACCGCCGTTGCCGGTGGCAGCGCCAGCCATGTCGTCATTGCCCGCGGCGTGCCGCCGGTGAATGGCGCCGACGGGCGGCTCGAGTCGCTGCTGCCGGAAGTCCGCGATCGTCGTCCCCAGGTCGATGCCAGCGGCCATACCGATTACCGCGATCTCGGCGACATCTTCGTCGTGCACAGCGGCGACTGGCTGATGCTGCGTCATCCGCCGACCGAAGGCACGCCCGGGCGCAGTCTGCTTGGTGAGACGATCCCGGCGACACCGGGCAAGGCGGTGATGTACGCCGCTTCGCTGCCCGGCACCGCCTTCGATCCGGCCAATCCCGACCTGCTGGTGGCGGCAATCAACGGCCAGCCGGTGGTCGTGGCCGGCGGCATGATGGTCGAGCCGGTCTATCGCGTGGCGACGGTATCAACCGCCACCGGCAACGTCGAATTCGACGGCAGCGTCGTGGTCGCCGGCGATGTGTGCACCGGCATGACGGTGCGCGCTTCCGGCGACATCGAAGTCGGCGGCGTGGTCGACATGGGCACGCTGGAAGCGGGTGGCAGCATCGTCGTCAAGGGCGGCGCCATGGGCTCGCTCGGGCGCAAGACCAGCGAGGAATGCCATATCCGCTGCGGCGGCAGCTTTCACTCGGCCTATGCCCAGCAGGCCAGGATCGAGGCGGGCGACAGCATCTTCATCGACGATACGGCGATGCAGTGCGAACTGACCGCGATCAACCACATCAATGTCGGCGGCAAGCGGCGCGGCCACATCATCGGCGGTCATCTGCAGGCGACGCTGTCGATCACCGGCAAGGTCGTCGGTTCGCCCAACCGCGTGCTGACGCATTGCGCCATCGGCGTCAATCCGTTGATGCACAAGCAACTGCTGCAGATGAGCAAGGTCCGCGACGAGCATGAAACGCAACTGCTCGAGGTCGCCAAGCTGCTCGACTTCGCCGGCAAGAATCCCGGCCGCCTGCGCCCCGAGATGATCGCCAAGGCGCGTGCCACCGCCGCCCAGTTGTCGGCGCAGATCGCCGAAATGCGCGAGGAACAGGATGCGCTGACCCACAAGATCGAGCTGTCGCAGCAATCCCGTGTGGTGGCCAAAGAGCTGCTGTGCGAAGGGGTCGAGGTGCATCTCGGCAACCAGTGCTACAAGGTGGTCGGCGAGCACGGCGCCTGCGCGGTTGGAATGGGTAGCCACGGCCTCGAATTGATGGCGATTGACGACAAGGAAGGCTGATCGGTCACGCTGCGGGAACTTCCTGCTAATCTCGCACACCTAGCTGTCGATCATTTACCAGGAGCACCCATGAACATCGCCGAAATCGCCACCACCCGCCGTACCTGCAAGGCCTTCGATCCGACCCGCAAGATCGATCCCACGGCCATCGAACAGTTGAAGACGCTGCTGCGCTTTGCGCCGTCGTCGGTCAATTCGCAGCCCTGGCACTACATCATTGCCAGCACCGAGGAAGGCAAGGAAAAGATTGCGGCAACGCTGGCCGGTCGTTTCGAATACAACGCGCCCAAGGTGCGCAATGCCTCGCACGTGGTTGTCCTCTGTGTCCGTCGCGACCTCGACGATGCCCACCTGCAGGCCCTGATCGAGCAGGAAACGCGCGATGGCCGCTTCGCCACGCCGGAAGCGAAGGAAATGCAGCACAACGCCCGCGTCTTCTACACCACGCTGCATCGTGACCAGTTGAACGACCTGCCGCGGTGGACCGAGAAGCAGATCTACATCGCCCTCGGCTCGCTGCTCTTTGGCGCCGCCGCGCTCGGCATCGACGCCTGCCCGATGGAAGGGATCGATGCCGCCGCCGTCGATGCGGCCCTCGGTCTCGAAGCCCAGGGGCTGCGCTGCGTGCTGCTGACTGCGCTCGGCTATGGCAGCGCGCAGGATTTCAACGCCACGCTGCCGAAGTCGCGTCTGCCGGTCGCTTCGGTGATCAGCGAAATCTGAGTCGTCAGCCGGCCGGCCGCGACATGTAGCGTGCCGGCCCGGGGTAGGTCGCCAGGGCCGTTGCGCCTGCCGGCGACAGCGCCTCGTGGTCGACGAAGCCCTGGCGCTGCCAGAAGCTGAATGCCGCCTGCACGCAAACCAGGGCCGCATGCGCCAGCCCGCGTTGGCGGGCGGCTTGCAGGGCGTGGCCGACCAGCGCCGCGCCCAGGCCGCAGCCGGCAGCCGAGGGCGATACCGCCAGATCGTGAAAATAGAGGCAGTCGGCCGATCCGGCCAGCTCGAAAGCGCCGCCCAGCGGCGTCACCTTGCCCAGTCGCGACGGGTAGGTCGCCAGATAGGCGCAGATTTCACCGTTTCTTTCCGCCACCCAGGCAAATTCCGCTGCCGTGTCCAGGCGCTGCTGCCAGGTTGCGGCATCCTCGTTCATCGCCGGCGGGTAGCACAGGCGCTGCACGGCCAGTATCGACGGCAGGTCGGTGGCTTGGCTGGGGCGAAGGCGGATTGGGTCGGGCAGCATGGGGATGCGATTCTAGGCCGGCAATCGGCGAAGTCAATTTGCCCGCCGACAGGTAACATGCGCTTTTCATCACAGTGAGGCGCCGTCGATGAGCAAGGCACTGCGTTGGTCGGAACGCTGGTTCCGCTTCGGATTGTGGATCGTTGCCGTGGTCTTCGCCAGTTTCCTGATCGGGCTGGGCGGCAATATCGTTGAAAACCTGCCGCGCGTCGAGCAGCGGCTGAGCTTGGACAGCTTCCTCGACCAGGCGGCCGCCGAGCGCCTGCGCGCCGAGATCGAAGCCGCGCAGCAGGCCCGCCAGACGGCGCAGGATGCGCATGACCAGGCGCAACTGAAACTGAACATCGCCCGTTCGGACGCGAGCACTGCCCGCGACACCTTCAACAACTGGCTGGCGACCCGACGGGCGACGCAACGCGCCGAGCAGGATCAGGAGCTGATCGCCCGTACCAGCGAGCTCGATGCCCTGAAAGCCGCCGAGCGTCAGGCGCTGGCGGCGGTGCAGACCCAGCAGCAGGCCCTGCTCGACCAGCAACAGGCGGAAAGCCGCGCCCGGCAAGCGCTGAGCGACATGCGCGAGGCGGCCGGCGAGCGCTATCACGACGAATTGCGCGGCCAGGAATTGCGCGTCTTCGGCTACCGCCTGGCGCTGACCCTGCCGCTACTGGCGGTCGCCGGCTGGCTGTTCGCCAGGCAGCGCAAGAGCACCTGGTGGCCGTTCGTCTGGGGTTTCATCTACTTCGCCCTGTTTGCCTTCTTCGTCGAACTGGTGCCCTACATCCCGAGTTACGGCGGCTGGGTGCGCTACGTGGTCGGCATCGTGCTCACCGTCCTGGTCGGGCGTTACGCCATCATTGCCCTGAATCGTTACCTGGAGCGCCAGAAACAGGCCGAGGCCCTGCCCGACGTCGAGCGGCGCAAGGAGCTGTCCTACGACGTGGCGCTGGCGCGGCTGGGCAAGAAGGTCTGCCCCGGTTGCGAGCGCGCCGTCGATCTGACCAATAACGCCATCGATTACTGCCCACACTGTGGCATCTGTCTGTTCGACCACTGTAGCGCCTGCAACGAGCGCAAGAGTGCCTTCGCCCGTTTCTGCCACGCCTGCGGCGCGGCAGCGCGCAGCTAGAGGAGGAGGGCGCCGGCCAGCGCGCAGCCGGCGACGACGCGCCACGGTGCCTGCTTGCCGAACATCAGCGCGGTGAAGGCGAGGGCGGCGAGCAGCAGTTCCAGCGGCCCGTGGATGGCGCTGGTCCATACCGGGTCGTAGAGCGCCGCCAGCAGGATGCCGACGACCACGGCATTGACGCCGGCCAGGGCGGCACGGGCGCGGTTGTTGGTGCGCAGCGCGTCCCAGAAGGGCAGCGCGCCGGCCAGCAGCAGAAAGGCCGGCAGGAAGATGGCCGCCAGCGCCAGCAGACCGCCGCCCCAGCCGTTGGGTGCGAGGTTACCGGCGGCGCCGAGGAAGGCGGCGAAGGTGAACAGCGGGCCAGGCACCGCCTGCGCCGCACCGTAACCGGCCAGGAAAGTCTCGCTGCCGATCCAGCCCGGAGCGACAGTTTCAGCCTGCAGCAGCGGCAGCACCACATGCCCGCCGCCGAAGACCAGGGCGCCGGCCCGGTAAAACGCATCGACCATGGCCAGCGCCTGTCCGGGGAAGGCCTGTGCCAGCAGCGGCAGTCCGGCCAGCCCCAGGAAGAAGAGCAGCAGCCAGACGCCGGCGGCGAGCGCTTCGCCGGGGGCGGTGACGCCTGACTGCTTGAGACTCAGGCCGATCAGTCCGCCGACGATAATCACGCCGATCTGGCTCCAGGCCGACGGCAGGGCGAGCAGAAATGCGGCGGCTGCCAGCGCCAGTACGCGCCGGGGCCAGTCCGGGCAGAGGCTTTTGGCCATGCCCCAGACCGCCTGCGCGACGACGGTGACGGCGACGATCTTGAGGCCGGCGATCAGGCCGCCGGGCAGGCGGTCGCCGAATTCGACCAGACCAATGGCAAACAGGATGAGCAGGATCGCCGACGGCAGCGTGAAGCCGCACCAGGCGGCCAGCGCGCCGCGATAACCGGCGCGTTGCAGACCGAGCGCCAGACCGACCTGGCTGCTCGCCGGGCCGGGCAGGAACTGGCAGAGCGCGACCAGATCGGCGTAGGCCGCGTCGCTCAGCCAGCGGCGACGATGAACAAATTCCTCGCGGAAATAGCCAAGGTGGGCGACCGGGCCGCCGAAGGCGGTCAGGCCGAGGCGGAGGAAGATCAGGAAGGTGTCGCGGACGGGGGAAGATTGCTTCATGTGCGCAGTTTAGCGGCGTAATGTTGCAGACAACAGGAAGGCTTACATTTTTGAACACTTGCCGGCGCCGGATTTGTTAGGCTCGTTCCTGCTTGTTCATCTGGGGTTCGAATCGATGTCCGTCATGCGCAAGATCGCTGTGGTTTTCGCCGTATTGTTCGCCCTGCTGGCCGTCGCGGCCGGTATCGTTTATGCCCTGTTCGACGCCGAGGCGATCAAACGCCAGATTACCGAACAGGTGGCCGCCAAGACCGGTCGGGTACTGACCATCGATGGCGAGGTCGGCCTGTCGATCTGGCCGGAACTGGCGGTGCGCGCCGGTCGCGTCAGCCTGTCGGAAGCCGACGGCAAGACGGATTTTGCCGCCATCGATTCGCTGCGCGTCGCCGTGGCGGTGATGCCGCTGTTGTCCGGGCGGCTGGAAGCGCGGGAAATCGAGATCGACGGTCTGGCGCTGACGCTGATCAAGCGGCGCGACGGGGCGCTCAATATCGAGGATCTGCTGGCCGGGCAGAACGAAAAACCGGCGATCGAGGCCAAGCCCGCCGCCGCAACCGCAGAGGACAGCCAGCCGCTGCAGGTGGACATCGCCGGTCTGGCTTTGCGCAACGCCCGCTTCACCTGGCGTGATGAGGCGGCAGGCAAAACGACCCAGCTTTCCTCGATTGATTTTTCGACCGGTCGCCTGCAGGCCGACAGCGCTGCCGCCACCCTGGCGATTGACGCGCTCAAGCTGGCAACGCGCGGCAGCAGCGGCGACGACAGTTTCGATTTTGCCATCGACATGCCGGCCATCCGCCTGGCCGGACAGCGTCTGGAAACACCGTTTTCCGGCAACCTGGGCCTGGTCAGCAGCAAGCTGCCAATGCGCAGCCTGAAACTGCCTTTGTCCGGCAAGCTGGCCGTCGATCTGGCCAAGGCGAGCGCCCGCCTGGGGCTCGATACCCGGCTCGACGAATCGAAAATCGGGCTGCAACTGGCGGTCGAGCGCTTCTCGCCGTTGCTTTTCGATTTCGACCTGAAGATCGATCAGTTGAATGTCGACCGCTACCTGCCCCCGAAACCGCGTGCCGATGCCGGTACAGCCAGGGCGCAGCCGTCCGGCGGCGCGCCTGCGCCCAAGGGCAAGGCCGACGACGCCATCGACCTGTCGGCGATCAACGATCTGAATTTCCGTGGCCGGGTGACGATCGGACAACTGCAGGCACAGGGCCTGAAAGTGTCGACGCTCGATGCCCGGATCGCGGCAGCCAACGGCCGATTGGATATCTCGCCGATGACGGCCAGGCTCTATGGTGGCAGCCTCGATGGTGCGCTGGGCGTCAATGCCCGCGGCAATGTGTTTACGGTGCGCCAGAAACTGGCCGGGGTCGATATCCGGGCGCTGATGAAGGACGCCATCGACAAGGAGCCGCTGGAAGGTCGGGGCAGCTTGTCGCTCGATGTGAATACGCGTGGGGCCAACGCCGATGCCCTGAAACGGGCGCTGGCCGGTCAGGCGGTACTCGAACTGCGCGACGGCGCGGTACGCGGGGTCAATGTCGGCAAAATGCTGCGCGATGCCAAGGCCGTGCTCAAATCCGGTCAGGCCGCCAGCAGCACGGCCAGCGCGACGGAAAAGACCGACTTCTCGGAACTGACCGCTTCCTTCCGGATTGCCGGCGGGGTGGCGCGCAACGACGATCTGGCCATGAAGTCGCCGCTGCTGCGCCTGGGCGGTGCCGGCGACATCGACATCGGCAACAGTCGTATCGACTATCTGGCCAGGGTCAGCATCGTCGAGACCTCGAAGGGGCAGGAAGGCAAGGATATCGCCGAATTGCGCGGCATCACCGTGCCGATCCGCCTGCGCGGTCCGTTCGATAAGCTGTCGTACTCGCTCGAAGTCAATGATCTGCTCAAGGATGCAGCCAAGGCCAAGGTCGAGGAAAAGAAGCAGGAACTCAAGCAAAAGGCCAACGAAAAACTCCAGGAAAAGCTGGGTGACAAATTCAAGGGACTGTTCGGGAAATGAGTCTTCCGACCTAGAATGCGGGCTTTCCCGGAAACTCTTTTGCCATGGCCCGCATCCGCATCGAACTGCCTGAAACCTTTGTCTTTGCGACCGAGGTTCCCATCTATATCCAGCACATCAATTACGGTCACCACCTCGACAATGCCGCGCTGCTGATGCTGGTCGCCGAGGCGCGGGTACGTTTCTTCAAACATTTTGGCTGGAGCGAAATGGATGTGGACGGACCGGGCATCATCGTCGCCGATGTCGCCGCCCAGTACCGTTCAGAAGCCTTCCACGGCGAGACGCTGGTGATCGGCTTCGCTACCGCCGACTTCCACGAACACGGTTGCGACCTGCTCTGGCAACTGAATGACCAGGCCAGTGGCCGCGAAGTTGCCCGTGGCAAGCACGGCATCGTCTTCTTCGATTACGCAACGCGCAGCAAGGCCAGGGTGCCGGCCAGCTTCATCGCCAAGGTCGGCGCATGATTCCGATCCGCTACGTCGAGCCGGTGTTCCGGCCGCCGTCGGAAGCCGAGTCGCTGATCCTGCCGGTGACCGACGGCTGTTCGTGGAACCAGTGCACCTTCTGCGAGATGTACACCGCGCCGCAGAAGAAATTCCGCGCCCGCGATGAGTCCGAAGTGCTGGACAGCATCCGTGCCACCGGTGAGCGCTACGGCAGCGACATCCGCCGCGTCTTCCTGGCCGACGGCGACGCGCTGGTTTTGCCGACGCGCCGGCTGCTGACCGTGCTCGAAGCGATCCGCACCCACCTGCCGGCGGTGCGCCGCATTTCCAGCTACTGCCTGCCGCGCAACCTGAAGAAGAAAAGCCAGCAGGAAATCGACGAACTGGCCGCTGCCGGCCTCTCGATGGTCTATGTCGGCGCCGAATCGGGCGACGATGCGGTGCTGGCAGCCGTCAGCAAGGGTGAGACCTTCGATTCCACGGTCGACGCGCTGAACAAGCTCGGCGCTGCCGGCATCAGCCGTTCGGTGATGATCCTCAACGGCCTCGGCGGGCGCGAACTGTGGCGTCAGCACGCGGAAAATTCGGCGCGCCTGGCCAACGCCACCCAGCCGGAATATCTGGCAACGCTGGTGGTCAGCTTTCCCAAGGGCGAACAGCGCCTTCGCGCCGGTTTCCCCGGCTGGGAACCGCTGGCTCAGTCCGAACTTTTCGCCGAGATGGAGACTTTCCTGAGCGGCCTGGAACTCAAGCGTACGGTGTTTCGTTCCGACCACGCATCGAACTGGTTGATCCTCAAGGGCACGCTCGGTGCCGACAAGGAACGCCTGCTCGCCCAGGTGCGCCAGGCCATCGCCGGCGAGGCAAGGCTGCGTCCGGTCTGGGCGCGGGGACTCTGAAACTGGGCTATCATTCGCCCATTGCCAAGGAACAGCCCATGAATCCCAATCCCCTGACCGAGGCCGATTTCGACCGGCTTGAAGAATTGCTTGAAGCCGAGGTGTTCGGCGAGGACGCGATGCGTCTCGACGAGGCACAGGCGCTGATCTGTGCCGTGGTCAGCAGCCCGGAACCGGTTCAGCCGTCGGTCTGGTTGCCGGAAGTGCTCGGCCCCGGTGCCGACAAAAGCGACGATCCGGTGGTGGCCGAGACGGTCGAACTGCTGATGCGCCTGAACAACGATATCGCCAAGTCGCTGTTCGACGACGAGACGATGTCGCCGATGCTTTACCCGGTCGACGAGAATTCCGAGGAATACGATTTCGCTGCCTGGGCCGATGCCTATGTCTACGGCGCCGGTCTTGGCGGTGACTGGTACGAGCTGGCCGGCAAGCATGCCGACGATCTGTCCGAGTTGCTCGAGCCGATGTTCATGCTCAACGGCATGCTCAAGGAAGATGCCGAGAAGAACGGTGAGCGCTGGTTCAATCCGGCCGAGGAAGCGCGTCTGCTGGCCGACCTCCAGGACAACCTGCCGGTGATCGTGCAGACGCTGTACAACTTCTGGCGCGCCAAGCGCGGCGGGGCGACGGTGCAGCGCGACGAGCCCAAGACCGGACGCAACGATCCCTGTCCCTGCGGCAGCGGCAAGAAGTTCAAGCAGTGCTGCGGTAGTCCGGAAAAACTGAACTGAAAACAAAAATGGCCGGGAAATCCCGGCCATTTTCTTGAGTGCTGTGGCGATCAGCCCAACTCGACCGGCACGAAGAGGCGGGTGTTGCCGCGCTCGATCAGGATGGCCGCACGCTTGCCGGACTGGGCCAGGGCAGCCTTCAGCTTGTCGGCATCGCCGACTGCCTGACCATTGACCGAGACGATGATGTCGCCGGCGCGGATGCCCGCCCGTGCGGCGGGTCCGCCGCTCCGTTCGACGAGCAGGTTGCCGCTGCTGCCGGTCCGGCGTTTTTCTTCGGCCGTCAGCGGGCGGACGGCGACGCCAAGGCGGTTCTGGCCGCCGGTGGGGGCCTCGGCGCTGGCGCTGCGTTCTTCCTCGAAAGCACCGACCTGGACGACGATGTCGCGGGCGGCACGGTTGCGCCAGACCTGCAGGCGGACGTTCTCGCCGGGGCGCTTGGCGGCGACGATGGCGGGCAGTTCGCCCGACAGTTCTACCCTTTCGCCATCGATGCCGAGGATCACATCGCCCGCTTCTAGTCCGGCCTTGCCCGCGGGGCCGTCCTTGTCCACCGAGGTCACCAGGGCGCCGGCCGGCCGGCTGAGGCCGAAGCTGTCGGCCAGCGACTGGTCGATCTCCTGGATGCTGATGCCAATGCGACCGCGCTCGACCTTGCCGTGCTTGACGATCTGCTGCTGCACGTTGATCGCCAGTTCGATCGGGATGGCGAAGGACAGGCCCTGGAAGCCGCCGCTGCGTGAGTAGATCTGTGAATTGATGCCGATCACCTCGCCCTGCATGTTGAACAGCGGGCCACCGGAGTTGCCCGGGTTGACCGCCACGTCGGTCTGCAGGAAGGGTACGTAGCTGCCGTCGGGCAGGCTGCGCGACTTGGCTGAAATGATGCCGGCGCTGGCGCTGGATTCGAAACCGAAGGGCGAGCCGATGGCCAGCACCCAGTCGCCGACCTGGGCCTGGCGACTGTTGCCGATGCGTACGGTCGGCAGGTTGCGACCTTCGATGCGCAGCACGGCGACATCGCTGGCCTTGTCCTGGCCGAGGATTCTGGCCTTGAACTCGCGCTTGTCGTTGAGCTTGACGACGACTTCGTCGGCATCGGCGACAACGTGGGCGTTGGTCATGACCAGGCCGTCCGCCGAGATGATGAAGCCGGAGCCGAGACCGCGGGTCGGCGTGCTCTCGCGCGGCACCATGCCGCGGAACTGGCGGAAGAAATGGTAGAAGGGGTCGTTCGGGTCGAGTTGCGGGAAGCCGGCCGCGCCTTCGCTGCGTTTGCCGGTGACGCTGATGTTGACCACGGCCGGGCCGTTGGCGGCGACGATGCTGCGCATGTCGGGATAGCCGATCGGCGCCGGCAAGGCGACCGGGGTAGTCACGGCAGCCGGCGGTATCTGGGCGACCGGCGCCTGTCCCGGGCCGAGTGCCCAGGCACCGCCGATGGCGGCGGAAACGGCGAGGGCGGCAAGGCTGAGTTTCAATCGGGTGCGGGGCATGGGGATCTCCTCCTTCGTATTCGACACCGGCAGTATCTGGGGGCTGCCGCGCAATTTCAAACCGCCTTTTTGCGACGATTTGTGACAAAATTTTTCTGCCGCCGGTCAACGAAAAAGCCGCCCGGGTGGGCGGCTTGGCGGAAAGGGCGTGGAATCAGGCCTTGACCGGGATCTTGCCGATCTTGATCTGCCATTCCTTCGGGCCGGTTTCGTGCACGCTGATGCCGGACGAATCGACGGCGACGGTCACCGGCATGTCCTGGACGTCGAACTCGTAGATGGCTTCCATGCCGAGGTCGGCGAAACCGACGACCTTGGCCGTCTTGATCGCCTTGGCGACCAGGTAGGCAGCGCCGCCGACAGCCATCAGGTAGGCCGACTTGTTGTCCTTGATCGCCTCGATGGCGACCGGGCCGCGCTCGGATTTGCCGATCATCGAGATCAGGCCGGTCTGCTCCAGCATCATCCGGGTGAACTTGTCCATGCGGGTGGCGGTGGTCGGGCCGGCCGGGCCGACGACCTCATCGCGCACCGGATCGACCGGGCCGACGTAGTAGATGACGCGGTTGGTGAAATCGACCGGCAGCTTCTCGCCCTTGGCCAGCATGTCGGCGATGCGCTTGTGGGCGGCGTCGCGGCCGGTCAGCATCTTGCCGTTGAGCAGCAGCTTCTGGCCCGGCTTCCAGGAAGCGACTTCTTCCTTGGTCAGGGTGTCGAGGTTGACGCGGGTGGCGGACTTGAGGTCCGGCGTCCAGGTCACGGCCGGCCAGTCTTCCAGCTTCGGCGGTTCGAGCTTGGCCGGGCCGGAGCCGTCGAGGTGGAAATGGCAGTGACGGGTCGCGGCGCAGTTCGGCACCAGCGCCACCGGCAGGTTGGCGGCGTGACAGGGGTAATCGAGCACCTTGACGTCGAGCACCGTGGTCAGGCCGCCCAGGCCCTGTGCGCCGACGCCGAGCGCGTTGATCTTTTCCATCAGTTCGAGGCGCAGTTCTTCCGGACGGCTCAGCTTGGCGCCGCTGGCGGCCTTGGCCTTCAGTTCGTGGATGTCGACCGGTGCCATGATCGACTCTTTGGCCAGCAGCATGGCCTTTTCCGGCGTGCCGCCGATGCCGATGCCGATGATACCCGGCGGACACCAGCCGGCGCCCATTTCCGGGATCTTCTTGAGCACCCAGTCGACCAGGTCGTCGGACGGGTTGAGCATGGCGAACTTGGACTTGGCTTCCGAGCCGCCGCCCTTGGCCGCGCAGATGACCTCGACGTGATGGCCGGGGACAATTTCAAAATGGACAACGGCCGGGGTGTTGTCCTTGGTGTTCTTGCGCGTGCCGGCCGGGTCGGCCAGCACCGAGGCGCGCAGCGGATTGTCCGGATTGGCGTAGGCGCGGCGGACGCCTTCGTTGATCATTTCCTGGATGCTCATCGTCGCATCCGGCCAGGTGACCTGCATGCCGACCTTGATGAAGACCATGCCGATGCCGGTGTCCTGGCAGATCGGGCGGTGGCCTTCGGCGGCCATCCGCGAATTGGTCAGGATCTGCGCGATGGCGTCCTTGGCGGCGGGGCTTTCCTCGCGCTCGTAGGCTTCACCCAGTGCCTTGATGTAATCGAGCGGGTGGTAGTAGCTGATGTACTGGAAGGCATCGGCGATCGACTGGATCAGGTCTTCCTGCTTGATGGCGGTCATGCGCAACTCCGGATCAATGGTTTGTTATCGGTGGGTCGGGGGTCCGGGCAGCCGATCGAGTGGATGCGTCCGGAGCGACGGGGCAAAAGTTTAACACGCTGGCAATCGGCTTTCCCTGATTGCCGGAATGCTGCGCCGCAGCGTGATTTCGTAAGGCCTTTGTAAGATTATCGTCGTGTAATGTGGGCTTGACGCTTGAACGGGTGGCAGCTTTGCCCAGGCGCGTACGGCTTTGTTACATCGTGGGTGTTTGCCCGCGATCCGATCGGTTGTTTCAACATAATCGCGAAGTACCGCAGAGGAGAATAAATATGTCGAATGAGTCCGTGCAGTTTTACTATCCGTCCGAAGAGACCGTTAAGAACGCAGCGGTTTCCGGGATGGACGCCTACAAGGCGCTGTGCGCGGAAGCTGAAGCCGACTACGAAGGTTTCTGGGCCAAGCGCGCCCGTGACCTGATCACCTGGAAGGAACCCTTCACCCAGGTGCTGGATGAGTCCAATGCTCCGTTTTACAAGTGGTTTGCCGACGGCAAGCTGAACGTCTCCTACAACTGTCTGGATCGCCAGGTCGAAGCCGGCAAGGGCGACAAGGTCGCGCTGATCTTCGAAGCCGACAATGGCGACGTGACCAAGGTCACCTACAAGGAACTGCTGGTCAAGGTCTGCAAGATGGCCAACCTGCTCAAGGCCAAGGGCGTGCAGAAGGGCGACCGCGTCGTCATCTACATGCCGATGACCGTTGAAGGCGTCGTCGCCATGCAGGCCTGTGCCCGTATCGGCGCCACCCACTCCATCGTTTTCGGCGGCTTCTCCGCCCAGGCCCTGCGCGATCGCATCATCGATGCCGGCGCCACCATGCTGATCACCTCCGACGGCCAGTTCCGCGGCGGCAAGGCGCTGCCGCTCAAGGCCATCGCCGACGAAGCCCTGGCCATGGGCGGTTGCGATACCCTCAAGGGCGTCATCGTCTTCAAGCGTACCGGCATGGATGTGACCATGGTTGCCGGCCGCGACGAGTGGCTGCACGAAGGTCTGGCCAGCCAGCCGGAAACCTGCGAGCCGGAATGGGTCGGTGCAGAGCACCCGCTGTTCATCCTCTACACCTCCGGTTCGACCGGCAAGCCGAAGGGCGTCCAGCACTCCACCGGCGGCTACCTGCTGCATGCCATCCTGACCATGAAGTACACCTTCGACATCAAGGATAGCGATGTCTTCTGGTGTACCGCCGACATCGGCTGGGTCACCGGCCACACCTACATCGCTTACGGCCCGCTGGCCTGCGGCGCCACCGAAATCGTCTTCGAAGGCGTGCCGACCTATCCGGATGCCGGCCGTTTCTGGAAGATGATTCAGGATCACAAGGCCACCGTCTTCTACACCGCCCCGACCGCGATCCGTTCGCTGATCAAGGCCTCCGACACCAATGCGGCTGTCCATCCGAAGAGCTACAACCTGTCTTCGCTGCGCATCCTCGGTTCGGTCGGCGAGCCGATCAACCCGGCTGCCTGGACGTGGTACCACGAGAACGTCGGCGGCGGTCGTTGCCCGATCGTCGATACCTTCTGGCAGACCGAAACCGGTGGTCACATGATCACCCCGATGCCGGGCGCGACGCCGCTGGTGCCGGGTTCCTGCACGCTGCCTTTCCCGGGCATCCAGTTTGCCGTGGTCGACGAGACCGGTGCCGAACTGCCGTGGGGCCAGGGTGGCATCCTCGTCTGCAAGAAGCCGTGGCCGTCGATGATCCGTACCATCTGGGGCGACGACGAACGCTTCGTCAAGTCCTACTTCCCGGCCGACTTCCAGGGCAAGCTGTACCTGGCGGGTGACGGCGCGATCCGCGATGCCGAAACCGGCTACTTCACCATCACCGGTCGTATCGACGATGTGCTGAACGTTTCCGGTCACCGCATGGGCACCATGGAAATCGAGTCGGCGCTGGTTGCCAACCCGCTGGTTGCCGAAGCTGCCGTGGTCGGCCGTCCGGACGACCTGACCGGTGAAGCCATCGTTGCCTTCGTCGTGCTCAAGGGCCAGCGTCCGAGCGATCCGGAAGCCACCAAGAAGATGGTCAAGGAGCTGCAGGACTGGGTGGGCAAGGAGATCGGTCCGATCGCCAAGCCGAAGGACATCCGTTTCGGCGACAACCTGCCCAAGACCCGTTCCGGCAAGATCATGCGTCGTCTGCTGCGTGGCCTGGCCAAGGGCGAAGAACTGACGCAGGACACCTCGACGCTCGAGAATCCGGCCATTCTGGAGCAGCTCAAGGGTTAAGGCAGCACCCGCGATCGGCCTTTAAGCCGGTCGCTGCATTACAGACGGTCCGGCGCGCTTGCCACGCCGGACCCATAGACAAAAAGGGCAAGGAGGAGACAATGGTCGCCCATAAGGTGGCCTCCCGTGTGGTCGCATCAGACTGCATGCCAACGACGGCTGGCACGCTTGGCGTGCCGGCCGTTTTCATTTTCCGGAGGGGGGATCGGTGAAGAGAGGCAGTCCAACCCGGCAACGTCTGGCCGCGCTGGCCCTGCTCGGCATTCCCTTGCTGACTTTTCCCGTGCTCGGTTTGCCGCAGGGTGAGCTGGCCGGCATGCCGGCCACCGTCCTCTATCTGTTCGGCGTCTGGGGCGGATTGATCGTGCTCGCCGCGAGCATTGCCGAGCGGCGGAAGAAATGATGCTCTCAGGCTGGTTCATTGCGCTCCTGTCGGCCGCCTATGTCGGCCTGCTGTTCGCCGTCGCCCGCTTCGGCGACGCCCGCGCCGATGCCGGCCGCTCGATCATCACGGCCAACGTCTATGCGCTGTCGCTGGCGGTGTATTGCACTTCCTGGACCTTTTTCGGCAGCGTCGGCCGGGCGACCTCGGGGGGCTTGTCCTTCCTGACCATCTACCTCGGGCCGACGTTGATGCTGCTCTGCGTCGGCGTCATCATCAAGATGATCCGCATCGCCAAGGCTCAGCGCATCACCTCGATTGCCGACTTCATCGCCTCGCGTTACGGCAAGAGCCAGTTGCTGGCCGGATTGGTGACCATCATCGCGGTGATCGGCATCGTTCCCTACATCGCCCTGCAACTGAAGGCCGTGGCCGCCAGCCTCGATGTGCTGTTCGATCAGCCGGGGCACACGATCCGCTTGTGGGGAATCGACTCAACCCTGCTGGTGGCCGGTGTGCTGGCCCTGTTCACCATCCTCTTCGGCACCCGTCATCTCGATGCGACCGAGCGCCACGAAGGCATGGTCGCCGCAGTTGCCCTCGAATCGGTGGTCAAGCTGGTGGCTTTCATCGCGGTCGGTGTTTTCGTGACCTATGGGATGTATGGCGGCTTTGCCGATCTTTTCCAGCGGGCGTCGGTCCATCCGGAACTGGCCGGCTTGTTGAAACTGGATGGCGCGCGTGCCGGTACCTGGGCGGCGATGATCCTGCTGTCGGCGCTGGCCATCGTTTTCCTGCCCCGGCAGTTCCAGGTGATGGTGGTCGAGAATGTGGACGAATCGCATCTCAAGCGCGCGGTCTGGCTGTTTCCGCTGTACCTGCTGCTGATCAACATCTTCGTGCTGCCGGTGGCGCTGGGCGGTCTGCTGCACTTCGGCGGCCAGGGCGTCAATCCCGACACCTTCGTGCTGACGCTGCCCTTGTCGCAAGGGGCTGAGTCGCTGGCACTGCTGGTCTTCATCGGCGGTCTGTCGGCGGCAACCGGCATGGTTATCGTCGAGACCATCGCGCTGTCCACGATGATCTGCAACGACCTGGCGATGCCGGCGCTGCTGCGTTCGACATGGCTGCAGCGGCAGAAGCAGGGCGACCTGTCGGGGCTGCTGATCGGCATCCGCCGGGTGGCCATCGTGCTCATCCTGCTGCTTGGTTACATCTACTTCAAGGCGGCCGGCGAAGCCTACGCGCTGGTCGGCATCGGCCTGATTTCCTTCGCCGCCGTCGCCCAGTTCGCGCCGGCGCTGTTCGGCGGCATGTACTGGAAGCAGGGCACGCGCGCCGGGGCACTGGCCGGATTGCTGGCCGGCTTTGGTGTGTGGTTGTATACCTTGCTGCTGCCGTCCTTCGCCAAGTCGGGGTGGATCGGCAACGGTTTCGTCGAGCACGGGCTGTTCGGTGTCGAATGGCTGCGTGCCCAGGCGCTGTTCGGCCTGAGCGGTCTTGACGAAATTTCGCACTGCCTGTGGTGGAGCATGCTGGCCAACATCGGCGCCTACATCGCGGTGTCGCTGCTCACCGAGCCGGACGCGCTGGAAGCCGGTCAGGCCGAGCGTTTCGTCGATGTCTTCCGGCATGCCCAGCAGGCGCCGGATACCCGGCTGTGGCGCGGCAATGCCTCGCAGACCGAACTGGCCACCCTGCTTGAGCGCTTCCTCGGACCCGTGCGCGCCCGGCAACAACTCGGCAGCTATGCCCGCAGCCGTCGCGTCAGCGACTGGCGCAGTCTGCCGGCCGACGCCGAATTCGTGCACTTTGCCGAAACCGAACTGGCCGGCGCCATCGGTTCGGCCAGTGCGCGGGCGATGGTGTCGAGCGTGACGCGTGAAGAAGATCTCGGCCTTGAGGAAGTGCTCGACATCCTCGACGAGGCGACCCAGGTCCGGGCCCATAGCCGGGAACTTGAAGCCAAACAGCAGGCGCTCGAAGCGGCTACTGCCGAATTGCGCGAAGCCAACGAACGTCTGCGCGAACTGGACCGGATGAAGGACGACTTCATTTCGACGGTGACGCACGAACTGCGTACCCCGCTGACCTCGATCCGGGCGCTGTCGGAGATGCTGTATGACGATCCCAAGGTCGAACTGGACCAGCGGCGCCGCTTCCTCGGCATCATCGTCAGCGAGACCGAGCGCCTGACGCGCCTGATCAACCAGATACTGGACATGGCCAAGCTCGAGTCCGGTCGCGCCGAGTGGACCACCGGCGAAGTCCGCGTCGGGGAGGTGGTCCGCGAGGCCAGCGAAGCGCTGGGTGCGCTTTACCGGGAAAAGGGCGTACGTCTGAACCTCGATATCGCCGAGGGGCTGCCGGCAGTGCTGGCCGACCGCGACCGCCTGATGCAGGTGGTGGTCAATCTGTTGTCGAACGCCGTCAAGTTCGTCGCGCCGCTTACCGGCACCGTCGCGGTGGTGGTTGCCCGGGCAGAAAACATGCTGCGCGTCTCGGTCGCCGACAACGGTCCTGGCCTGACCGCCGAGGAGTGTGGCGTGATCTTCGAGAAATTCCGCCAGGGGGGTAACACGATGACCGACAAGCCCCAGGGAACCGGTCTGGGACTGCCGATCAGCCGGCAAATCGTCGAGTATTTTGGTGGTAAGCTTTGGGTAGAAAGTACGCCGGGTAACGGTGCTACCTTCATTTTCACGGTGCCGTTAACGCAGGCGGCGCCGGACGCATAAAGATGGGAGACTAAAACGGATGTCGAAAAGAATATTGATTGTCGATGACGAACCCAACATCGTCATTTCACTCGAATTCCTGATGAAGAAAGAAGGATTCGAAGTCGCCGTCGCCGGCGACGGCGAGGAAGCGCTGGCCCAGGTTGCCGGTTTCAATCCCGATCTGGTCCTGCTCGACGTGATGATGCCGAAGAAATCCGGTTTCGAAGTCTGCGAGGCCTTGCGTGCCGACCCGTCGAGGGCCGGCCTGCAGATCGTCATGCTGACCGCCAAGGGACGCGATACCGAAGTGGCCAAGGGTTTGGCAATCGGTGCCGATGCCTACGTGACCAAGCCGTTCTCGACCAAGGAACTGCTCGCCCGGGTCAAGGAGTTGCTCGGCATCGCCTGAGTCTCCGGCTTGGGAAAGACACCCTCGGCGCCATTCCGGCGTCAACACAAACTGCCATGGGGTAGCTGCCATGAAGGCCAAAGTCCGCTTTCTGCTTGCCATCGTCGTGCTCGGTCTGCTGATGACCGGGCCTTTCGTCGTGACTTCCATCCTGGTCTGGGCCGGCATGGAGGAGAGCGAGCGCAACATGCTGCTCGAACTGCTGATGTCGCGTCTGCCGATCGGCACGATGATGACCATCTTCGGTTTCGGCATCGGCGTCGCCGTGCTGCACAAACTGTTCAAGCAATACGTCGAAGGCCTGCTCGGCATGGCCGAACAGTTGCGGCTGATGCTCGGCGCCAACCGCAATTTCCGGGTCAAGCTCAACGGGCCGCCGGAAGTCCAGCAACTGGCCCAGGCCGCCAACGACCTGGCGGCGCAGCGCGACATGCTGATGGACGATGTCGATGCCCGCATCGCCCAGGCCAATGCCTCGGTCGAGGAAGAGAAGAACCGGCTGGCCGCCCTCATGTCGGAACTGGCCCAGGCCGTGGTCGTGTGTAATCTCGACGGCCGCATCCTGCTCTACAACAACCGCGCCCGCCTGCAGTTCAAGGCCCTGTCGCAAGGGCCGACGACGGTGGCCGGCGGGGCCCTGATCGGTCTCGGCCGGTCGATTTTCTCCATCCTGGAAAAGAACCAGGTCGAGCATTCGCAGGAAATCATCCGCCAGCGACTGGCCAACGGCAAATCGGCGATGGCCAATTTCGTCACCACCACGCGCGGCGGCCAGTTGCTGCGCGTACAGATGGTTCCCGTCCTCTCCGGTACGCCGGGCGAGGGCGAGCCGCAGATGACCGGCTACGTGCTGACCGTGGACAACATCACCCGGACGCTGGAGGAAGAGGCGCGCCGCGACCATGCGCTGCATGCGCTGACCGAGGGTAGCCGGGCGGCACTGGGCAGCATCCGGGCGGCGGTGGCCAACCTGATCGACTACCCGGAAATGGACCCCGAGTTGCGCGAGCGCTTCGTCAAGGTGGTCGACGACGAGGCGTCGCGCATGAGCCAGCGTCTCGACGAAACCATGCACGAATTCTCCGATTCGATGAAGACGCGCTGGCCGCTGGAAGATGTGCTGGCGATGGACGTGATCAGCGCCGCCCAGCGCCGCATCGAGGACAAGCTCAAGCTGCCGACCAAGGTCGAGGATGTCGACGGGACGCTGTGGATCAAGGCCGACAGCTTCTCGCTGGTTTTCGCCCTAGTCTTCGTCGCCGAGCGCTTGCTCGATCACTACCAGATCCGCGACCTGCGCTTCCGCACCTCGAGCGAAGGCAAGCTGGCCTACCTCGACATCATCTGGGTCGGCCAGGCGATTTCCTCCGAGACTTTCTACACCTGGGAAATGGAAACCATGCACGCGCTCGGCGAAACCTCGTCGCTGTCGTTGCGCGACGTGGTCGACCGGCACGGCGGCGAAATCTGGTACCAGCGGGAAAAGGCCGCGCACCGCGCGTTCTTCCGTTTCGTCCTGCCGCTGGCCACGCCCGAGGCCGAAGTGGCCGACGAGCGGCGCAGCACCGGTCGCCCGGAGTATTACGACTTCGATCTGTTCAAGTTCGAGGACAAGTCGATCGACCTCGATCGCAAGCTGTCGGAACTGACCTATACCGTGTTCGACACCGAGACCACCGGCCTGGAACCGTCCAAGGGCGACGAAATCATCCAGATCGGGGCCGCGCGCATCGTCAACAACCGCCTGCTCAAGCAGGAAATCTTCAACCAGATTGTCGATCCCGAGCGCCCGCTGAAGCCCGAGTCGATCCCGATTCACGGCATCACCGAGGACATGGTGCGTGGCCAGCCGAACATCGACATCGTCCTGCCCGGTTTCCATGCCTTCTGCGAGGAAACCGTGCTGATCGCGCACAACGCAGCCTTCGACATGCGTTTCCTGCAACTCAAGGAAGAGCGCACCGGCCTGCGCTTCACCCAGCCGGTGCTCGACACGTTGCTGCTGTCGGCGGTCGTCCATCCCAACCAGGAGTCGCACCGGCTGGATGCCGTGCTCGAGCGTCTCGGCATCGACATCGACACCCGGCACAATGCGCTCGACGATGCGGTGGCGACCGGCGAGGTCTTCCTGAAACTCCTGCCGCTGCTCGAGGAGAAGGGCATCGTCACCGTCAGGCAGGCGCTGGAAGCGTCCGAGAAAACCTATTTCTCACGCATCAAGTATTGACATGGAAGAACTCCTGCCGGGCTTGCCGACCGCCGAACTCGCCGATCTCAGCGGCGAACTGGCGACGGTCGACGATCTCGACCGCCTGGCCGGACTGGCGGCCCGGCAGCACGCCTTGCTGGCACGGACGGTGGCCCTTGGTTGGTCGGGCGAGACGGCCTGCGCGCTGATTTCCGGCCTCAACGACCGCCTGACCCGGCGCGTGCTGACGCTCGTCGCCCGCCGCCACCGGCTGCCGCCGGTAGACTGGTGCTGGCTGGCGATGGGTTCCGAGGGCCGTGACGAACAGACGCTGGTCAGCGATCAGGACAACGGCCTGGTCTTTTCCGCCTGCGACGCCGGCGAGGCGCAGGCCTTGCGCGAACTGTTCCTGCCTTTTGCCCGCGATGCCAACGAACAACTGGCGGCCTGCGGTTTCAGCCTGTGCCCCGGCAACATCATGGCCGGCAATCCGCAGTGGTGCCTGTCGGTCGATGAGTGGCGCGAACGCTTCATCGAGTGGGTGCGTTGCCCCGATCCGGTGGCGCTGCTCAATGCGACGATCTTTTTCGACCTGCGCCCGCTCCACGGCAAGCTCGAACTGGGGCAAGGGCTGCGTACCCTGATCGGTAACCTGACCAGCGACACACCGGCCTTTCTTCACCTGATGTCGATCAATGCGCTGCAGGTGCATCCGCCGCTGGGGTTCCTCGGCGATGTGGCCGTCGACGATGCGGAGGCCGTCGATCTGAAGAAGTTCGGCAGCCGGATTTTTGTCGACGTCGCCCGCATTCTGGCGCTGGCCACGGCCACGCCGTCGGTCAACAGCTTTGCCCGCCTGCGCGAGGCGGGGGCGGCTGCCGGCATGCAGTCGCGTGAAGTCGCTGCCGCCCAGGCGGGGCTGTCGCATCTGTTGCGTTTGCGTCTCGAGTTGCAGGCGGCGACCGGAGACGGTATCGAACCGGTGGCTTTTCGCCCGGCCGAGCTGCACGAGGTCGATCGCGTGATCCTCAAGGAATCCCTGCGCCAGGCGCGACGCCTGCAGCAGCGACTCAAGCTAAACTATTCACTCTAAACGTCAATCAGGAAAGGTTTGTCGTGAGCACAGAACAAGAAAATACCGGGAGCAGCGCTGTGGATGTCGGCCAGGTGGAGGCGATGTTGCGGCAGGAGGGGCAACGGCGGGCGGCCGGCAACACGCAGGCTTTCCTCGCTCGGCACGCGCCGTTCAACAAGATGGCGCCGGCGGCGCTGCAGTTGTTCGCGGAAAAGGCGCACATCGCCTTCTATCCGGCCGGCAGCCTGATCGTCGGTCCGGATTCGGGCAATGTCCGTTTCTTCTACCTGATCGAGTCGGGCAAGGTGCAGGCGCGCCAGGCCGGCGAAGTCACCGTGACCGAGTACTCCATCCTCAGTCTCGGGGCCGGTGAATCCTTTCCGATCGGTGCGGTCACTGCCGGCCGGCCGTCGACCAACATCTACACGGCGGTCGAGGACACCTTCTGCTATCACCTGCCGGCGGAAGACTATCTGACGCTGATGTCGACCAGCCCGGAATTCAACCTGTTCTGCACGCAGTACATTGCCAGCCTGCTCGACCAGTCGCGCCGGCAGTTGCAGGCGCAGTTCGCCCAGAAGGCCAGCGAGCAGCAGACGCTGAATTCGCCGCTGTCCGGCATCGGCGCCCGCAATCCGACCTCGGTGCTGCCGGAAACGCCGCTGCGCGCGGCGCTGGAGTCGATGTCGCAACTGGGCATTGGCTCGATGGTGGTGGCCGATGCGGAGAAGAAACCGGTCGGCATCTTCACCCGCAGCGACCTGCTCGACCGGGTCGTGCTCGCCGATCTGCCGCTGAGCGCGCCGATCAGCCAGGCGATGTCGGCGTCGCCCTTCACCCTGAACGAACACGCGACCGCCTACGATGCGATGCTGGCGATGGCCACGCACGGCATCCGCCATGTGCTGGTGACCGACCATGCCGGTTGCCTGAGCGGCGTCGTTTCCGAGCGCGACCTGTTCGCGCTGCAACGCGTCGGCCTGCGCCAGATCCGTCAAGCCATCGAATCGGCGCCCGATGTCGAGGCGCTCAAGGCATCGGCCGCCGATGTGCGCCAGTTGTCGTTCAACATGCTGGCCCAGGGCATTGGCGCCGAGCAATTGACGCAGTTCATCTCGGCGCTCAACGATGCGCTGACCCGGCGCGTGATCCAACTCAACCTGGAAAACCACGATTTCTCCGGCATCGACTGGTGCTGGCTGGCCTTCGGTTCGGAAGGCCGCGACGAGCAGACCTTCAGCACCGACCAGGATAACGGCATCGTCTACACCGTGCCCGAGGGCGAGGACAAGGAGACGCTCAAACAGCGTTTCCTGGCCTTTGCGCTGGACACCAACAAGGACCTGGACAAGGTCGGTTTCCCGTTGTGCAAGGGCAACATCATGGCCAGCAACCCGCAGTGGTGTCTGACGCTGGACGAATGGCGCGCCCAGTTCAGCAAGTGGATCCGCACGCCGGAACCGGTGGCCCTGCTCAATGCGACCATCTTCTTCGATTTCCGGCCGCTGTACGGCAAGAGCGAGTTGTCCGACAGCATGCGCCGCCACCTGCTGGCCCAGGCGTCGGCAACGCCGATCTTCCTGCAGGCGATGGCGCGCAACGCGCTCGAAGTCGGTCCGCCGCTGGGCAAGATCCGCGATTTCGTCACCGATCTCGAACCCGACTACCCGGGCAAGATCGACCTCAAGAAATACGGTTCGCGCATTTTCGTCGACGTTGCCCGGATCTATGCCCTGGCGGCCGGCGTGCATGGCACCAACACCATCCAGCGACTCAAGCTGTCGGCGCAGAAGATGAACATCAAGGGCGAGGAAATCAACGCCGTGCTCGACGGCCTCAATTTCATCCAGTTGCTGCGCCTGCAGCATCAATATCTCGAGGGCGAGCCGGGCCGTCAGGGCGACAATCTGATCGATCCGGAAAAGCTCAATGAACTGGACCGCCGCATCCTCAAGGAATCCTTCCGCCAGGCGCGCAAGATCCAGTCCCGTCTGAAGCTCGACTACCAAGTGAATCACTGATCATGTTCGGCATCAAGAAATTCCTGTTCGGCGACGGGCTGAACGAAAACCTCCCGCCCGATGTGAAGTCCGCCGTTTCGGCCTGGCTGGCGCAGGAGGCGGCCGGGCTGGAATCGTCGCATTTCCTGACCCGCTATGTCGTCATCGACATTGCCAGCGACGGCATGAATCCGGATAGCGACCGACTGACCGGCATCGCGGCAACCGTCGTGCACCAGGGCATCGTTTCGCCCGAGCAGAGTATCTACGTGGACCTGACGACGGCCGACGAAGCGGGGCAGGCCCGGCAACTGGCGGCCTTCCTGAATTTCATCGGAAAGTCACCGCTGGTTTCCTACCACGTTGCGTTTGTCAGCGCCTTTCTCGAAAACCTGCTCAAGAAGCGCCTGGGCATTGCCTTTGCTGCCCGCTGGGTGGACCTGGCCTGGTTGCTGCCGGCGATGTTCGGCGAGAAAAGCCACAAGCCGATGCCGCTCGATGACTGGTTGGTCGCCTTCGGTCTCGATGTCGGCGAGGGGCGACGCAGTCCGAGCGAGAACAACATGATACTGGCCCGCCTGCTGCAGATGCTGGTGGTCCGGGCGCATGCCAAGGGTGTCGACAGCGTCGAAGCCCTGATCGAGGAATCGAAGGCCAGCAGCCATTTGCGGCGTACCCGCTGACCGGCATGCTCTCTTCCCTGACCCGCCTGCAGCGCTACTACCTGTACTACACGGGTATCTTCCTGCTGTTCGTGGTCGTACTGGCGGCGCTCGAGCGTGCCGGCATGCCGGCACGCTGGGTCGGTTATGCCTTCCTGGTGTTCACCGTGTCGATGTACGCGACCATCGGTGTCTTCAGCCGGACCACCGACGTTTCCGAATACTACGTCGCCGGCCGGCGGGTGCCGGCATTCTTCAACGGCATGGCGACCGGCGCCGACTGGATGAGTGCGGCTTCCTTCATGGGGCTGGCCGGTACGCTCTACCTGCAGGGCTTCCAGGGCCTGGCCTACGTCATCGGCTGGACCGGCGGTTTCGTGCTGGTGGCCCTGCTGCTGGCACCTTACCTGCGCCGTTTCGGGCAATACACCATTCCCGATTTCCTCAGTGCCCGCTACGGTGGTAACACCATCCGCCTGATCGCCGTGTTCGCGGCGATCCTCGCTTCCTTCGTCTATGTCGTCGCGCAGATCTACGGGGTCGGCGTCATCACCAGTCGTTTCGTCAGCCTGCAGTTCGAGGTCGGGGTATTTGTCGGCCTCGCCGGCATTCTGGTCTGTTCCTTTCTCGGCGGCATGCGGGCGGTCACCTGGACGCAGGTGGCCCAATACCTGATCCTGATCGTCGCCTACATCACGCCAGTCGCCATCCTGTCCTACAACGTGACCGGTGTTCCCGTGCCACAGATGGTCTATGGCCAGGTGCTGTCGGAGGTGAGCAAACTCGAGGAAGGGCTGTTCGATTCGCCGACCGAGCTGGAAGTCCGCGAACGTTATCGCGAGCGTGCCGACCAGTACGCCCAGAAGATCATGCAGTTGCCGCATTCGCTGACCCAGGAGCGGGAGCGCCTGTCGATCCAGATCAACGAGCTCAAGTCGTCGGATGTACAGATGCGCGAGATCGTCCTGCTCGAGCGTCAGCGGCGTGAATTGCCGCAGGACCCCGCACAGGCCCGCGAACGTTGGGAAAAGGAAATGTACGAGGCGCTGGAGCGAAGCAAGCCGCCCCTGCGCCATGCCGAGGCTTTCCCCGGGGATTCCGAGGCGGAACGCAATGCCCAGCGGATCAATTTCCTGGCACTCATTTTCTGCCTGACCATCGGTACGGCGGCCTTGCCGCACGTCCTGATGCGCTACTACACGACAC
The DNA here is from genome assembly GCF_937982035.1 of uncultured Azonexus sp. Taxonomy (NCBI): domain Bacteria; kingdom Pseudomonadati; phylum Pseudomonadota; class Betaproteobacteria; order Rhodocyclales; family Azonexaceae; genus Azonexus; species uncultured Azonexus sp. The sequence continues at coordinate 65,821 of NZ_CALJNI010000001.1, forward strand.
CGACCGTGGCGCAGGCGCGCCAGTCGGTATTCTGGTCGTTGTTGTTCATCATCATTCTGTACGTCACCGCGCCGGCCTACGCGGTGTTTGCCAAATTCGAGGTGTTGTCCAACCTGGCCGGTATCCCGATTGCCAAACTGCCCGGGTGGGTGGCGGCCTGGGCCAAGGTCGGGCTGGTGTCGATCGAGGATATCAACGGCGACGGCATCATGCAGTTTGCCGAGTTGTCGCTGAACCCGGACGTGATCGTGCTGGCGACACCGGAAATCGCCGGCATGCCCTATGTCGTTTCCGGTCTGGTGGCGGCGGGCGCGTTGGCCGCTGCGCTGTCGACCGCCGACGGCCTGCTGCTGACGATCACCAGCGCGCTGTCGCACGATGTCTATTACCGGATCTTTCGCCCGCAATCGTCGACCCAGTTCCGCTTGGTCATCGCCAAGTCGCTGCTGCTGGTCGTTGCCGTCCTGGCGGCCACGGTGGCGGCGCAAAAACCGGGGACCATCCTGTCGATGGTGGCCTGGGCCTTCTCGATTGCCGGTTCCGCCTTCTTCCCGGCGCTGGTGCTCGGTATCTTCTGGGCTCGGGCAACGCGTGCCGGGGCCATTGCCGGCATGCTGGTCGGCCTGTCGCTGACCGTTTATTACATCCTGCGCCTGGAATTTGGTGGTTATTCCTGGCTGGGTTTTGCCGATGGCCCGCTCAATCCCTGGTTCCATCTACAATCGACCTCGGCGGGCGTGTTTGGCATCCTGGCCGGATTCGTGACCAACATCGCGGTCAGCCTGATGACCCGGCCATCGCCGCAGGCCGCGGAGTTCCTTGAGCGCATCCGGCGTCCCGGCGGTCGCGAGGAGGGGGCATGAGCGCGCCTTCTTCCTACTGGCGCAAGACCAGTCGGTTGACGGCATGGTTGCTCCTGCTCTGGGTCGTGCTGACTTTCGGCGTCACCTGGTTCGCCCGGGAACTGAACGAGTATTCGTTTTTCGGTTTTCCCTTCGGCTTCTATTTCGCCGCCCAGGGCATCCTGCTTTGCTATCTCGGGATCATCGTCCATTACAGCCGCCGCATGCGCGATCTCGATGCCGAGCACGAATCTGAAATCGACCCGGAATAGGGCATGCTGCTGTTTCTGATCGGTGCCCTGCGGGCCATCGTCGAAATGCTCGGTCTGGCCTTGCTCGGCCTGGCGGCCATGAGCGTGCTGGCCGGTAGTCGACGCCACGACAATGCGATCTACCGCCTGTTTGAACTGCTGACCCGCGCGCCGCGCCGACTGGTCGCCGCGCTTCTGCCCGCATCGACCCCCGCCGTTGTCAGCGGTGTGTTGTGTTTCGTCCTGTTGTTCGTGATCTGGATAGGCTTGGCCTTGTGGCGCCTGACCCTGGTCTGACGATCAGGCCGGCAGTTGCTGGCGCAATTGGTCCAGTGCGGCGACCAGTTGGTGGGCAGTTTCGTTGAGTTCGGGCAACAGCAGGTCGGCCGAGTCACCGAGTCCGTTCTGGCTCAATTCGACAATTTCGTTGGCCAGATCGTGGAAACGCTGGTGGGTCTCGGTCAATGCCGCCGAAACGCCGGCCTGGTTGGCGAGCAGCCTGTCCAGCATGCAGCCGCGATGTTCCGATAGCGGCATGTCGGCATAGTTGCCGCCGGCAAAGGCATTGAGAAACTGGCGACGCCACGTGTTGTGCAGGCGAATGGCTTCATCGATGTCGATGCGCTTCATGAGTGCTTATCCCCGGTGTGAAATGGCCGCTGTCGGCGGTTCTGTTCTCTCAAGCCGCCATTATGCCGCAGGCGCCGCCCGACGCCACGACTCCGGGGAAAAAGCCTTTAGCGGCGATTCAGCCGGACATGGCTGCTGCGCCGCCAGCACGCCGGCCGGTTCAGTCCTGAGAGATCAGGGCCGCGCTGGCCGAAGATGGCGTGGGCAATCGCCAGTTTTCTCTGTTCTTCTTCGGAAATGCCGGCGATCAGGTCGAACCATTTCTGCAGTTGTTTCATGATTTAGCCCCTTTTGATGTACTGTATAGAAAATCAGTGTTCGTAGGTTACCGAACTACTGTTTTCTTGTACAGTATTTTTTTTGGGGGCTGCGCTCAGGTCGACCGCTTTGCCTTCTTCAACGATATCGTGATCAGGAAAGGAAATTCCGGGTCGGCAGACCAGGCTACACGGAAACCCTCGCCAAGCGCTTGTGCGATCCAGGCGGTCAATGCTTTGCGGTCGACGGCTTCGCAGCGCAGATCGGCGACGATCACGCCGCCGTCTTCGTATACGGGGAAGTCCGAACAGCCCGCCGGCTTGATTGGCTGCCCATAGACGCTGCACGATGCGGTCGCCTCGTTGAAAGCAGGGCAGGGCTTGCCGTGTGCGTAGTACAAGCCGTTGGCGGCACGGATTTCCTGGGGGCCTTGGCCGGTTGCCAGCCGTCGATCGAAGGTCGCGCGCGGCTCCTCGATCCGCCAGAAGGTGCGGACCTGCTTCCACTCGAGTTCGAGCACCAGCGGATCGAGACGGCAGCATGAGTTCGAGCATTGCGGGCAATGCGGGATCACAACACTGGCCTGGTAGGCGGCAGCTGCGTCGGCGAGTTTGTCGGCCAGACGACGGGGCGTGGTGCGTGGGGGCATTGGCGAGGAGCGGTTGCTGTTTGGGATCGGACGCACAGTGTACATGGCCGGGGCGTGTCTGTTGTCTTGTAAAGATGCCTGCGTCGGCTGTCCGGGCTGGAAGATTTCCGGAAATGGTGTAAAGTAAGGGTGCAATCCTCTATCAGGAGAAGATCATGGAAGTCGCATCTGTAGGCGCATCCGGTGCGTATGCCAACAACAGCATTCAGTCCGCACGTCCCCAGCCTGCTCAGGAGCAGCAACAGGTCGAGCGGCGCGAGCAGCAGGCACGTCCGGACCAGCAGGTTCAGCAAACTGAAGAAACGGCACGCCCGGTAATCAATGCCCAAGGGCAGGAGACGGGGCGTCTGGTCAATACGACCGCCTGACCATTTCCCGCCTGGCGCGGGTGATTTGTAAGTGAGGTAATTGCGATGATTCCGGGTGCGCAAGGCGCAAGTTCGGCGGCGTGGGGGCAGCTGCAGATGCAGCAGGCCCAGCGCAATGCCGAGCAGGCCGAACAGCGTGCGCGGGCCTTGCAGTCACAGGCCAGAAGTGCTCAGCAGGACGCGGAGCGCGCTCAGGAAAATGCGCGGCAACTGCAGACCAGTTCGGTGCAGGCGCGCAGCGATGCGGATAGCGCGCGACGCAATGTTTCCTCGCTGGAATCGCTGGGACAGGTGAATAACCAGCTCGGCGAGTTGCGCAACCAGATTTCGGCGGTGCTTGAACCGAGAGAACCGGTTGTGGCTGCGCCCGCCTATACCAATGCCGAAGGCCAGGCGACCGGTACCTTGATCAATACGGTGGCCTGAGTTCATCTGCTCAGGGTCTGTCAGGGCGCTTCGGCGCTTTTTTTTCGGGTTTTTTTCAGGAGTCTCTGGTGCTGGAAAATCATTGGTGTGCCTCGGTCGATGCGACGATACAGTTGCGTACCGGCTGCAATCCGCTTGAGAAGCATGGTCCGCAGGCCGTTGTGGTTCATGCCGACGCCTGGGCGCCGATGGATGCTATCGCGGATCCGCATGACATCGGCCAGGTGGTCGATTACGAGGTGATCTTCCTGGCGATCCGCCGCCTTGAGCAGAATGCGCATTGCGAATGCCTGGAGTCGAGCATCCTCGAAGTGATGGACGCCATATTCTCCATTTCGCCGGTCAGTTCGGCCTTCGTTTCGATGCACAAGCCTCACGTCTACAACGGGCAGGCGACGCCGGCCATTTCCCTGTCGATGACCCGGATGCAATGGCAGAAGATGCGCAAGTGATCGCCGCCATCGGTGCGGTGGCAGCCAACGGCGTGCTTGGCCTGGATAACTGGTTGCCCTGGGATATTCCCGAGGAACTGGCCTGGTTCGAGAAGCAGGTTGCCGGGGCGGCCCTGGTCATCGGCCGTCTGACTTACGAGTCGATGGATGTGGTGCCGCCGGATTCCTTTATCGTTTCGCGCAATGCCGATCTTGTCCTGCGTCCGGGCTGTCATCGGGTGGCTTCGGTGGAGGAGGGCTTGTGCCGGGCGCTGGCCACCGGCAAACCGGTCTTCGTGATCGGCGGCGCATCGGTCTATGCAGCAGCCTGGCCCTATTGCCGCTATTTTTACCTGACCCGCATCGAACGCGATTTCGCCGGCGATACGCGCTTTCCCGAGGAAATTCCCCTGGCCAGCTGGCAGTTGCGCAGCGAGCGTGTCGAGCATTACCGGGAACGGAAGAGCGGCACCGTCGTGGCTTGCCGTTTTCTTCAGTACGAGCAGGCCAGTCCGCGCGTACCGGATGCAGGCTGATTGATGTTTGCGCATTGTCTGAGCACAATGGCGGCAAATACAAGAAAAGGATGATGCATTGATGATCTGGCGCTGGCTTGTCGATCGCCTCACGCTCCCGGCAAAGCTGGCGGGCGAGTTGCAGCGCAGTCGTCAACAACTGCAGGAAATCCAGCGCCTGGCCGGAATCGGCAGTTGGGAACTCGATCTGGAGAAGAACGAATTATCCTGGTCGGACGAGCTTTACCGGATTTTCGAGATCGATCCGGCGCAGGGGCCGGCACATTACGAACATTTCCTGCAACTGGTCCACGAAGAAGACCGGGAACGTGTCGATCAAGCCTATCAGGCTGCGCTGGCCGCCCGACAGCCTTACGAGGTCGAGCACCGGATGGTGATGCCCGATGGCCGGGTCAAGCAGATCAGGGAGCGCGGCGAAACCTTCTACGACGAGGCGGGCAAGCCGTTGCGGTCCATCGGTACGGCGCAGGACATCACCGACATCCGCCTCCTGGAATCCCAGATGCAATTGCTGGGCAGCGCTTTTCACCACAGCGGTGAAGCAATCATGATCACCGATCACAATAACCGGATCCTGACGGTGAATGCGGCGTTCACCATGCTTACCGGTTACTCCCAGGAGGAGGTTGCCGGGCAGGACCCACGTATGCTGTCTGCCGGTCGTACCAGCCGGGAGGATTACAAGCGGATGTGGGCCGCGATCAAGGAAAAGAGCTTCTGGCAGGGCGAAATCTGGGATCGCCGCAAGGATGGCGGGGTGTATCCGAAATGGCTGTCGGTCTCGGTGATACGCGACGAGCAGGGCGACATCCGCTACCACATCGCGCATTTCACCGATGTGTCGACCGAGCGGGCGACCGAAGCCAAGATCCACTACATGGCGCATCACGACATGCTGACCGGGCTGAACAACCGTTTCAGCCTCAAGGACCGGCTGGAGCATGCGCTGGCCGTGGCGCGCCGCGAATCGGCGCGGGTGGCGCTGCTGTTCATCGATCTCGACCGCTTCAAGGTCATCAACGATACCCTTGGCCATCACGTCGGCGACGAGTTGCTCATCCATGTCAGCCGGCGCTTGCGTCAGTGCGTGCGCGAAAGCGATCTGGTCGCGCGCCTGGGGGGCGACGAGTTCGTCGTGATGCTGAGCGGCATCGAACATTCCTCATCGGTGGCGATGGTTGCCGAGAAGCTGGTGATGCGGGTCGGCGAGCCTTATCCGGTCGGGGCCCACACCTTGTACACCACGCCCAGTATCGGCATCGCCATCTACCCGATGGACGGCGAGGACGGCGAGACGCTGATGCGCAATGCCGACGCGGCGATGTATCACGCCAAATCGGCCGGGCGGAACAACTTCCAGTTCTTCGATGCCAAGATGAACGAGGCGGCAGTCGAGCGTCTGGGCATCGAGCATGCGCTGCGTCTGGCGCTGGGCCGGGATGAGTTCCGGCTGCACTTCCAGCCGATCATCGACCTGCGTACCGGCAAGGTTTCATGCGTCGAGGCGTTGATCCGCTGGCAGCACCCCGAGCGTGGTCTGCTGGCGCCGGGCATGTTCATCGGGGTTGCCGAGGAAACCGGCTTGATCCAGCCGATCGGCGACTGGGTCATCTGGGCGGCATGTCGCCAGTTGGCTGCCTTCCGCGAAGCCGGGCTGAGCGGAATCAAGATGGCGATCAACATCTCGGCGATCCAGATGCGCAACAGCGACCTGTCGGTGCTGGCGCGCGGGGTGATCGAGGCCTATTCGCTGCCGCCGGGCGATCTGGTTTTCGAGATCACCGAGTCGGTGGCGATGGAACACCCCGATGAAACGGTGCGCGTACTCGACCTGCTGCGCGACATGGGCGTCAGCCTGGCGCTGGACGATTTCGGTACGGGCTATTCGTCATTGAGTTACCTGCGCATGTTTGCCCTCGACAAGCTCAAACTGGACCGCTCCTTCGTCGAGGAAATCGGTCAGGATGTCGATGGCCAGGTGATTTGCGATGCCACCATCGGCCTCGCGCACAATCTCGGTCTGACGCTGGTCGCCGAAGGCGTTGAGACCGAGGCGCAACTCGACTACCTGCGCGCCCGCGGTTGCGATCTGGTGCAGGGCTACCTGTTCAGCAAGCCTTTGCCGGCGGAGCAGGTCATGGAATTCATCCGCCAGCGCAACGCCTGATTTCTTACCCGAGTTTTTCAGTCAACAAAGTGCTTGCCAATTGCCGCCGCTTTTTCTATGATTCAAACGAACGTATGAATTGTGGAGTCGTAGATGGCAGAAGCGCGCAACACCGATACCCGCGAACGCATCCTTGATGTCGCCGAGCGCCTGTTCATGGCGCATGGCTATGACGGTACCTCGATGCGCCAGATTACCGGCGAGGCCGGCGTCAATCTGGCCGCGGTCAATTACCACTTCGGTTCCAAGGAATCGCTGATCCAGGAAGTCTTCCGTCGTCGTCTCGACTGGTTGAACGAGGAGCGCATGCGCGTCCTCGATCGCCTGGAAGCCGAAGCGGGCGGTCAGCCGGTCAAGCCGTCGCTGATCGTCGATGCCTTTTTTGGCACGCTGCTGCGCATGGCCGAGGACGATGCGCGCGGCGGCATGACTTTCCTGCGTCTGCTCGGGCGGACGCTGACCGAGCCGTCGGAATTCATCCGTGCCTTCCTCGCCCACGAGTACAAGGAGGTCATGGACCGCTTCAAGGAAGCGCTGTTCCGGGCGCTGCCCGATGTGCCCAAGGCCGAGATCGTCTGGCGCTTCCATTTCATGCTCGGCGCCACCTCGTACGCCATCGCCGGGACCGACGCGCTGCGCCTGGTCACCGACTGGCAGATCGAGGAGGAAGACTCGGTAGACCGTCTCGACCGCCTGGTGCCGCGCCTGATGTCCTTCCTCATCGGCGGCCTGCGCGCGCCTCTGCCGCAATTCGATCAGTCCGGCCGCTAAGCCCGGATCCAAATAAGAAAATACCAAGGAGACATGCATGTTCGATAACACCATCCCTCTGCTCGGGGTACTTGCCCTGGTGGTTTTGGCCGGGCTGATCACGGTGCGGCCCCTACGCCGCGCCGTGATCACCCGGTCCATTTTTTCCGCCTACCGCAAGGTCCTCCCGCAGATGTCCGACACCGAGCGCGACGCGCTCGAAGCCGGCACCGTCTGGTGGGAGGGCGAGCTTTTCCAGGGCAAGCCCGACTGGCGGAAACTGCACGCCTACCCGGTGCCGAAACTGACCGCCGAGGAGCAATCCTTCCTCGACAAGGAATGCGAGGAAGCCTGCCGCCTGGTCGACGACTGGAAAGTCACCCACGAACTCTATGACCTGCCGAACGAAGCCTGGCGCTACATCAAGGATAAAGGCTTCCTCGGCATGATCATCCCGAAGAAGTACGGCGGCCTGGAGTTTTCCGCCTACGCCCATTCGCAGGTGGTGACCAAGCTGTCGACGCGCTCCTCCGCGCTGTCGGTGTCGGTGATGGTGCCGAACTCGCTCGGCCCGGCCGAATTGCTGCTGCATTACGGCACCGAGGAACAGAAGAACCACTATCTGCCGCGCCTGGCCAAGGGCATCGAAGTGCCGGCTTTCGCGCTGACCAGCCCGTGGGCCGGTTCCGATGCGGCATCGATCCCGGACTCCGGTGTCGTCTGCAAGGGCATCTATCAGGGCAAGGAAGTGCTCGGCATGCGCGTCTCCTGGGACAAGCGCTACATCACGCTGGCGCCGGTGTGCACGGTGTTCGGCCTGGCCTTCCACCTCTACGACCCGGACGGCCTGCTCGGCGACAAGAAGCATGTCGGCATCACCTGCGCACTGGTGCCCTACGATCATCCGGGGGTCGATACCGGTCGCCGCCACTTCCCGCTCAACGCCATGTTCATGAACGGGCCGACGCGCGGCAAGGAAGTCTTCATGCCGCTCGACTTCATCATCGGCGGCCCAAAGATGGCCGGGCAGGGCTGGCGCATGCTGATGGAGTGCCTGGCGGCCGGGCGTTCGATCTCGCTGCCGTCGTCGAACACCGGCATGGCGCAGATGACGGCGCGTGCCGTCGGCGGTTACGCCCGTGTCCGCTCGCAGTTCAAGATGGCGGTCGGCAAGTTCGAAGGTGTCGAGGAAGCGCTGACCCGCATCGGTGCCTACACCTACATGATGGACGCGGTGCGCAAGATGACGGCCGGCGCCGTCGATCTCGGCGAGAAGCCATCGGTGGTTTCGGCCATCGCCAAGTACCACGTCACCGAGCGCGCCCGCGTCGTCGTCAACGACGGCATGGACGTCATCGGCGGCAAGGGCATCTGCCTCGGCCCGTCGAATTTCCTCGGTCGCGCCTACCAGCAGATTCCGGTGGCGATCACCGTCGAAGGCGCCAACATCCTGACCCGTTCGCTGATCATCTTCGGTCAGGGCGCGATCCGCTGCCATCCTTACCTGCTGCCGGAAATGCGCGCCGCGCAGAACCCGGACGTCCGCCAGGGGCTGGTCGATTTCGACCGGGCGTTGTTCGGCCACATCGGCTTCACCGTGAAGAACGGCTGGCGCGCTTTCCGCCAGGGCCTGACCGGTTCGCACTTCGTCACGGTCAACACCGACGTGGCGCCGGAAATGAAGCGTTACTACCAGCAACTGACGCGCTTCTCGGCGGCTTTTGCCTTCCTCTCCGACGTCTCGCTGCTGGTCCTCGGCGGCAGCGTCAAGCGCCGCGAAAAGCTGTCGGCGCGCCTCGGTGACATCCTGGCGCAGATGTATCTGATTTCCTGCACGCTGAAGCGTTACGAGGCCGAAGGCCGCAAGAAGGAAGACGCGCCGCTCGCCCACTGGGCGATCTGGGACGCGATGTACAAGGCGCAGCAAGCCTTCGACGGCGTCATCGCCAACTTCCCGGTGCGCTTCATCGCCGCCGCCGTCAATCGCATCGTCTTCCCCTGGGGCCATCCCTATGTCGTGCCCTCCGACGAGGTCGGCCACCAGGTGGCGAAGGCGCTGATCGCGCCGTCGGCCACGCGTGACCGGCTGACCGCCGAGTGCTACCTGCCGTTGCAGGAAAACGAACCGGTTGGCGCCATCGAACTGGCCCTCAAGGCAACGCTGGAAGCCGAGCAGATCGAGGCCAAGATCCGCGCCGCCGAGAAGGATGGGCGCTTCGAGGGCAATCCGCAGGCCAACGTCCGCGACATCGCCATCGTCGCCTTCGAGGCCGGGGTCATCAACGCCGCCGAATACGAGGTGATGAAGCGGCGCAACCACCTGCGCGACATCGTCGTCCGTGTCGATGACTTCCCGTTCGACTACGGCGTGGCCACGGCCAACAAGCCGGCTGACGACCGGATGGCTGCCTGATGAAAACGATCTACGTGGTCGACGGCGCCCGCACGCCGTTCCTGAAAGCGCAGAAAGGGCCGGGGCCATTCGCCGCCTCCGACCTGGCGACGCAGGCCGGTCGTGCGCTGCTGCTGCGCCAGCCTTTCCTGCCATCCGATCTCGACGAGGTCATCCTCGGCTGCGCCGCACCGTCGCCGGACGAGACCAACATCGGCCGCATGGTCGCGCTGCGTCTCGGTTGCGGCAAGAAGGTGCCGGGCTGGACGGTGATGCGCAATTGCGCCTCCGGCATGCAGGCCATCGATTCGGCCATTGCCAACATCCAGTGCGGCCGTTCGCAACTGGTGCTGGCCGGTGGTGTCGATGCCCTGTCGCGGGCGCCGCTGCTCTATTCCGACACGATGGTGCGCTGGTTTGCCGGCATGATGGGCATGCGCACGATGGGCCAGAAACTGGGCCATTTCCTCAAGCTGCGGCCGGCCGCGCTGCTGACGCCGGTGATCGGCCTGATGAAGGGCCTGACCGACCCGGTGGTCGGCCTGCTGATGGGGCAGACCGCAGAAAACCTGGCCTGGAAGTTCGGCATCAGCCGCCAGCAGATGGACGAATTCGCCGTACGCAGCCACCAGCGCGCCATTGCCGCCCGTGCGGCCGGCCACCTCGGCGAGATCGTGCCGCTGGTCGATGGTAACGGCAAGGTCTATGCGGAGGACGATGGCGTGCGCGCCGATGCCACGCTGGCCGGGATGGCCAAGCCGAGCCCGTTCTTCGACAAGAAATACGGCAACATCACCGCCGCCAACAGCTCGCAGATCACCGACGGCGCTGCCTGGGTGCTGCTGGCGTCGGCAGAAGCGGTGGAAAAATGGGGGCTGCAGCCCATCGGCAAGCTCGTGGACAGCCAGTGGTCCGGGCTGGAACCGGAGCAGATGGGCCTCGGCCCGGTGCATGCCTCGACGCCGATCCTGCAGCGCCACGGCCTTCAGCTTTCCGACATCGATTACTGGGAACTCAACGAAGCCTTCGCCGCGCAGGTGCTCGGCTGCCAGGCGGCGTGGAAGGACGAGGCCTACTGCCGCGAGCAGCTCGGTCTCGACGGCGCCCTGGGCAGCATTCCCGAGGATCGGCTCAACGTTGATGGCGGCGCGGTTTCGATCGGCCATCCGGTCGGCGCTTCGGGTGCGCGCATCGTCCTGCACCTGCTGCATGTGCTGCGGCGTAACCAGGCAAAACGCGGTGTCGCGACCATCTGCATCGGCGGCGGTCTCGGCGGTGCCATGCTGGTGGAGGCCTGCTGATCATGAAACACTGGCAACTCAACAAGGAAGAATCCGGCATCGCCGTCGCCGTGCTCGATCGCGCCGGAGAAAGCACCAACGCGCTGTCGGCCGAAGTGATGGCCGAATTCGCGCAGATTCTCGACCAGCTCGACCTCTATCCGCCCAAGGGGCTGATCGTCCGGTCAGGCAAGGCGGCCGGTTTCATCGCCGGCGCCGACATCGGCGAATTCTCGCAACTTGATACGCCGGAAAAGGGCAGGGCGCTGGTCGCGCGCGGCTGGGAGCTGTTCAACCGGCTGGCGGCGGTCAAATATCCGACGCTGGCGCTGGTCCGCGGTCACTGCTTGGGCGGCGGCCTCGAACTGGCGCTGGCCTGCCGCTACATCCTGACCGTCGACGAACCGGGCACCAAGCTGGCGCTGCCGGAAGTCATGCTCGGCATCTTCCCCGGCTGGGGCGGCATGCTGCGTCTGCCGCAGCGGGTCGGTCCGGCGGCGGCGCTCGATCTGATGCTCACCGGCAAGTCGCTGGACGCCAAACGGGCGCGCAACCTGGGGCTGGCCGACGAATGCGTGCCGCCGCGCGTCATGGAAATGGCCGCGCACAAGCTGCTGCTGTCGAACCGTCCGCGCCGCCCGCTGCCTTTCGTGCAGAAGCTGCTGGCCGGCCCGCTGAAAGCGGTCGTCGCCAACGGCGCGCGCAAGCAGGTGGCGAAGAAGGCGCGTCCGGAGCACTATCCGGCGCCCTACGCGATCATCGACCTGTGGCAGAAGCACGACGGCAACGCGCTGGCGGCGCCGGCCGTCGTCGACCGCATCATCCAGTCACCGACGGCGAAGAACCTGCTGCGCGTCTTCCATCTGCAGGAACGCCTCAAGGGCTTCGGCAAGGACGGCGATTTCGTCGCGCAACACGTGCATGTCGTCGGTGCCGGTGTCATGGGCGGCGACATCGCCGCCTGGTGTGCCCTGCGCGGCCTGACGGTGACGCTCCAGGACCAGTCGGTCGAGCGCATCGCCCCGGCGATCAAGCGGGCGCATGCGCTGTTCAAGAAGAAGCTGCGCGATCCGCTGCGCGCCCGTGCCGCCTTCGACCGCCTGATTCCCGATCCGGCCGGCGCCGGTGCAGTCCGCGCCGACGTGGTCATCGAGGCGATTTTCGAGAACGTCGAGGCCAAGCACGCGCTGTTCCGCAGCCTCGAGCCGCGGATGAAGCCGGGCGCGGTGCTTGCCACCAACACCTCCAGCCTGCGCCTGGAAGACCTGCGCACGGCGCTGGTCCGGCCGGAGCGCCTGGTCGGCATCCACTTCTTCAATCCGGTGGCGATGATGCCGCTGGTCGAGGTGGTCGAGGCCGCTGGTGCCGATCCGGCGATGGTTCGTGCCGCCTGCGCCTTCGTCAAGCAGATCGACAAGCTGCCGCTGCCCGTGAAGAGCGCGCCCGGCTTCCTGGTCAATGCGGTGCTCGCGCCCTACATGCTGGCGGCGATGCGTGCGGTCGACGACGGCGTTTCCCCGGAAACGGTGGACGCAGCCATGCTCGCTTTCGGCATGCCGATGGGACCGATCGAACTGATCGATACGGTCGGCCTCGACATCGCCATGGCGGCCGGTCAGCAGCTGGCCGGCGGCGCCGAAACGCCCCGTTGCCTGCTGACCCGGGTCGAGCGCCAGCAACTGGGCAAGAAGTCCGGTCAGGGTTTCTACGCATGGAAGGATGGCAAACCGGTCAAGGCCGTTGCCGCCGCTGTGCCGCCGGGGTTGGCCGAAAAACTGGTCAAGCCACTGGTCGACCGTACGCAGGCGTTGGTTCGCGACGGCGTCATTGTCGATGCCGATCTGGCCGATGCGGGCGTAATATTCGGTACCGGGTTTGCACCTTTTACCGGTGGGCCAATCAAATTTTCGCTGGATTCGGGGACGTCATCCCGAAAGGAGTCCATGTAGTCAGCAGTGGGTAGCAAGCAGGGTGGTTTTAGCAGTGCGATGCCGGCAGAAGATCGGCACGTACGTTTCCGGAAGTCTGGAAATTGGTAGTCAAAACTCGTAGTGGACGTGATCGGTATCCCCGATCTGATAAACAGGAGGAGATTAGGATGAGACAAAAAACAGGAAGTTCGTGCTATCCGCGGTTCCGGCGTACCACGCTCGGCACCGCGGTGGCGATTGCCTTGGCGGCTGGTTCGACGTCGGTCATGGCTTTCGAGTTCCAGCATGGCGAACTGAGCGGCAGCTTCGATACCACGGTTTCGCTGGGCGCCTTGTGGCGCATGGAAAAGCCGGAAAGTTCGCTGATCAGCATCGCTAACGGTGGAACATCACGCGATCCCAATTCCGACGACGGCAACCTGCGCTACAAGCGGGGCGAGCTGGTGTCGACTGTGCTCAAGGCGACGCACGATCTTGAACTGAAATACCATAACTTCGGCGCCTTCGTCCGTGGTTCGTATTTCTACGACCCGACGATCCGCGGCAAGGATAGCCTGACGCGCGATGCGCGGGATATTCTTGGCTCCGATGCAGAGATTCTTGATGCCTATGTGCGCGGCAATTTCAAGGTTGGTGATCGCAACCTCAATCTGCGCCTGGGCAAGCAGGTGGTCAGCTGGGGTGAAAGCACCTTCATCCAGAACGGTATCAATGTCCTCAACCCGATCAACGTTAGCCGCCTGCGGGCACCCGGTTCGGAACTGAAGGAAGGCTTCATCCCCACGACGATGGCCTACGCCTCGCAGGAATTGACCGACAATCTTTCGGTCGAGGTGGCGCTACTGACCGAGTGGAAGAAGACCAAGATCGATCCAGCCGGCTCCTTCTTCAGTACCAATGATTTCGTCTCGGAGGGCGGCAATATTGCCTATACCGGTTTCGGTCGCCGCAATGACGGAAATCAGGCAGCAGGTGTTTTCCCGGTCAATGGCAATGCACGCCTCTGGGCTCCTCGTTCGAAGGATAGGGATGCGAGCGACGATGGTCAGTACGGGATTGCTTTCCGTTACTTTGTGCCAGAATTAAACAACACGGAATTTGGTTTTTTTCATGCCAACTATCATAGTCGGACCCCGTTTGTGTCTGGATATCGGGGAGGCATAAGCGCAGCAGGAACTATTTCCAATAATATCGGGGCTTTTGAACAAGGGGTCCTTACGGCTGCGGGTGTTCCGCTAGTTGCTGCCGGTAATCCAGCTTGTACAGCGTTGAATATTCCGACGTTCGGAGGATTGCATACGGCGGGCAATATTGGCGCGTTGATGGGGCAAGGACTAACCCTTGAACAAGCCACCAACCTGTCGGCTCTGAATGCAACCAATGCTGCTTGTGCAGCCGCAGCTGGTCGGGCAGGAACCTATTTTGTTGAATACCCGGAAGATATCAAGCTGTTTGGCTTGAGTTTCAATACCGCTCTGCCAAACGGTATCGCCCTCCAGGGAGAGTATTCCTACCGCCCCAACCAGCCATTGCAACTTCCGTCGGCTGAGTTGCTGGGAGCGGCGCTGGGTATCGGCAATCAGCTAACCAGTACTGATCCGGTGCAAGCTGCAAGTGTTGCATTTGGTACGGAGATCAAGGGTTATCGTCGCGTCAAGATGCATCAGGTTCAAGTGACCGGTACCAAGGCCTTTGGTCCGACATTTGGTGCTGAGCAACTGGTTGTAGTCGGTGAAGTTGGCTACACCCGCTTGGAATTGCCCTCCAACATCAAATTTGCTGCATCTGGATGTCATCTTCCGCAGGTGGGCTCGTCGGCGAGCAGCGCTTTCAATTCTAACTCAAGCGGTTGTTTTGCCACGGAAAACTCCTGGGGTTATCGTCTGGTTGGTCGTCTTGACTATCCGAATGCCATCGGCGCAGTCACGGTTTCCCCGCGACTGGCTTTCTCGCATGACGTAGATGGTCGCAGCCCAACTTTCAATGAAGGTGCCAAGGCGCTGACGCTAGGTTTCGGCTTCAATTATCGCCAGAACTGGCAAGCGGATATTGCATATACCGCGTTCTTTGGCGGCAAGAAAATCTCCGGGACCGATACACCAAATGCAGCATCCGGAGCCTTGCCGGCTGGACAGGCAGCGACCTATTCCAGCCACACCAACCCCATGGTTGACCGCGATTTCCTGTCGATCAGCCTGAGCTACTCGTTCTGATCTGCACCAACGACAAGACACCAGGAGACATAGAACATGAAAAGAACCCTATCCATGCTGAGCACCGCGCTCGTTCTGGCTTTTGCCGGGACGGCCGTGCACGCCCAGGTATCGGCAGCCGATGCCGCCAAGCTGGGCAAGAGCCTGACGCCGATGGGCGCCGAGGCAGCGGCTAATGCGGCGGGCACGATCCCGGCCTGGACCGGCGGCCTGACCAAGCCGGTCGCCGGTCATGTGCCGGGCGGCCACTATCCCGATCCGTTCGCAGCGGACAAGCCCTTGTTCACCATCGATGCCAGCAACGCCGACAAGTACAAGGCACAGCTGACGCCGGGCCAGATCGCGATGCTCAAGAAGTATCCGACCTGGAAGATGAACGTCTACCCGACGCAGCGCAGCGCGACCTTCCCGAAGGCCAATCTGGACGACACGATGGCCAACGCCACCCGCGCCAAACTGGTCAGCGGCGGTGCCGGCGTGACCGGGACCACCGGCGGTGTTCCCTTCCCGATTCCCAAGGATGGCCTGGAAGCGATCTGGAACACGGTCATGCGCTACAAGGGCGATACCTATGCGATGAACTGGAGCCAGGCGGCGGTGACGCGCGATGGCGCCTATACGCCGGTGCGCTTCGAGTACGAGTATGACTTTTCCTACGGCAACCTGACCAAGCCGGAAAAGGATCGCGAGCCGAACAAGCTGGTGAACTTCCTGCAGACGGTGACGGCACCGGCCCGCCTGGCCGGCCAGATCCTGCTGGTGCACGAAACGGTGGACCAGTTGAAGGAGCCGCGTACCGCGTGGACCTACAATCCGGGCCAGCGTCGTGTCCGTCTGGCGCCGAACGTCGCCTACGACAATCCGGGCACGGCCGCCGACGGTCTGCGCACCAACGACGATTTCGGCATGTTCAACGGCGCCACCGACCGCTACAACTGGAAGCTGGTCGGCAAGCAGGAGCTGTTCGTTCCGTACAACTCCTACAAGCTGTCCGGCAACCAGGTGAAGATGGCCGACGTCCTGCGTCCGGGCCACATCAACCCGGATCATGCACGTTATGAGCTGCACCGCGTCTGGGTGGTCGAGGCGACCTTGAAGGAAGGCACCAGCCACATCTACAAGAAGCGCACCTTCTATATCGATGAAGACAGCTGGATGATCATGGTCTCCGACAAGTACGACGCACGCGGCGAGTTGTGGCGTGTTTCGGAACAGCATGCGATCAACTTCTACGACGTGCCGATGTTCTACGGCACCATCGAAGTGCACCATGACCTGCAGTCCGGTCGTTACCTGGCGATGGGCTTGCGCAACGACGAACCCAAGGTCTGGGAAAAGACCAAGCGCAGCGCGGCGGACTTCACGCCGGCCGGCCTGCGTGGCATCGGAACGCGCTAAGCGCTGACCGGCCTGGGCTTCCTGCGGGGCGAAATCGGCCCCGCAGGACAGCCTGCATGCCAACTTCCGGGAATCTTCATGAACAAAAGCATAGGTTTGATCTTTGCCGTTTTCGTTGCGTTGTCCGTCAGCTATGCCTTCTCGGCACGCAAGGGGCCGCCGATGCCGGCCACCGAAATCACCCTGAACAACGCCTTGCTGCTTGATACGCAGCGCGCCGGCCAGCGCCTGGTTGCGGTCGGCGAGCGCGGTTACATCTTCATTTCCGACGACGAGGGCGGCGCCTGGCGCCGGGTGCCCAGCGGCGTCGAAACGACCCTGAATGCCGTCGCCTTTGCCGACCTGCTCGGCATTGCCGTCGGTCACGATGCCGCGATCGTGCGCAGCGACGATGGCGGCCAGACCTGGAAAGCGGTTTTCAGTGCGCCGGAACAGCTGCGTCCCTTGCTCGACGTCGCTTTCGTCAGTCCGCAGCACGTGCTGGCCATCGGCGCCTACGGTGCCGTCTTCGAAAGCACCGACGGCGGTTTGAACTGGAACGAACGCCAGATCGTCGACGGCGACCGTCACTTCAACGCCCTGGCCCGTCTGGCCGACGGCACCCTGATGATCGCCGGCGAGGCCGGCACCTTGCTGCGCTCGAACGATGGCGGTGCCAACTGGGAAATTCTGCCGCCGGCCTACGCCGGCTCGTATTTCGGCATCCAGCCGCTGGCCCAGGGTGGCGTGCTGGTCTATGGCATGCGCGGCACGGTGCTGCGCAGCGACGACCGTGGCGACAGCTGGCAAACGCTGACCAGCGAGGGCGCCGGTTCGCTGTTCGGCAGCACCATGACGACCGACGGCAGCATCGTGCTGGTCGGCCAGAACGGCACCGTACTCGGCAGCCGTGACGGCGGTACGTCGTTCAAGCGGTTGCCGGTGCAGGGCAGCCGCCTGTGGACGGCGGCGGTACCGGCGCCGGTCGCCGGCGAGGCAATGATTTTCGGCGAAGGCGCTGTTGCCCGTGTCGATGCGGCAAGCGGAGAAAAACAATGAAAACGAATTCCGTCGTAACCGCCATCGGCCAGGTCCTGTTCGGCTGGCGACGCAGCTTCCTGGCGCTGTTCGTGCTGATCACCCTGGCGCTCAGCTGGTCGGCGACCCAGTTGCGGGTCGATGCGGGTTTCCAGAAGATGATCCCGCTCAAGCATGAATACATGCAGACCTTCACCGAGTACCAGAAGACCTTCGGCGGCGCCAACCGCGTGCTGCTGGCGCTGCGTATCGACGAAGGCGACATCTACACGCCCGAGTTCTTCGCCACGCTCAAGGCAGTCACCGACGAGGTCTTCTTCCTGCCCGGTGTCGAACGCGCTTCGGTGACGTCGCTGTTCACCCCCAACGTCCGCTTCATCGAAGTCGTCGAGGATGGCTTTGCCGGCGGCAACGTGATTCCCGCCGATTTCGCCGGCACCCCGGAAGACCTTGAAGAGGTTCGCGCCAACGTGCTCAAGTCGGGACGCGTCGGTCGCCTGGTGTCGAACGATTTCAAGGGCGCGCTGGTCAGCGCCGAACTGCTCGAAGTCGATCCGTCGACCGGTGCCCGCCTCGATTACGCGGCGGTCGCCGGCAAGCTCGAGGAAATCCGCAGCCGCCATCAGAAGGACGGCGTCACCGTGCACATCATCGGGTTCGCCAAGGCGGTCGGCGACATCACCGAGGGCGCGCGTGCGGTCCTGCTTTTCTTCCTGGTCGCCTTCGTGATCACGGCGGTGCTGCTCTATCTGTATTCCGGTTCGGCGAAGCTGACGGCGGTCGCGCTGATCTGCGCGATGATCCCGGTGATCTGGCTGCTCGGCCTGCTGCCGCTGCTCGGCTACGGCATCGACCCGATGTCGATCCTGGTGCCTTTCCTGATCTTCTCGATCGGCGTCAGCCACGCGGTGCAGATGACCAACGCCTGGCAGCTCGAAGTGATCGGCGGCGCCGACGGCCTGACCGCCGCGCACAAGTCCTTCCTCAAGCTGTTCATGCCCGGGGCGATGGCCCTGCTGGCCAATGCGCTCGGTTTCATGGTCATCCTCTACATCGAGATCGACATGGTCCGCGAACTGGCGATCACCGCCAGTCTGGGCGTCGCGCTGATGATCGTGACCAACAAGATGCTGCTGACCATCCTGCTGTCGTGGATGGACCTGTCGCCCGGCGAGCGGCAACGCTCGGCCGGCCGCAAGAACAGCGGTGACTGGTTGTGGGTGTGGTTGAAGCGTGCCGCCGCGCCGCGGCCGGCGCTGCTCATCCTGGTCGCCGCCGCCGTGCTGCTGGCCGTCGGCACCTGGCAATCGCGCGACCTGCGCACCGGCGACCTCGGCAAGGGCATCCCCGAGTTGCACGACGACTCGCGCTACAACCGCGATACGGCGGCCATCGTCGACAGCTTCTCGATTGGCGTCGATGTGCTGTCGGTGATCGCCCAGTCGCGCAATGTCGACGGCGCCTGCACCGATTTCACGATCATGGACACGCTCGACCGCTTCGAGTCGACGATGCGCAACGTTCATGGCGTGCAGGGCGTGCTCTCGCTGCCGGGCATGGCCAAGACCGTCAACGCCGGTTGGAACGAAGGCAATCCGCGCTGGCGCGTGCTGTCGCGCGATCCGAGCATCCTTGCCCAGTCGGTGACGCCGATCGACACCAGCACCGGTCTGCTCGATACCGACTGCAACGCCATGCAGATCATGATCTTCACCCGCGACCATGAAGGCAGCACGATTGCCCATGTGGTGAACGAAGTGAAGAAGTTCATCGCCGCCAATCCGTCCGAGAACCTCGAACTGAAGCTGGCTTCGGGCAATGTCGGCGTGATGGTGGCGACCAACGAAGCCGTCGATGCTGCCGAAGTGACCATGCTGCTGCTGCTGTTCGGGTCGATCAGCCTGCTGTGCCTGATCGAGTTCCGCTCGTGGCGGGCGACGCTGTGCATCATCCTGCCGCTGGCCATCGTTGCCGTGCTGTGCAACGCCTTGATGGCGCTGCTCGGCATCGGCCTCAAGGTGTCCACGCTGCCGGTGATCGCGCTTGGCGTCGGCGTCGGCGTCGATTACGGCATCTACCTCTACGAGCGCATGGAGCACGAGCTGCACAAGGGCGTCAGCCTGCCTGCCGCCTTCCTCGAGGCGCTGCGCCAGCGCGGCACGGCAATCGGCTTCACGGCCGCGACGATGTCCATCGGTGTCGGTACCTGGGCCTTCTCGGCGCTCAAGTTCCAGGCCGACATGGGCATCCTGCTGGCCTTCATGTTCATCGTGAACATGGCCGGTGCCATCTTGCTCCTGCCGGCATTGGCCGCCTTCCTGGTGAAACTTCCCGGCCAGGCGGGAGCAAAAACCGCCAGTCACTGAACGGGCAAGGAAAAATGCCTTGACCGGAAGTGCGCACTGTCTATAATTCAAACGTTCGTTTTATTTTTGACGAAACCAGACCAGACCAACAAAAGGAGACAAGCTTGAACAAGCTGATCGTTAAGAAAGCCGCGGTACTCGGTGCCGGCGTGATGGGCGCGCAGATTGCCGCCCACCTCGCCAATGCCAATGTGCCGGTGCTGCTGTTCGACCTGCCGGCCAAGGAAGGCGACAAGAACGGCATCGTCAACAAGGCCCTCGACGGCCTCAAGAAGCTCGACCCGGCACCGCTCGCCAGCAAGGGCAAGCTCAAGTTCATCGACGCCGCCAATTACGACGAGCACCTGCCGCTGCTCGCCGACTGCGACCTGATCATCGAGGCCATCGCCGAGCGCATGGACTGGAAGAACGACCTCTACGCCAAGATCGCGCCGCACATCGGCGCCAAGGCGATTGTCGCTTCCAATACTTCCGGCCTGTCGATGAACGCGCTGGCCCAGGGCCTGCCGGAAGCCATCCGGCCGCGCTTCTGCGGCATCCATTTCTTCAACCCGCCGCGCTACATGCACCTGGTTGAAATCATCGCCACGCAGAGCACCGATGCCGGCACGCTCGATGCGCTGGAAACCTGGCTGACCTCGCGCCTCGGCAAAGGCGTCATCCGTGCGCTCGATACCCCGAATTTCGTCGCCAACCGTATCGGTGTCTTCTCCATCCTCGCCGTCATGCACCACACCCAGGCCTTTGGCCTCGGTTTCGACGAAGTCGATGCGCTGACCGGCCCGAAGATCGGCCGTCCGAAGAGCGCCACCTATCGCACCGCCGACGTCGTTGGCCTCGACACCCTGGCGCACGTCGTCAAGACCATGCAGGACACCTTGCCGAATGACCCGTGGCACCGCTACTTCACGACCCCGGCGTGGCTGCAGGCGTTGATCGGGCAGGGCGCGCTGGGCCAGAAAACCCGTTGCGGCATCTTCAGGAAGCAGGGCAGGGAAATCCAGGTGCTCGACCTGGCCGCGCAGGATTACCGCAAGTCGGCCGGCGAAATCGCCGCCGAAGTCGATGCCATCCTCAAGATGCGCAATCCGGCCGAGAAGTTTGCTGCACTCCGTGCCGCGACGCATCCGCAGGCGCAGTTCCTGTGGGCCATCTTCCGCGACATCTTCCACTACGCGGCGGTGCAGCTCGAACACGTCGCCGACAATGCCCGCGATCTCGATCTGGCGATGCGTTGGGGCTTCGGCTGGGCGCAGGGGCCGTTCGAAACCTGGCAGGCCGCCGGCTGGCGCGACATCGTCCAGGCGGTCGCTGCCGACATCGGCGCCGGCAAGAGCATGAGCAATGTGCCGCTGCCGGCGTGGGCGCTGGAAGCGGGGCGTACCGGCGTGCATACCGCCGAAGGTTCGTATTCCGCCAGCAAGAATGCTTACGTGCCGCGCTCGACGCTGCCGGTTTACCAGCGCCAGCTCTTCCCCGAGCGTGTGCTCGGTGAAGCCGGTGCTGTGCCGGAAAAGTCGGGCGAAACGCTCTACGAAAACGACGGCGTTCGCCTGTGGCGTCTGCCGGCGATCGATGGCGGGATCGGCATCATTTCCTTCAAGTCCAAGATGCACACCATCGGCGACGAAGTGCTCGACGGCCTGATCGCCGCTGTCCGCCAGGCGGAAACGACGCTCGACGGCGTCGTCGTCTGGCACGAAGCGCCGTTCGCTGTCGGCGCCAACCTGCAGCAGGTCGGCGAAGCCTGTGCCGCCGGCCAGTTCGACATGCTGGAAAAGACTGTAGAGAAGTTCCAGCGCGCTTCGCAGACGCTGAAATACGCGCAGGTTCCAACCGTTGCCGCCGTGCAGGGCATGGCGCTGGGCGGTGGCTGCGAATTCGTCATGCACGCCGGCAAGCGCGTCATGGCGCTGGAAAGCTATGTCGGCCTGGTCGAAGCCGGGGTCGGCCTGATTCCGGCCGGCGGCGGCTGCAAGGAGTTTGCCGTACGCGCTGCCGACTGGGCCGCGCAATCGGCAACGCCGGGGGAAGTGTTCAACTTCCTGCAGCCGGTGTTCCAGACCATCGCCATGGCCAAGGTTGCCAAGAGCGCGGTCGAAGTCATCGACATGGGCTTTGCCAAGCCTTCCGACACCATCCTGTTCAACGCCCACGAACTGCTCTTCGTCGCCATCAAGGAAGCGCGTGCCATGGCCGATGCCGGTTACGCACCGCCGCCGATGGCCCGCGCCATCCCGGTCGCCGGCAAGAACGGCATCGCGACGCTGGAAATGATGCTGGTGAACATGAAGGAGGGCGGCATGATTTCCGCGCACGACTACAAGGTCGCCAAGTCGGCCGCCATCGCGCTGTGCGGCGGCGAAGTCGAAACCGGCAGCCTGGTCGACGAGGAATGGCTGATCACCGTCGAGCGCCGCCTCTTCGTCGAATTGCTGAAAACCCCCGAAACCCAGGCCCGGATCAAGCACATGCTCGAAACCGGCAAGCCGCTTCGCAACTAATCGGGTCAGGAGACAGAGAAAAATGAGCAAACAGATTCAAGACGCCTACATCGTCGCCGCCACCCGACTGCCGGTCGCCAAGCGCAACGGCATGTTCAGGAATGTGCGCCCGGACGACATGCTGGCCGCAGTCATCAAGGCCGTGGTCGCCCAGGTGCCGGGCATCGATCCGGCGCGCATCGGCGACGTCATCGTCGGCTGCGCCATGCCGGAAGCCGAACAGGGCATGAACGTCGCCCGCATCGGCGCGCTGCTGGCCGGTCTGCCGATCACCGTGCCGGGCATCACCATCAACCGCTTCTGCTCGTCCGGCGTGCAGGCGGTGGCTGATGCCGCCAACCAGATCCGCCTCGGCCTGGCCGATGTGATGATCGCCGCCGGTACCGAGTCGATGTCGGTGATGCCGCAGATCATGGGCAACAAGATGTCGATGAACCCGGCGATCTTCGCCAAGGAGGAAAATCTGGGCATCGCCTTCGGCATGGGCCTGACCGCAGAAAAGGTCGCGAACCAGTGGAAGATTTCCCGCGACGCCCAGGACGCCTTCGCGCTCGCCTCCAACCAGAAGGCCTGTGCGGCAATTGCCGCCGGTCACTTCAAGGCCGAGACGACGCCGTACGCGATCAGCGAAAGCCTGCCTGACCTGGCGTCTGGCAACATCAAGTTGCGCCAGCGTGTCGTCGATACCGACGAAGGCCCGCGTGCCGATGCCTCGCTGGAACGTCTCGGCAAGCTGAAGCCGGTTTTCCATGCGCGCGGTTCGGTCACGGCCGGCAACTCCTCGCAGATGTCGGACGGTGCCGGTGCGGTCATGCTGGTGTCGGAGAAGGTGCTCAAGGAACACAACCTGACGCCGCTCGCCCGTTTCGCCGGCTATGCCGTCGGCGGCGTGGCGCCGGAAATCATGGGCATCGGACCGATTGCCGCCATTCCGAAAGTGCTGGCTCAGGTCGGTATCCGCCAGGACGACCTCGACTGGATCGAACTCAACGAAGCCTTCGCCGCGCAGTCGCTGGCGGTGATGCAGGAACTGGGGATCAATCCGGACAAGGTCAATCCGCTCGGCGGCGCCATTGCCCTCGGCCATCCGCTCGGCGCCACCGGCGCCATCCGCATCGCCACGCTGACGCACGGCCTGCAACGCACCGGCGGTCGTTACGGCATGGTCACCATGTGCATCGGTACCGGCATGGGTGCGGCCGGCATCATCGAACGGGTCTGATGAAACCCGCCTGGCTCGCCAAACTCTCGCCGGCCTGGCGCGCCCGCATGGTGCGCCTGGGCTTCAACCTGCATCCGGCGTTTCGCGGGACAGGCGGGCGGGTCGTGCATGTGGCGCGCGATCTGCGCCACATCCGCATCTGCCTGCCGCTGAACTGGAGGACCAAGAACATCGTCGGCTCGATCTACGGCGGCTCGCTGTTCGCGATCACCGATGGCGCGCATCCGATGATGTTGATGGCGGCGCTGGGCGATGCCTACATCGTCTGGGACAAGGCGGCCAGCATCCGTTACCGCAAGCCGGGTTACACCACGCTGTACGCCGATTTCCTGTTGCCGGAGGAAGAAATTTCAGCAATTCGCGGCGCCCTGGTGGAATATCCGGAGCTTGAGCGGACTTATACGGTCGAATTGAAGGACAGGCACGGCACGGTACATACCGTGGTCGAACGCACGGTCTACATTGCCGAGAAAAATCACTACCGGCGCAAAGGCGGAGGAGACAAAAATGGAAAAAATCTGGCGCAATAGTTACCCCGCAGGGGTACCGCACGAAATCGACATCGACCACATTCCGTCACTGGTGGTCCTGTTCGAGGATGCCTGTGCGAAGTTCGGCGATCAGGTCGCCTACATCAGCATGGGCAAGGAAATGACCTACCGGCAGCTCGATGAGGAATCGAAGCACTTCGCCGGCTGGCTGCAATCGCTGGGCCTTAAAAAGGGCGAGCGGGTGGCGTTGATGATGCCCAACCTGCTGCAGTACCCGGTGGCCTTGTTCGGCACGCTGCGCGCCGGTTGCGTGGTGGTCAATTGCAATCCCCTGTACACCCCGCGCGAACTCGAACACCAGTTGAAGGATTCCGGGGCGACGGCCATCGTCATCGTCGAGAATTTCGCCCATACCCTGGAGCAGGTGATCGCCCGCACGCCGATCCGTCATGTCGTGGTCACGCCGATGGGCGAATTGCTCGGACTCAAGGGCCACCTCGTCAATTTCGTCGTGCGTCGCGTGAAGAAGCTGGTGCCGGCCTGGAAACTGCCCGGGGCGATCAGCTTCAACAGCGCGCTGGCAAGCGGTCGCCGGCACGGCTGGCAGCTGGTGGCGCTGGATCACGACGACATCGCCTTCCTGCAATACACCGGCGGCACCACCGGGGTTTCCAAGGGGGCGATGCTGACCCACGCGAACATCGCATCCAACGTCACCCAG
Organism: uncultured Azonexus sp.; assembly: GCF_937982035.1. Lineage (NCBI taxonomy): Bacteria > Pseudomonadati > Pseudomonadota > Betaproteobacteria > Rhodocyclales > Azonexaceae > Azonexus > uncultured Azonexus sp. The sequence continues at coordinate 90,664 of NZ_CALJNI010000001.1, forward strand.
GCCTACAACTGGATCAAGCCAGCGGTGCGCGAGGGGCAGGAACTGATCATCACCGCCTTGCCGCTGTATCACATCTTCGCGCTGACGGCGAACTGCCTGACCTTCCTGATGATCGGCGCGAGGAACCTGCTGATCGCCAATCCGCGCGACATTCCGGGCTTCGTCAAGGAATGGTCGAAGTATCCGGTGAGCGTGGTGACCGGCGTGAATACCTTGTTCAATGCCCTGCTCAACAATCCGGAGTTCGCCAAGCTCGACTTCTCGACCATGAACGTCACGCTGGGTGGCGGCATGGCGGTGCAGGCGCCAGTGGCCGAGCGCTGGCTGAAGACGGTCGGGGTGCCGCTGATGCAGGCCTACGGCCTGACCGAAACCAGCCCGGCGGCGACGATCAATCCGCTCGACCTGCACGATTTCAACGGTTCCATCGGCCTGCCGATTTCGTCGACGGAAATTTCGATCCGCGACGACAGCGGCACCGAAGTGCCGGTCAGCCAGGTCGGCGAAATCTGCATCCGCGGCCCGCAGGTGATGAAGGGCTACTGGAACCGCCCGGACGAGACCGCCAACGTCTTCTACCCGGACGGCTACCTGCGCACCGGTGACGTCGGTTACGTCGATCAGAAAGGCTTCGTCTATCTGGTCGACCGCAAGAAGGACATGATCCTGGTGTCCGGCTTCAACGTCTATCCGAACGAAGTCGAGGAAGCCGTCGCCATGCTGCCGGGGATCATCGACGTCGCTGCCATCGGCGTGCCCGACGAGCATTCCGGCGAAGCGGTGAAGATTTTCGTGGTGCGCAAGGATCCGCGCATCACCGAAAAGGACGTGATCGAGCACTGCCGCACCGTGCTCACCGGTTACAAGATTCCCAAACACATCGAATTCCGCGACGACCTGCCGCGGACCAACGTCGGCAAGATCCTGCGCCGCGCCCTCAAGGAAGGAGCCTGAGTTGTCCATTCCCGCTTCACTCAACCGTAACCTGACGCTGCCGGTCATCTGCGCGCCGATGTTCATCGTCTCCAACCCGGACCTGGTCATCGCCCAGTGCAAGAGCGGCGTCATCGGCTCGTTCCCGGCGCTCAATGCCCGCCCCAAGGAAATGCTCGACGACTGGCTGCTGCGCATCAAGCGTGAGCTGGCCGCCGATCCGCAGGCGGCGCCGTTCGCGGTCAACCAGATCATCCATCCGTCGAACGAGCGCCTGGAGCACGACATGGCGCTGTGCGTGAAGCACGAGGTGCCGCTGATCATCACCAGCCTGTCGGCGCCGACGCAGATCGTGCCGCACGTGCATGCCTATGGCGGCCAGGTCTTCCACGACGTGATCAGCGTGCGCCACGCCGAGAAGGCCCTGGAGGCCGGTGTCGACGGCCTGATCCTGGTCTGCGCCGGCGCCGGCGGCCATGCCGGCACGCTCAGCCCGTTCGCGCTGGTCGGCGAAATCCGCAAGTTCTACGACGGCCCGATTGCCTTGTCGGGAGCGATCACCAACGGCAGCGCCATCCTCTCCGCGCAGGCCATGGGCGCTGATTTCGCCTACATCGGCACGCGCTTCATCGCCACGCCGGAAGCAAATGCGGTCGAGGGCTACAAGCAGGCGATCCTCGATTCCGCCGCCAAGGATGTCGTCTATACGCCGTATTTCACCGGCGTCCATGGCAACTACCTGAAGAAGAGCATCGTCGCCGCCGGTCTCGACCCGGACGACCTGCCGGTCAAGGACAAAAGCGCGATGAGCTTCGGTGGCGCCCGCGACGCCAAAGCCTGGAAGGACATTTGGGGGGCCGGGCAGGGTGTCGGCACCATCGACGAGGTCATGCCGACGGCCGATCTGGTCGCCCGCCTGCGTCAGGAATACCGCAGCGCCAAAGCGGCGCTGTGCAGCAATCCGTTCTGAAAACAACAATCTGGAGACAAGCAATGAGTGAATATCGCGCCCCCGTGAAGGACATGCGCTTCGTCATGGACGAACTGGCCGGCTTCAAGGAGCTGAGCAGCCTGCCGGGCTTCGAGGAAGCCACGGCCGACATGGCCGACGCCATCCTGGAAGAATCCGCCCGTTTTGCCGGCGAAGTCCTGGCCCCGCTCAACCGTACCGGCGACAAGGAAGGCTGCAAGCTGACCGCCAGCGGCGTGACCACGCCGACCGGCTGGAAGGAAGCCTACGCCCAGTACCGCGACGCCGGCTGGAACGGCATGACCTCGCCCGCCGAATTCGGCGGCCAGGGGTTGCCCGACACGCTCGGCATCGCCGTCAAGGAAATGCTCTGCTCGGCCAACATGGCTTTCAGCCTCGGCCCCTTGCTCACCACCGGCGCCGTCGAAGCGCTGCTGACCTGCGCCAGCGACGAACTCAAGGCCATCTACCTGGAGAAGATGATTTCCGGCGAATGGACCGGCACCATGAACCTGACCGAGCCGCAGGCAGGTTCCGACCTGGCGCTGATCCGCTCGCGCGCCGAGCCGCAGGCCGACGGCAGCTACAAGGTGTTCGGCCAGAAGATCTTCATCACCTACGGCGACCACGACATGACCGAGAACATCGTCCATCTCGTGCTCGCCCGCCTGCCGGACGCACCGGCCGGCGTCAAGGGCATCTCGATGTTCCTGGTGCCCAAGTTCATGGTCAATGGCGATGGTTCGCTCGGGGCGCGTAACGATGCCTACTGCGTTTCTATCGAGCACAAGCTCGGCATTCACGCCAGCCCGACCTGCGTCATGGCCTACGGCGACAACGGCGGCGCCATCGGCTACCTGCTCGGCGAGCCGAACCGCGGCCTCGAATACATGTTCATCATGATGAACGAAGCCCGCCTCGGCGTCGGCCTGCAGGGTATCGCGCTCGGCGAGCGTGCCTACCAGCAGGCGCTCGGCTACGCCCGCGAACGCAAGCAGGGCCGCGATGCCGTCACCGGCGAAGCGCTGGTCACCATCGACAGGCACCCGGACATCCGGCGCATGCTGATGCTGATGAAGTCGCGCGTCGAAGCCTGCCGCGCGCTGGCTTATTACACCTCCGGTCTGCTCGACCGCGCGCATGCGTTGAGCGATGCCGAGGAACGCAAGAAGGCGCTCTACCTGGCCGAATTCATGATCCCCATCGTCAAGGGCGGCGGCACGGAAATGGGCATCGAAGTGACCTCGCTCGGCGTCCAGATCTACGGCGGCATGGGCTTCATCGAGGAAACCGGCGCCGCGCAGCACTGGCGCGATTCGCGCATCACCACCATCTACGAAGGCACCACCGGCATCCAGGCCAACGATCTGCTGTTTCGCAAGCTGATGCGCGATCAGGGCGCCACCGCCAAGATCGTCTTCGGCGAGGTTTACGCCACTGCCAAGGCGCTCGGTGCCTCCGGCAAGCCCGAGCTGCAGGCCATCGGCCAGCGCCTGGGTGTTGCCCTGAAGGCCTGGACCGAAGCCACCGAGTGGCTGGCGGCCAACGCCAAAACCGGCCTCGGCGGCGTGCTGACCGCTGCCGTACCGTATCTGCACCTGGCCGTCACCGTTTGCGGTGGCTGGTTCATGGGCAAGGCCGCGCTGGCTGCGGCCGGCTACCTCGAGCGGGGCGAGGGCGACCAGGTCTTCTATCGCAACAAGCTCGCCAGCGCGCGTTTCTACGCCGACCAGATGCTGCCCCAGGCCAACGCCTACGCCGCCACCGTGATGGCCGGCGACGCGGCGATTGCCGGTCTCGGCAGCGAACTGTTCGACGCCTGATTTTTCGGCTGTACTTTCTCCATCCCTGCGTTTCACCCCCGCCCGTCGGGGGTGTTTTTTTGGAGTCCGCCATGCAATTTCCCGAACTGACGGTCATCGAGCCGACGCTGGCCGACGGCGTCCTTGAACTGCGCCTGAACCGCCCCGACAAATCCAACGCCCTCGACGACGCGCTGTGGCAGGAACTGCGCACCGCCTTCTACTGGGCCGACGCCACGCCGGCCGTGCGCGTCGTCGTGCTGTCCGGTGCCGGCCGGCATTTCTGCGCCGGCATCGACCTCGCCATGCTCGGCGGCATCATGGCGCGCATCGCCAATCCGGACCAGGCGCGCAGCCGCGAAGCTTTACGCCGGCTGATCCTCGACCTGCAGGACTGCCTCGGCGCCGTCGAGCGCTGCCGCAAGCCGGTGCTCGCCGCCATCCAGGGCGCCTGCCTGGGTGGCGGGCTCGATCTCGCCTGCTGCTGCGACATGCGTTATGCCAGCAGCGACGCGCAGTTTTCGGTGCGTGAAATCGATATCGGCATGGTCGCCGACGTCGGCTCGTTGCAACGTCTGCCCGGCCTGATCGCGCCGGGGCTGGCGCGCGAACTGGCCTACACCGGCCGCGACCTCGGCGCCGACGAAGCCTTGCGCAGCGGCCTGGTCAATCAGGTCTGGGTCGATGCCGAAGCGCTGCACGCCGGCGTACTCGCCATCGCCCGCCGCATCGCCGGCAAGTCGCCGCTGGCCGTGCGCGGCAGCAAGGAAATCCTCAACTACAGCCGCGACCACAGCGTTGCGGACGGTCTTTCCTACGTTGCCACCTGGAATGCCGCCATGCTGCTGTCGTCCGACCTGAACGAAGCAATGCAGGCCGCCCGCGAGCGCCGTCCGCCGCAGTTTGCCGACTGAACCGGGGTTCGTTCAGGAAAATCCGGGCCCGGGCTTCCGGAAAATGGCATTCAAATCCGGACCGGGCTTGCTATGCTTGGTCCGGACGAAACACGCAAAGGAGTTGCCCGATGGCCATCGGATGGATGACGATACTCTCCAACGTTCCCTGGAGCGAAGTGATCAAGAATGCGCCGGTGGTCGCTGACGGCGCCCGCAAATTGTGGAACAAGGTCGGCGGCAAGGGCGCGGCCAGCGAGCCCGCGGCCCCGATGCCGGCGGCTTCGCCGGAGGACCGGGTGGCCGAGCTGCAGGCTCGCGTCGACGCCCTGCACGCGCAGATGCTGACGGCCAGCGAAGTGATCGCCTCGCTGGCCGAACAGAATGCCCAGCTGGTGGCGCGCATCGAAAGCAATCGCCGGCGTACGCTGGCCTTGCTGATCATCAATATCGGCGTCGCCGGGCTGGCGCTGACCGCCTGGCTGAACTGAGCGGCCGACCGCTCAGCCGCCGAGCAGCGTCATCAGTTCGCCCTGGGCGTTGTGCGGTTTGCTGCGGCTGGAGCGGCGACGGTGGTAAATCCCTTGGCTGTTCATGTCCCAGCCCTGCTGATTGTCTGCCAGATAGAACTTCAGGCCTTCGGTGATGACGCGGCGTTTCAGTTTCGGGTCGAGGATGGGGAAACCCAGTTCGATGCGCTTGAAGAAGTTGCGATCCATCCAGTCGGCTGACGAGAGATAGACGCTTTCCTTGCCGCCGGCGTGGAAATACATGATCCGGTGGTGTTCGAGGAAGCGGCCGATGATCGAGCGCACGCGGATGTTCTCCGACAGGCCGGGAACGCCGGGGCGCAGCATACAGATGCCGCGTACGATCAGGTTGATCTCGACGCCGGCTTTCGATGCTTCATAGAGCGCATTGATGACTTCCGGCTCGACCAGCGAGTTCATCTTGGCGACGATGCGCGCCTTCTGGCCGGCACGGGCGGCTTCGGCCTCGGCCTCGATGGCGGCGACGACGTTCTGCTGCAGCGTGAACGGTGCCTGCCACAGATGCTTCAGCGTCCGTGCCTTGCCCAGGCCGGTCAGTTGCTTGAATACCTCGGAAACGTCGTGGGTGACTTCCTCGTTGGCCGTGAGCAGGCCGAAGTCGGAATAGAGACGGGCGGTCCGCGGGTGATAGTTGCCGGTGCCGAGATGAGCGTAGCGCTTGAGGCCGCCTTCCTCGCGGCGGACGATGAGCAGCGCCTTGGCATGGACCTTGTAGCCGACCACGCCATAGACCACGTGGGCGCCGACTTCCTCGAGCTTGGTCGCCCAGCCGATGTTCGCTTCCTCGTCGAAACGGGCCATCAGCTCGACGACCACGGTGACTTCCTTGCCACTCTGCGCGGCGCGCAGCAGCGACTGCATCAGCACCGAATCGGTGCCGGTGCGATAGACCGTCATCTTGATCGCGACCACGCTCGGATCGCTGGCTGCCTGGTTGAGCAGTTCGATGACCGGGGCGAAGGACTGGTAGGGGTGGTGCAGCAGGATGTCGTTGCGGCGGATGGCGTCGAAGATGCTGCCGCCCTTGGGCAGGCCCTTGGGGGTGCCGGGAACGAAGGGGCGGAATTTCATGTCCGGGCGGTCGACCCAGTCGGGCACCTGCATCAGCCGCACCAGGTTGACCGGGCCATGCACGCGGTAGAGGTCGACCTGCTGCAGGCCGAACTGCGAGAGCAGGAATTCGGTGATTGCCGGCGAGCAGTTGTCTGCCACTTCCAGGCGCACCGCGTTGCCGAAATGGCGTTGCGGCAATTCACCCTGCAACTTGGTGCGCAGGTTGGTGACTTCTTCCTCGTCGACGAACAGGTCGGAATTGCGCGTGGCGCGGAACTGGTAGCAGCCGAGCACGGTCATGCCGGTGAACAGCTCACTGACGAACTCGTGCAGGATCGACGACAGGAAGACGAAGCCGTAGGCGCAGCCGGCCAGTTCCTCGGGAACCTGGATGACGCGGGGGAGGACGCGCGGTGCCTGGACGATGGCGATGTTCGAGCTGCGGCCGAAGGCGTCCTTGCCTTCGAGTTCGACGGCGAAATTGAGGCTCTTGTTGAGGACGCGCGGGAAGGGGTGCGACGGGTCGAGTCCGATCGGCGTCAGCACCGGCACCATTTCGCGCAGGAAGTAATCGCGAATCCATTCGCGCTGCGCTTCGTTCCATGTCGACCGGCGCAGGAAGCGGATGCCTTCGGCGGCCAGCGCCGGCAGGATGACGTCGTTCAGGTGCTGGTACTGCTCGGTGACGATGGCGTGTGCTTCGGCCGACACCAGGCGGAAGGTTTCCTGCGCCGTCTTGCCGTCGATGGTGACCACCGGCGTATGCGCCCGGATCTGTTCCTTGAGGCCGGAGACGCGGATTTCGAAGAATTCGTCCATGTTGCTCGAGACGATGCACAGGAAGCGCAGGCGCTCGAGCAGCGGCATCCGTTCATCCTGCGCCTGGGCCAGTACCCGGCGGTTGAAGGCGAGCAGGCCGAGTTCGCGGTTCAGGTAGTTTTCTGCCGGAAATCTGGGGGTAAGCGGAGTATTGATCATGGCGAGCAATCCAAAAGCATTTTCTCAAGTATAGGCCTCAAGCTGCTCATTTTGTTGCGTTTGTGTTACGGCAATATGACGCGCCCGGAGATTGTTCGATTCAGCGCATGTCCTTGGCCATGCGCAAGGCGTCGGCTTCCAGCACCAGGGTGTCGGTGCCGGCACAACCGGTCATGTCGATTTCCTCGATATCGGGCAGGGCCACCGGTTCCAGTTCCTCGCGTCCGCTCAGGCCAGCACGCTGGGCTTTCCAGCAGGCGATCATGACTTCGTTTTCGGTCAGGCCGCATTCCATGCCCTCGGGCAGGGTGGCGCCAAGTTCGAGCAGGGTGCGCACGACTTCGGTTCGTTTGCCGCGGATGGCCATGCTCAGCGGCGAGGTCGGCAGGCGGTTGTCCGCCAGATTCACCTGGGCGCCGCGGTGCACCAGTTCGCGGACGATGTCGGCGTGACCCATGAAGCAGGCAATGCCCATGACCAGGCCCGGTTCGCCGTTGCCGTCGTCGAGTTCGACGGGTTCGCCGGCATCCAGCGCCGCCTTGACGTCGGCCAGCTTGCCGCTGCGGATGGCTTTGATCAGCATGATTTGTGAGGACATGAACGTTCTTCCGTAAGTCTTGGTGGAATCTTACTGTCGCCGACGTTTGCTGTCTGTCAAGCTGTGTAATGCATTGTAGATCGCCTGGCTGTATCGGGGGGGGGATTATGACTTTTGTGCTACCCGTATCGGGCTCGAACAGGTATCCTGTCATCTGAATGTCGCAACGGGTTTCCACGTAATGAAAATACTTCTGGTCGACGATTCGCGCGCCATTGCGATGGTCACGACCGCTCGCCTCGAATCCTTCGGGCACGAGGTCAAGCATGCCATCAATGGTCAAACGGCCATTGACCTGTTCCAGGCCGAGCGTTTCGATCTGATCCTGATGGATATCGAGATGCCGGGCATGAACGGTTTCGAGACCACCACCCGCATCCGCTCGCTGGAAGGGCATGAGCCCTGGGCCTGGACGCCGATCATCTTCGTTACCGCCACCGACAGCGACACCAATCTGGTGACCGCCATCGAGGCGGGTGGCGATGACTTCATTTCCAAGAGTTCGCCGGAAAGCGTGCTCCAGGCCAAGATGAAGGCGATGTCCCGGATTGCCGCGCTGCGCTCGCGTCTGGCGCTGGCCAACGGGAAATTGCAGGATCAGGCCAATCGCGACGGTCTGACCGGCCTGCTCAACCGACGGGCGATGGACATGCGCGTCGATCACCTGTGGGAAATGGCCGTTCAGCAGGGCAAGCCGTTCAGCCTGCTGATGGTCGATGTCGACAATTTCAAGAGTTTCAACGATCACTACGGCCATCAGGCCGGCGACGAGTGTCTGTGTGCGGTTGCCGCCTGCCTCGAAAAGGTTGCCGAGCAGGCCAACCAGGACCAGATGGCCCCCGGATTGTTTGCCGCGCGCTACGGTGGCGAAGAATTTTCGCTGATCATTCCCGATGCGGCACCCGGGGTGCATGTGGGCATCGCGCTTGCCGTCGTCGAGGCGATTGCCGCATTGAACATCCGCCACGAGTGGAATGCCGAATGGGGCAAGGTGACGGTATCGGTCGGTGCCACCTGCATGGCGCCCGCCAGCGGCCCCGTGCATCAGGTGTTCCGCATGGCCGACGACCTGCTCTACAAGGCCAAGGAATCCGGTCGCAACCGGCACGAGGCCAACTGAGGCGGGATTTCAGTCCTGGCGGAAGAAGGCCAGGGGGGCATGGCCGGTCGCCCGGTAGGCCTCGCAACGCGAGATGAATTCGCGGGTGCTCTTGGGCATCGGCGTGCGCGCGCGGGTGATGTAGAAAATCAGGTCGCGCCCCTGGCGGAACAGTTGCAGGCCTTCCGCCGTATCGTGGTGGACGGTTTCGCTGCCGGTGGCTACCGGTAGCGGCGTCAGGTTGTCCAGGCGCTCGCCGGCGGTGACCATGATGGCCCAGACGTCGAAAATGTCCGGATCGGTACGCAGCGTTTCGGTCTTGATCTTGGCGGCATTGGCCAGATCGACGATGGCCGACTCGGCGCCGGCGAACGCCGGCAACTGAGCCAGGTTGGTGATCATGCAGCGGGCAATCAGGTCGATGTCGCGCATCGTCTGACCGATCTTGATGTAGCGGCTCTCGTAGAAATCTTCCAGCGGAATCGAGAAGGCGCGGAACGGCTCGCCCCACAGTTCGTCGATGCCTTCCTCGCCGCTGCGGTGCAGCACGTTGCGACCGAGTTCCATGGCTTCGAGCAGGCACCGGCCGCATTCGCGCATCAGCGGGTTGTCGCTGAGGATCTCGATGCCGCAGGCCTGGAGTTCGACCAGCTTGCGGAAGATGTCGGCGGCGCGGTTGAACAGTGCGCCGGCCAGCATGGCGCCCTTGACGCGCCGGCGCGCCGGGTCGGTTTCCGCTTCAAACGCGCTTCTTGCCTCGGCCAGTCGGGTGCCGGGAATGTTCAGGCCGTGTTCGGTATGGTTGAACAGGCGGCGGGTCAGCGCGTCGATCAGGCGCTTCTTGGCTTCCAGCGTATCCGCCGGCACCTTGTACGCCTTGATCCAGTAACCGTCGTAATAGACACGCTCTTCGCCGTTGATGACGCGGCGAGCTCCTTCCACCGGAGTATCTTCCTGGTTTGGCACGCGGTTGAGTTGAAGCACGTTGATCATGGGAGGCAAAGTATTACAAAAGGCGGAGTCCGATACAAGCAAAAATCAGCTATCCAGTTTCTCCCGGGGAAACATATTTTTACTGATTTCCCGTGGCGACGCCCTCCGGCGGCAGATAAGATTCCCCTGTCAATAATTGGAGCAACGACTCATGAAGGCAATCAAGGCAGTGGTTTTCCTCGGCGGGCTGCTGGCGCTCGGTGTCCAGGCGGCTACGACGGTCGATCTGGCCGCCGAAGCGGCGCGGCCGACCGTCAACGACCAGGTCCGCGCGGTCGTCTATAGCGAGGTTCAGGGCAGCAATCCGGCCGATCTGGCGCGTCGCGTCAATCAGGAGATCGCCGGCGGGCTGCAACTGATTCGCGGCAAGGCCGGGGTGACGGTCAAATCCGGCAACCAGTCGACCTACCCGGTCTATGGTCGCGATCAGAAAATCGAAAGCTGGCGCATGCGCAGCGAATTGGTCATCGAATCGCGCGACCTGGGTGCCGTCTCCGAACTGCTCGGCGAACTGCAGCAACGCCGGCTGGCGGTGGCTCAGGTCAGCCAGATGCCGTCGCCGGAAACCCGTCGTCAGGTCGAGGACGAAGCGACGCGCGATGCGATCAAGGCCTTCCAGAGTCGTGCCGAGGTGGTTGCCGGTGCATTGGGCAAAAAGTGGAAGATCAAGCAGTTGTCGGTTTCGCAACAGGGCGGCGCCATGCCCATGCCGGTGTTCCGCGCCGCCAAGGCGATGATGGCCGAAGCCATGCCGGCGCCGCTGGAAGCCGGTGAGAGCCTGCTGACGACGACGGTCAGCGGCCAGATCGAATTGCTCGACTGAGTTTCAGAAGCGCGAGAACAGGTCGCGCAACTTGCACAGCGAGGTGCTGATGTCGAAGCGCGGGTCGGACAGCGCTTCGCCCGCCAGGATGCGGGTGATGGCCACTGCCGGGTCGGTTTCGCCGGTGACCAGTACCTCGCAGCCGCGCAGCCTCATGTGACGGATGAAACCGTCACCGGCGCTGGCAACCACGGCGATGTCGATGCCGTCCAGCGGGTGCGGCCGGTCGTCGGTGAAGACATGCAGCACTTCGTCCTTGGCCAGATCGACCAGGCGCGGGGCCGGCAGTAACTGGCTGGAGCGGTGCTGCGACAGGTCGTAGAGCAGCCACTGCCGGCACTGGCCGGCGTGGCCGCTGACTTCATTGAAATTCCGGGTGGCGATGGCGATTTTCATGAGTGTCGTGAACCAGACAGGAAATCACATGCGCATGCAAGTTTCGCACCCGGAGTCGCCGCTCAGCCCTTGCCCAAGGCGCTGCGCACCGAATCGGCCAGCGGGGTGGTCGGCCGGCCGATCAGCGCGCCCAGTTGCCGGCTGTCGTCGTACAGGCCGCCCTGGGCGGCGCCGGTGTCCGATTCGGCGAGCAGGTCGGCCAGGCCTTCGGGCAGGCCGGCGTTGACCAGTACGCCCCGGTATTCGGCTTGCGGCAGGTTGTGGAAGGCAATCGGCCGGCCCGCCTGGGCGGCGATTTCGGCGGCCAGTCCGGCGAGCGTGTAAGCCCGGTCGCCGGCCAGTTCGTAGGTCTTGCCGGCGTGACCGCCGCCGCTCATCACCACGGCCGCGGCTTCGGCGTAATCGTTGCGCGCGGCCGAGGCAATGCGGCCGTCGCCGGCGCAACCGAGCACGGCGCCGTGGGCGAGGATGGCGTCGATGCCGGCCAGGTAGTTTTCGGTATACCAGCCGTTGCGCAGGATCGTGACCGGCAGGCCGGACGCCCTCAGCGCAGCTTCGGTCGCCTTGTGCTCGGCGGCAATCGGTAGCGGTGAGGTGTCGGCGTGGAGCAGGCTGGTGTAGGCGAGCAGGCCGACATCGGCGCGGCGGGCGGCGTCGATGACCGCCTGGTGCTGGGGCAGGCGACGGCCGATTTCGCTGGACGAAATCAGCAACACCTTGTCGCCGGCGGCAAAGCACCGGGCCAGCGTTTCCGGTCGGTCGTAATCGGCCTCACGCACGGCTATGCCCCGCGCCGCCAGGGCGCCGGCCTTGTCCGGATTGCGCACCGCAGCGGCGATTTCGCTGGCGGGAACGCGCTTGAGCAGCTGCTCGATGACGAGTTGGCCGAGTTGGCCGGTAGCGCCGGTGACGACGATCATGGGACTTCCTTTCTTGATTTCGTGATGGGGAAGCGCAGGATAATGTTTATACTTACGAATAGTAAGTACGCACAAAAAGGTAAGTGTTCAATGAACGACCGGATTTCCCCCGAGCCGCCCGCCACGCTGGCCGAACTGATGCGGCGCGGCAACGTTTTCGCCGAACAATGCCCGTCGCGCGAAGTGCTCAAGCACGTCACCAGCCGTTGGGGTGTCCTGCTGCTGGTGGCCTTGCGCGACGGCACGCAGCGTTTCAGCGATCTGCGCCGCAAGGTCGGCGGCATCAGCGAGAAGATGCTGGCGCAAACCCTGCAATGGCTGGAAGCCGACGGCTTCGTCGACCGCATCGCGCATCCGGTGGTGCCGCCGCACGTCGAGTACAGCCTGACGCCGCTGGGCGAGGAACTGGCGCAGAAGGTCGAGGCGCTGGCCGACTGGATCGAATTCAAGCTGCCGGAAATCATGGCGGCGCGCGCCAGCCGGGAAAACCCGGCGGACTAGCGCCGCCTCATTCCATCAGGGCGACGGATTTGACCTGGACGCGCACCGGCAGGCCGGGAACGATGCCGAGTTGATCGGCTGAACGCCGGGTCAGTCGGGCGACCAGCAGGCTGTCGCCAACGGCAACCCGGACCAGCAGCAGGCCGGGGTGGTCGTCGGCGGCCAGGCTTTCGACCCGGCCGTCGAGGCAGTTCTGGATGCTGCTCGGGCCGGTATCGCCAATCGCCAGACTGACGTCGCGGGCGAGCACGCGCACGCGCACGCGGCGGCCGGCCGGCAGGCCGTTGTCGCGGGTCCACAGGCTGCCGCCGGGGAAATCGACGCGGGCCAGGTGCCATGTCTCATCGATGGCGCCAACGCAGGCCTCAAGCACGACGCCGGCGTCCTCGCCAAGGCGGATGGGGAGGTCGATGCGCGCCAGCGTTTCGGCCAGCGGGCCATGGGCGATCACCCGGCCGCCGTCGAGGGCGACGATGTGGTCGGCCAGGCGGGCGACTTCCTCGGGCGCGTGACTGACGTAGATGACCGGAATGTCGAGTTCGTCGTGCAAGCGTTCGAGGTAGGGCAGGATTTCCTGCTTGCGCTTGAGGTCGAGCGCCGCCAATGGTTCGTCCATCAGCAGGAGCTCCGGGCCGACGGCCAGTGCCCGGGCGATGCCGACGCGCTGGCGCTCGCCACCGGACAGGGCGTCGGGCTTGCGCTCAAGGAGGTGGCCGATGCCGAGCAGTTCGATGGCCGCATCCAGGCTGACCCGGCCCGAACTGCCGCTGCGTTTCTGGCCGAAGCGCAGGTTGTCGAGCACATTCAGGTGGGCGAACAGGCTGGCTTCCTGGAAGACGTAGCCGATGGGCCGCTGGTGGGTCGGTCGCCAGGTCTTTTCGTCCTGCCAGGTCTGGCCCTTGAATACCAGTCGCCCCGGTTGCGCCCGCTCCAGCCCGGCCAGACAGCGCAGCAAGGTCGTCTTGCCCGAGCCGGAATGGCCGAACAGCGCGGTGACGCCGCTGCCCGGCAGCGTCAGGTCGACATCCAGGGTGAATCCCGGCCAGGCCAGCTTGCAGCGAACTTCGATGCCGTCCATCTCAGGCCTCCCGCCGTGGCTTGTCGCGGCGCAGGTACATGGCCAGCAGCACGGCAAACGAGAAGGCCAGCATCACCGCCGACAAGCGGTGGGCGTCGGCATACTCCATGGCCTCGACGTGATCGTAGATCTGTACCGAAGCGACGCGGGTGACGCCGGGGATGTTGCCGCCGATCATCAGAACGACGCCGAATTCACCGACGGTATGCGCAAAACTCAGGATGCCGGCAGTGACGAAGCCCGGCCGGGCCAGCGGCAGCACGACCGAGAAGAAAGTGTCGAGCGGCGAGGCGCCCAGCGTTGCGGCAACCTCCAGCGGTCGTTCGCCAATCGCTTCGAAGGCGTTTTGCAAGGGCTGCACCATGAACGGCAGGGAGTAGAAGACCGACGCAACGACCAGGCCCCAGAAGGTGAATGGTAGTGTTCCCAGGCCGAGCGACTGGGTCAGCTGGCCGACCGGCCCGTTCGGTCCCATGGCCAGCAGCAGGTAGAAACCGAGCACCGACGGCGGTAATACCAGCGGCAGGGCGACGACGGCGCCGCACGGTCCTTTCCACCACGAACGGGTGCGCGCCAGCCACCAGGCGACCGGCGTGCCGATGATGAAGAGGATCAGGGTGGTGATCCCGGCGAGGCGGACGGTCAGCCAGATGGCCTGGAGGTCGGTATCGGTGAGCATGGCGGGAAGAAGTCTAGCGGATTGCGTAGCCGAAGCGCCGGATGATGGCGCGTGCCTTGTCGCCCTTGAGATAGGCCTGTAGCGCGCTGGCGGCAGGGTTGTTCTCGCCGCGCTTGAGGATCACGGCATCCTGGAGGATGGGGTCATGCATTTCGGCCGGTACGATCCAGGCGGAGCCGCCGGTGATCCTGCCATCCTGGAAGACCTGTGACAGGGCGACAAAGCCCAGGTCGGCATTGCCGGTGGAGACGAATTGCAGTGTCTGGGAGATGTTCTCGCCCTGGACGAATTTTGCCTGTACCGCTTCGAGCAGGTTCAGCTTCTTCAGCGTTTCGACCGCGGCGGCCCCGTAGGGCGCGGTTTTGGGGTTGGCAATCGACAGCTTGTTGAATCGGCCGGATTTCAGGACTTCGCCTCCGGCATCGACGAAATTGGCTTTCGATGACCACAGGACCAGCGTCCCGACGGCGTAGGTGAAGCGGCTGCCGGCGACGGCATGGCCTTCCCGCTCAAGCCTGGCGGGCGTCGAGTCGTCGGCGGCGAGCAGCATCTCGAACGGTGCGCCGTTGGTGATCTGGGTGTAGAACTTGCCGGTCGAGCCGAAGGAGAGTTTGGCAAGGTGGCCGGTGTCCCGGGCAAATTCCGCGGCAATCTGCTTCGCCGGCTCGGTGAAGTTGGCGGCGACGGCCACCTGGACTTCGGCAGCGTGAAGACCGGTGGCGGCGAGGAGGGCGGTGAAGAGGACCGACAGACGCTTCATGGGGGATCTCCTGGGTTGGGTTTCAGGCGTACTTGCAAAGGATGACGGACGAAGCCTTGAACACGGCGCAGGCCTGTCCCCCGACGGCGAGGCCGAGCTTGTCGACGCTGTCGTGGGTGACGACGGCGCACACCGATTTGCCCGTCTTCATGGCCAGCGTGACTTCGGAATTCACCGGCCCTTCGTGGATACGGGTGATTTCGCCCCACAGGTGGTTACGCGCCGTGGTTTTCACCGCCGGGTCGTTGAGCAGCAATACCGACGAGGATTTGACCAGCGCGTTGATCTCCATGCCGATGCTCAGGCCCAGGTTCTCCGCCGATTCACCGGTGATCACCGCGACCAGTTCGTTCTCGTCGTCGAGCTTGATGCGCACCTCGTAATCGACATGGCCTTCGCGCAGGCCGACGATGCGCCCGGCAAACTGGTTGCGGGCACTGGTCTTCATCGACATGCGTTTGAGCAACTGGCTGAACTGCTGGAAATCGGTGGCCTGGCCGTCGTTCATGCTCGCCGTCAGCCGGTCGAGTGCCGCCTGGTACTCGGCCTCCAGGGCGCGGTAGAGGGCGATCACCTTGCGTCCGTAGTCGGTCAGCAGCGTGCCGCCGCCGTGCTTGCCGCCGGTTGAGCGCAGCACCAGCGGCTGGTCGGCCAGGTTGTTCATCGCATCGACCGCATCCCAGGCCGCCTTGTACGACAACGGCACGGCTTTTGCTGCCTGCGAGATCGAGCCGTGTTCGTCGATGGCTTCGAGCAGTCGGATGCGCGTGTCGCCCAGGAAATTGCCGAACGGGCCGTCGAATTCGAGCTTGCTGCGCAGGCGGGGGGCGGCTTGATTCATTCGGTTATTTCCTTGCATATATAACGAAATCGAGTTTACCGGAAAATTCTGCTGGTGCTATGGTTGATGCTATGACGCATTCAGGATTAGATTGTCGGCAAGCCGCCAATCGATCGCTGTTTGTTTCGTATATAGCGAAAAACGGGCCAGCCCGAGCCAGCCGTCAGGAGAACGCCATGAATGTCAGCGCACGCAATGTTTTCAAGGGAAAGATCACTGCCCTCACCGACGGCGTCGTCAATGCGGAAATCGAACTCACCCTGCCGGGAGGCGACAGGATTGTCGCAATCGTGACAGAGACCAGCGTCAAGTCGCTGGGTCTGGCCGTGGGCGGGGAGGCCGTCGCCTACGTCAAGGCGCCGTGGGTGATGCTGTTGTCCGGCCAGCCCGACGTGCATTTCTCGGCGCGTAACCAGTTGTCCGGCAAGGTCAGCGCGCTGACCAAGGGGGCGGTGAATACCGAAGTCGCCATCACCCTGGCCGGTGGCAGCGTGGTCCATTCGGTGGTCACCAACGAGGCCGTGCTCGAACTCGGGCTCAAGCTCGGCGAGCCGGCAACCGCGCTGATCAAGGCCAGCCACGTCATTCTTGGCGTGCCGGGCTGAAGGGCGGTAACGGTCTAGCGGGCGCCGATGCTGCTGACCCAGCGCTCCAGTTCGTCGATTGTGGCGCCGAGTTCGCACGCCATGCCGCCGGTGAAGTGGCGCCAGGCGGGCAGGTTGGCGGCCTGGACGACGGTGATGACCGGGATGCCCTGGCTCATCACCTGCAGCATTTCGTCGGCGAAGCCTTCGCCGTCCGCCTCCAGTCCGGAAAAACGGTTGAAGACGGCGAGGTCGGCGCCTTCGGCGGCGATCCGGCGCATCACCTGGGTCGCGTCGGCGATGCCGGCGGCGTCGAGGGAGCAGGCGGTGGACTGGCTGCCGAGGTTCTGCGAGATCGGGTAGCGCTGGCCGGTTTCGATGTCGCTCAGGCTGAACTTGCAGCCCCAGGATTCCGGGCAGGCTTCCTGGACCAGGCCGCGCACGCGCAGGCCTCGTGCCTGCAGGTCGGCGATGAACGCGCGCAGCAGCGGGTCGATGCGGGTGCCGGGCGGCGGGACGATGGCGGCGATGGCCGGGGCTGGGGTCAGGGGCATGGAGCGGATTTTAGGCGGTTTGTGGCGGATTGCACAAAGCCGGCCGGGCACTTTTCGCGAATTCGGCAGTCTGTGCGCTTCCCCGCGTAAAATACGCGCTTTACTCGCCGGCCGCGCCGGAAATCCTGGAAAACCGCATGACCTCATCACCGAAAGTGCCCACCGTCGGCTTTGTCAGCCTGGGCTGCCCGAAAGCCGGCTCCGACGCCGAACTCATCCTCACCCGCCTGCGCGCCGAAGGCTACGAGATTTCGCCCAGCTACGACGATTCCGACCTGGTCATCGTCAACACCTGCGGCTTCATCGACGCCGCCGTCGAGGAATCGCTCGACGCCATCGGCGAGGCCCTGAACGAGAACGGCAAGGTGATCGTCACCGGTTGCCTCGGCGCCAAGGGCGACATCGTGCAGAGCACGCACCCGTCGGTGCTCGCCGTCACCGGCCCGCACGCGATGGAAGAAGTCATGGGCCACGTGCACCAGCACCTGCCCAAGCCGCACGACCCGTATTCCGACCTGGTGCCGCCGCAGGGCATCCGCCTGACGCCGGAGCACTACGCCTACCTGAAGATTTCCGAAGGCTGCAACCACAGCTGTACCTTCTGCATCATTCCCTCGCTGCGCGGCCCGCTGGTCTCGCGCCCGGTCGGCGACGTACTCGCCGAAGCCGAGAACCTGGCCCGCGCCGGGGTCAAGGAAATCCTCGTCATCTCGCAGGACACCAGCGCCTACGGCGTCGACCTCAAGTACCGCACCAGCTTCTGGGGCGGCAAGCCGGTGAAGAGCCGCCTGAAGGAGTTGTGCGACGCGTTGTCGTCCTTCGGCATCTGGGTCCGCCTGCACTACGTCTACCCGTATCCGTCGGTCGACGACGTCATCCCGCTGATGGCCGAAGGCAAGATCCTGCCTTACCTCGACGTGCCCTTCCAGCACGCCAGCCCGAAGATCCTCAAGGCGATGAAGCGTCCGGCCTCGGCCGAGAACACGCTGGAACGCATCGCCAAGTGGCGCGAAATCTGTCCGGAAATCGTCATCCGCTCGACCTTCATCACCGGTTTCCCCGGTGAAACCGACGAGGATTTCGATCAACTGATCCAGTTCCTCGAAGACGCCAAGCTCGACCGTGTCGGCTGCTTTGCCTACTCGCCGGTCGAGGGCGCCACCGCCAACGAGATTCCCGGCCTGCCGCCGGAAAGCGTGCGCGAGGACCGCCGTAGCTGGCTGATGCGCGTCCAGGAAGACATCTCCGCCGACAAGCTGGCGGCCAAGATCGATACGGTGATCGAGGTGCTGGTCGACGAAGTCGATGAAGAAGGCACCATCGCCCGCTCCAAGGCCGACGCACCGGAAATCGATGGCGTGGTGTACCTCGACGGCCATTTCGACGCCCAGCCGGGCGACTTCCTCAAGGTCCGCGTCATCGACGCCGACCACCATGACCTCTACGCCGAAGTTGTCTGACTTGGTCGGGCAACTGGCCGACATCGTCGGGGCGACCAACGTCCTCGTCGATGCGGCCGACACCGCGCCTTTCCTGACCGACTGGCGCGGCCGTTATCGTGGGGCGGCGCAATGTGTCGTCCGCCCCGGCTCTGTCCAGGAAGTCGCTGCCGTTGTCCGCGCCTGCGTCGAAGCCGGTGTGCCGATTGTGCCGCAGGGCGGCAATACCAGCCTGTGCGGCGCGGCAACGCCGGATGCGACGGGCAGGGCAGTGGTCGTCAGCCTCGGGCGCATGAACCGCATCCTGGCGCTCGATGCGCAGAACAACACGATTACCGTCGAGGCGGGTTGTCCGCTGGCGGCCATCCAGGAAGCCGCGCAGGCGGCCGACCGGCTGTTTCCGCTGGCGCTGGCGTCCGAAGGGACTTGCCAGATCGGCGGCAACCTGTCGACCAACGCCGGCGGCGTCCAGGTGCTGCGCTACGGCAACACGCGCGAACTGACGCTCGGCCTGCAGGTCGTGCTGCCCGGCGGCGAGGTCTGGGACGGCCTGCGCGGACTGCGCAAGGACAACACCGGCTACGACCTCAAGCACCTGTTCATCGGCGCCGAAGGCACGCTGGGAATCATCACCGCCGCCGTGCTCAAGCTCTACCCGCTGCCGAAAACGCTGACCACCTGCTGGCTGAACATCGCCTCGCCGGCAGCGGCGGTCGAACTCCTGAATCAGGCCAAAAGCACGTTCGATGCGCAGCTGACGGCTTTTGAGCTGGTCTCGGAACCCTCGCTGGCGCTGGTGCAGCAGCACATTCCCGGGGTCAGTCGGCCGACGGCGTCCAGCCCGTGGTATCTGCTGGCCGAGTTTGCCGATGCCGAGCCGGCGGCGGTCGAACGCTGGCTGGGCGAGCGTCTGGCCGATGGCTCCGTCAGCGACGGCGTGCTCGCCGCCAGCGCGGCCCAGGCGAAAAAGCTGTGGGCGCTGCGCGAGAACATTTCCGAAGCGCAGAAGATCGAAGGCGTCAGCATCAAGCACGACATCGCCGTGCCGGTGTCACGCATTCCCGAATTCCTGGCCCGCGCCGATGCCGCGCTGGCCGCGGCGTTTCCCGGCATCCGCGTGGTCGCCTTCGGCCATGTCGGCGACGGCAACCTGCATTACAACCTGTCCAAGCCGGATGCCCAGGACAACGCGCTGTTCCTCGCCTGCCAGGCCGAGGTCAATCGCATCGTCCACGATACGGTCCATGCACTAAACGGCTCGATCTCCGCCGAACACGGCATCGGTCAGTTGAAGCGCGAGGAAATCCTGCGCTACAAGTCGGCGACCGAAATCGACCTGATGCGGACGATCAGGACAGCACTCGATCCGCGCGGCTTGATGAATCCCGGGAAGCTGCCAGGGCCGCGTTGAGCGTTTCCTCGTTCTGCAGTTCGTCGCGGATCAGGCGCAGCAGCAGGTTGTCCAGCGTGTAGAAACCTTTGTCGCACTGCGCCAGTTGTTCGATGGCAAACGCCGCGCCGGTGCCGAAGGCCTCGCGCCGGATCGAATCGTGGATCAGCCGCACCGTCTGGTAGGGGAAACCGAAAATGACCTCGTGCCGGCCGACGATGCCGCCCAGGCGCAGGGAAGTGATATGGTCGGTCTCGACATCCAGCACCTCGGCGATGCGCCGTGCCGTGCCGGAAATTTCCGGCTTGTCGCGGAAATGCTGCTCGACGATCTCGACGTCGGCAAACGGCGCGATGCGGCGCAGGATTTTGGCCGCCAGCAGCAGGAAATTGATCCCCAGCGTGATGTTGGGCGACGACATCACGCGGATGTCGCGGCCCAGGCTGCGGATGTAATCCATCGTTTCCTCCGGGTAGCCGGAAATGGCGGTCACCACCATGATGCCGCGTTGGCGGACCGCTTCGCCGTAGAGGTGGATGGATGCGGCATCGGAAAAGTCGATGATGCCGTCGACCGGGTGCGTATCGAGCCAGCCGGGAAAGCTGTCCTTGTCCAGTCGGGTGACCGGGACATCGATATCCTCGGCCGGGGTGCCAGATCGCCGGGCGATCCAGCACAGTTCAAAACGCGGATCCTCGCGCAAGACGCTGGCCACTGCCTGGCCGGCTTTCCCATAACCAATGAGTCCGATTCTGGTCATATGTCCTCCCTAGTTGCTGTCGATGGGGCATCACCGCGACGGTATCGGCTGAAACCCTGGGGAACGCCAGTCACCAGCGGGTGCCGACGATTTATATATGCCCTGTCTGATTCGCCAGGCTGCCGCAGCATGGGTTGCCTGGTCTGGTGCGACGAGAAAGGAAAAAATGGGGGGATTTCCCCCCCCTGAAATATCCTCGTCGAAAAGGAATGGGGTTATGACCTAAGTTACAACTCCATTGCCGGGCAATATAATTGAGCCTTGTAAATCGCGCAACACTATTTCGTTGGGAAACAGAATATTGAAAAAGCATGAATCCCCGCCGGGGCAGACGGTGCTTGATGTCCTGCAGCAATTCCGCCTGATCTACGGCTCCATGCGTCAGCACTTCCGCCTGGTCGAGGATCGCTGCGGCATGTCCGGCTCGCAGATGTGGGTGCTGCAGGAAGTGCAGCGCACGCCTGAAATCGGTATCGGCGAACTGGCGGCGCGCCTGGGCATCCACCAATCGACCTGCAGCCTGCTGGTGGACAAGCTGGTTGGCAGCGAATGTCTGGAAAAGCGCAAACAGCAGCGCGATCAGCGCCGGGTCGGGCTCGTTCTCGCCAAACGCGGGCGCGAAGCCCTGGCCGCCTTGCCGGGGCCGGCCGAAGGCATCCTGCCAGAGGCCCTGTCGGCCATTCCGCCGGTTGTCCTCAAAACATTGCAGATCAATCTGGATGAACTGCTGCGGCATCTGCCGGGCAAGGATGAAAACTATGCCAGCGTGCCGCTTGCCGACATGCTGAAACAAACGGAGAAAACCTGAAATGCGGCATCTTGCAGTTTCCCTGAGCCTCTTGCTGCTGGCCGGTTGCGCCAGCCAGGCGGTATTCGATGCACCATCGGCCGCCACGGCCGAGCCCACCAAGGCTGCCCAGAGCAGCGAGAAGAGGCAGCGCGAGCCGAGCGAGGCCGAGATCATCGCTGCAATCAACACCGACAACAGCGTGTTTTTCCCGCCGTCCGGGGTCATCGTCGATGAAGCCAACCGGCAGCGCCTGCTCCGGCATGCCGCCCGCCTCAAGGAAAACCCGAACCTCCAGGTGACCCTGGTCGGGCATACCGATCATCTCGGCAGTCCGTCCTACAACCTGGCGATTGCCGAGCAGCGGGTCAATGCCGTGCAGGCCATCCTGCGCGCCCAGCGCATTCCGGTGACGCAGATCCGCCGTCAGGTCGTCGGCAGCGAGGAAGTTTCGATCAACTGCAAGTCGGCCGAATGCCGGCGCAAGATGCGCCGGGTCGAACTCGTCTTCAGCGAATAAAATCGCTCAGTGCAGCGACTGGCCGTCGAACAGGGCGGCCACGTCGGCCGGGCTGAAGCGGTAATCGCGATTGCAGATATCGTCGCGGATCAGGATTTCGCCGTGCTCGGCCAGAATGGTTTCGGCGTCGGCGCGGCCCAGGCTGCGGATCATGTCGCGCACCTTGTCCCAATCCTCGGGGCAGTGATAAACCACCGTCTGCGGATCGTAGAGGCGGATGCCGCGGGCCTCGATTTCCTCGTGGAACAGCCGGCCGAGCAGCGTTTCCGCATCCAGCTCCAGCAATTCGCTGGTCTTCACCGTCGCCGCCAGTTGCGTGACGCGATCCCAGCCGTCGGCATCGTGCTGATCCGCCTGCGGCAGCTTCTGCAGGAACAGGCACACGGCCGCCCGCGGGCTGGCCGTGGTGAACAGGCGCGACGGCTGCTGCTCGGACTGCTCCAGGTAATGCTCGAAAATCTGCGCAATGCTGTCGCCGACCATCGGCACATAGCTCTGGTAGGGCTGGCGCGCCGTCGGCAGGTCCAGGCTCATCAGCAACTGCCCGCCCTGGTGGGCGCCGAGCAGCTCCGGCACCGGCGCCGGCAGCACCACCGGGTTGCTGCGCGCCATGCCGCGCATCTGCAATTGCTCGTTGCAATCCATTACCAGCAACTGGATCGGCCCGTTGCCGCGCAACTGCAGCGTCAGCCGGCCCGGCTGCTTCAACTGCGCCGCGATCAGCGCCGTCACCGCCGCCGTCTCGCCCAGCAACTGCGCCACCGTCGGCTGGTAATCGCGGCCGGCCTGCATCTGCGTCCAGGCATCGCCCAGATGAACAATCGCCCCGCGAATGTCCAGCCCCTCGAAAATGAAGCGACGAACCGTACTCACGCTCATTTCAGCTTTTCCGCATAAATTTCCGGCGCAAAGCCGACCAGCAGGGCATTGCCGATATCCAGCACCGGCCGCTTGATCAGCGCCGGATACTGCGCCATCAACGCCAGCGCCTTGGCCTCATCCACATCGGCCCGCTCGGCGTCGCTCAGCTTCTTCCACATCAGGCCGCGCTTGTTGAGCAACACCTCCCAACCCGCCCGCGCCGCCCAATCCGGCAAATTCGCTGCAGCCACACCGGCCTTCTTGTAATCGATGAATTCGTAAGCGATCCCGTTCTCCGTCAGCCAGGTCATGGCTTTCTTCATGGTGTCGCAGTTCTTGATGCCGTACATGACCGGCTGGCTTGGGGTGGCTTTGTTCATATCCGTGATTCTGGCGTAGGGAAGCGGGCCATGCCCGCGACAGGGCGCAATGATAACAGGCGGCCAGGTGGTGAGAGTCTCCAGACCACGGAGGAGGGGGTTAGTCAATCCCTCCTAGGTTGTAGCTCCCTCTCTAACCCCGGAAAGCTACAATCCCGATGCCGCAAGCATCGCCCAGGACGTAAGTTGTAGCTCCCTCTCTCACCCCGGAAAGCTACAATCGCGCCCGCTTGAACGGATGCGCGTCCTCAAGTTGTAGCTCCCTCTCTCACCCCGGAAAGCTACAATCGGGTAAGGTCGGACGTATAGCCGCCGCCTTGTTGTAGCTCCCTCTCTCACCCCGGAAAGCTACAATCACTGAGCAGATCCTTGACTGGTTCGAGCACGTTGTAGCTCCCTCTCTCACCCCGGAAAGCTACAATCCGAAGCGGGCGTCGAAGGTGTCGCCACGGCGTTGTAGCTCCCTCTCTCACCCCGGAAAGCTACAATCAGCCTTGGCGTTCGCCCGCATGTTCATTGAGTTGTAGCTCCCTCTCTCACCCCGGAAAGCTACAATCGGGTTTCGACCTTGTTGTAGGCGGCAAAGCGTTGTAGCTCCCTCTCTCACCCCGGAAAGCTACAATCGAAATGCCAAAGGAGCCCGACCCGGCGAACGTTGTAGCTCCCTCTCTCACCCCGGAAAGCTACAATCGGAGTAATTGACATGGCCGTCGTAATCTTCGTTGTAGCTCCCTCTCTCACCCCGGAAAGCTACAATCGCTGGACCTGGGCATACGTCAACGATTCACGTTGTAGCTCCCTCTCTCACCCCGGAAAGCTACAATCGGACCGGCAAACATCGGCGCGATATACATGGTTGTAGCTCCCTCTCTCACCCCGGAAAGCTACAATCAGGCGTCAGTGAACGCGCTCTCAGCGCCACGTTGTAGCTCCCTCTCTTACCCCGGAAAGCTACAATCGGCCGATCCACTTCACCAGTCGGGTTGTCAGTTGTAGCTCCCTCTCTCACCCCGGAAAGCTACAATCACCTGGAACAACTGCTGTCCGACCTGCTGGGTTGTAGCTCCCTCTCTCACCCCGGAAAGCTACAATCGGACTTCGCCGATGCCGCGTTCGGCGCCACGTTGTAGCTCCCTCTCTCACCCCGGAAAGCTACAATCCGCTATGCAAGCAGCCATCGCACCACCGGCGTTGTAGCTCCCTCTCTCACCCCGGAAAGCTACAATCGGCGCGCCATCGGGGGTTTCGTCGCGGGTCGTTGTAGCTCCCTCTCTCACCCCGGAAAGCTACAATCTCATTTTTAACTCATCACATTGGCCGCCATGTTGTAGCTCCCTCTCTCACCCCGGAAAGCTACAATCACATCATCGTACAGGAGTTAGCCATGACCAGTTGTAGCTCCCTCTCTCACCCCGGAAAGCTACAATCCTGGCCAGCAGTCCGGCGCGGAATCGCTCCGTTGTAGCTCCCTCTCTCACCCCGGAAAGCTACAATCATTGGCTGAAAGATACCATCCAGGTCAATAGTTGTAGCTCCCTCTCTCACCCCGGAAAGCTACAATCTCTGCGCATGGCCGACGAAGACCCGAACATGTTGTAGCTCCCTCTCTCACCCCGGAAAGCTACAATCCTTCGGCTCGATCATGTCGGCAGGCAGCAGGTTGTAGCTCCCTCTCTCACCCCGGAAAGCTACAATCCCGTCGAGCTGGAGTTGCCGAACTTGAAGCGTTGTAGCTCCCTCTCTCACCCCGGAAAGCTACAATCATCATCAACCACGGAGGCACCATGTCAACCGTTGTAGCTCCCTCTCTCACCCCGGAAAGCTACAATCTCGGGTTGGGTTGAGTGTGGAAACTGAATCGTTGTAGCTCCCTCTCTCACCCCGGAAAGCTACAATCCATACCTCTGCCACACCTCGCCAAGGTATGGTTGTAGCTCCCTCTCTCACCCCGGAAAGCTACAATCCCGCCCGACGTGCACAACCTCGATGCACCGGTTGTAGCTCCCTCTCTCACCCCGGAAAGCTACAATCGTCAGTCGCAGCGCAGCTTTGCCGCCGCCGGTTGTAGCTCCCTCTCTCACCCCGGAAAGCTACAATCCCGTCGCGCCCCGGGACCAGCGGACCTTCAGTTGTAGCTCCCTCTCTCACCCCGGAAAGCTACAATCAAGGCTGCGGTCTTTGACTTCGCTGCCACGGTTGTAGCTCCCTCTCTCACCCCGGAAAGCTACAATCATGGCGGACTGGGTCTCCGACTAGGCTATCGTTGTAGCTCCCTCTCTCACCCCGGAAAGCTACAATCCCACCGCGCCAACAGTCGATGGCTACCGGGGTTGTAGCTCCCTCTCTCACCCCGGAAAGCTACAATCCACCACGGCCATCACCACAATCGACAGCAGGTTGTAGCTCCCTCTCTCACCCCGGAAAGCTACAATCGGCTGATCGGCATGAACCTTAGTCGCGCCTGTTGTAGCTCCCTCTCTCACCCCGGAAAGCTACAATCCGCTTTCCATGCACCGCATCAACCACCCGCGTTGTAGCTCCCTCTCTCACCCCGGAAAGCTACAATCTTTCGGTGCCAACGGCCAGCATTGAGGTGAGTTGTAGCTCCCTCTCTCACCCCGGAAAGCTACAATCATCAGCGCGGAGAAGTCGCTTTCGGGGAAGGTTGTAGCTCCCTCTCTCACCCCGGAAAGCTACAATCTGCCTCGGAGATGCCGATACCGACGTACAGGTTGTAGCTCCCTCTCTCACCCCGGAAAGCTACAATCGGCAAAGGGCCGAGCGAGGACGACGACGACGTTGTAGCTCCCTCTCTCACCCCGGAAAGCTACAATCTTCACGCCGAATCTCGGAAGCGCGCTTGGCGTTGTAGCTCCCTCTCTCACCCCGGAAAGCTACAATCCGTCACCTTCGCGAGGATGGCGACGTCCTTGTTGTAGCTCCCTCTCTCACCCCGGAAAGCTACAATCATCATGTTGAATGGAACCACCGTAAAAGCAGTTGTAGCTCCCTCTCTCACCCCGGAAAGCTACAATCTGACGAAACCAAATTTCCCGCCCGGCCTAACTGGGCGGGAAATTTTTTTGTGTAAATCCGTTATCAGAACAACAACATCTGGTTCGCCGGAACCTTTTTTTCCTGAAAAAGCGGCATGCCGACCAGCAGGCGAATTCCGGCGAACTGCTTTTCCGTGACGGTCATGCAGCGAATGGAGCCGGCGGGTGGGAGGCTGTCGATCAAGCGTTTGAGGTGTTTTTCGTGGTCGTCGTTGCCGTTCAGCAAACGGGCGTAGACGGACCATTGGATCATGTCGTAGCCGTCATTGAGCAGGAAACGGCGAAACTGGACGTAGGCGCGTTTCTCAGTCTTGGTGACCATGGGCAGATCGAAGAAGACGATGAGTCGCATGAAGCGTCGTGTCTCCAGTCCCATGCCTCAGCATTCCAGCCGGTGGGCCTGCAAGCCGATCAAGGCTGGGAGTTCGAGTTCGCTGTTGCCCTCCTCGAATAGCCGGGCAAGGCTCTCGACAGCATATTCGACGGCGGATAGCGCGGACATCTTGCCTTGCGGCATGCCGACATCGACGTTGAGCAAGGCAACCAGTTCTGCCTTGTCCTGCGGGCTGAGATCGCCTTCGGTGAAAGCCGGGTTCTTGGCGACATGCAGGTCGACCAGGGGGCGGAAGGGTTCGATGAGGTCGTCGGCCAGATTGAAGGCGTTTTGCTCGCTGGAGTGGAAGAGGCCGATGGGCGGGTGCATGCCGTGGGCGACCAGTCCCCGGGCAATGGCGCCGCGTAACACGGCATAGCCATAATCGAGTGCGGCATTGACCCAGCGTTCTTCGGCACGATAAAAACCCTGGCCGAAGAGTTGGGTGAAATAGAAGGCGGCGGCCTGACCTTCGAGGTTTTCCGTGTCACCTGAACGCACGCGCCGGGCGTAGGAATCCATACGGTCAACACCGTTTTTCGCGCAAAAACGAAGAACGGCTGTCTGGTTTTCGATCTTGCGTCGAACGATGTTGGCCCACGCTTGTTTGGCCAGGGGGCGGGGAATGTCCATCTGTTTGCGCATCAGGCGCGTGGTGCGGGAGTGCGCGAGAAACGGCAGGAAAACGCCATTGGGCTGGTGGTTGTCACCGGTGGCGTAGAGGCCGATGCCGTAGTCGGCGCAAGCTGACAGGACCGGGTGGGTGAGCTGGATTTCGCGGTGGTTGAGGACGATGATGGCAATGTCCTCGAAGGGGACAAAGACAGTCTGTTCCTGCTCGATGGCCAGGGAGAAATGCTCCCGGCGCAGCTTGGCTGGCCGGGAGATCATCACACTACGCCAGCCCACGACGTTTCTCCGGTGGGGCGGGGTAGATATTGCCGAGGGTGTCGACGTGGAATTTTTGGATTCGTTTTGCGCTCGCAACGGATTTTCGGAAATAGTCTTTGTCTGGCTTGGGTTGGTCATGGGCACGAAGGGTTAGACGGCCGTCGCTTTCGTACATGACAAAGTACCCTTGATAGGTGATATCCCCGAGCGTAACGGCTACTAAATCGTTTTTGGTCAGTGAGAACAGAAACTCTGCACTGTCAGGGATAGAGCTAGGTGCGATTCGAGCGGAATAGTGGGCCGTGTAGGCAGGTTCGATCAGAATCCGCTTTCCATCGCGAAAAACGTCTACGTGCAGCATGTCGCCAAGCTCCGCGACTCCCCCGCGGACTTTCATTCCCCCTTTTTGAGTTGAGATTAGTTTGACGGTTTTGACCTGTGGGCCGTCGCCGTCGCCGTCGCGGGAAGGTTTAAAAATGGGCTCGGCAAAGGCACGTTTTCCATCGTCGTTGAATTCGATCAGGCGTTTTTGTAGCAGATCGATTAGCGAAGCGTTTCGCGGATCGCCAGCGCCTACGATGTTTGAAAGCGAAGCCAACTTGAGTTTTTGAAGCGAGACTCTTACATGGCTTTGGTTATTGGCAATTCGCTTGGACGAGCGAATGGTTTCCTCGTGAATAGCTCCGCTGCCTCGGCGTTGTACTGCACGAGAAACGAATAAAGGTTTCAGGGCCACGAGTTCTTCCTCGCTGTAGCTGCCCAAAACAGACAGCTCCTTGCACAACTGTTCCGGCGAATCAATTTCTAACCGGGCTTTGAGCTCGTTGCGGAAGTGCGGCCAAGGATCGGGGAAGTGTTCGTGCAGTTGCCGGTGCATGGCCGGATTGACGATATCGCCGGTTTGGATATTCGCGAAGCCATCCCGTACATGTTCCAACTCGCGAGTACGCGAGTAGTTGGACAAGCGCTGCACCATGCTGCGACTGCATGCCGCAACGACGGCAGCGTCGAGGGCGTGGTGGCGGTCGCTGTCGGAGCGAATTTTGAGTAGTCCCCAGCGGGCGCGCAGGAAGCCGGTCAGTTGGCCGCTTAGGACAACGCATTGCTTGTCGTGGCGCCCGTCTGCCAGTTTCAAGTAACGCTCGACATAGTTCTTGAAAAACCTGCAGATGTAGCGGGTGTCATTGAGATTACGCGCCTTGAACTCTTCTGCTTCCTTCTCGCCAAAATCCTTTCGAAGCAGGCGGGTGCGCTTGGCCAGCCGATACGCCTTGTTCGCCTCGACAAAGGCGACATAGCGTTGCCAGCGTTCGCTGTTATCGGCACCTCCCAAGTATTCGTAAGGCGTGCGGTTGCCCTTGTCTCGGTTTTCGCGGGTCAGGACAAGCACCTTGTTGTTCTTGCTGTCATCGAAGCTGCGCGAGTAGGGCAGGGCGTGGTCGATTTCTACATAACCAGCTTCAAGCAGCCGATTCAGGTCCAATGCTTCCAGGGAATACGCGCATTTGCCGAATTGTTCCCTATACAAAGACCACTTTGTAAATTCGCGACCGTGCCGTTCTCTATCGGCTGGTTCGTGAAGGCCGCAATTGGCCGCGTGCTTCTTGAATTCTTGCCAGTTGTCGTCATTCCTCTTTTGATATTCCAGTTGCTCTCGCTGAATGTCTTGCCGGCCTTCAATGTATTTTCCTTGAGAGTTCCAGTGTCCTTTCAACGGTCTGGATAGATCGCGAGCCATTTCGATATGAACCGCAACCGGAGAGCCTTTTTGTTTGCGGATGATGGCATTCACCACCTTGCGCGCCTGATTCAGCGAACGCAGGACGACGGGATTGCGAGGGATGCCACCTGTAATCTCTTCATCAAGTCGCTTGCTAAAGAACATCTTGCCTTCTTCGCCGCGCTTGTGGCCGCGAGATTGTTCGTAGAACGGTGGAAGGTAGAGTTCTTTGCCATCTGTGGAGCTGAATAGCTGGCTGTGGTGATAGCCGGCCTCAACGCAAGCCTCGTCGTAGCGTAGCCCCTTTTCCATGTGTGGAACGATGGCGCGTAGGGCTTTCAGCGACAGGGCGTGGAACTTTTCAAAACGGATGTTGAGCAGAGCGTCGATTAGCGCTTCGCGGTTGGGGAGCGATAGCTTGCCAAGTTCGGTACGGACTTCATTATCGTCCTTGTAAACACTGAGCACCCTGGCAATTTGATCGAAGATTTCCGGTTGGCCGCAGAGCGCATCGCCCGAGAGTTTTTTCCATTCGTCGTCGAGGCCGGCCTTGGTCAGCGTTTGGCGCAGTTCCTGCCAGGCGGGGATTTTGACCAGCGTGGCGGATTCCGGATCTTTGGCCTTGCCTTCAGCCTTTTGCGTTTCAGTGGGGTAGGCGAGGCCAATGAATTTGAAGCTACCGGCTTCCAGCAGACCGGCTCTGGACAGCGCCGTGCCGAGTTGCCTGTAGGTCAGGTCGCCGGCTTGTTGGTAAGGCAAGGGCAGACAGAGCTGGCGTTCCTGTTCGGTTAGCTGGCGGGTAACGCCATCGGTGACGATGCGCAGGTTGTTCAGGCGCGTCAGCCAGACGTGGCGTTCGGCGGTGAAACTGGCTTTCGGGGCGCGGTATTCGCCTTTTTCGAAGGTGCAGGTGCCGAGCATCTTGAGCAGGTCGGCACCGGCGAGGGCAGGGTTCTGCCGCCAGAACAATCCGGTCCTCTTGTCGCCGTTACCGAGGATGTCGGTTTGCAGGGAAATTGATGCATGCGGATTACCGAATTCTCGTTGTTTTTTGAAGAGCAGCGCCAGTTCCTTGGCGAGCAGTTCCCGCGCCAGGGCTTTGGTGTATTCGCCCTGTTTGTTGCGTTGCGCCTCCGGGAATTCGCCCAGCACCATTTCGGCCGCGCTGCGATAGCCTTTTTCCGCCATCAGCTTGGCGGTACCAGCGAGCCCCTGTTTGACCTTGCCGCCTTCGCTCTTGTTGTCGCCCTCGGCTTGCTTTGCTTCGGCGCGGCTGATCCAGTGAAAGCCCCGGTGTTTGCAGAGATGGTAGATGACGCGTGCCCATTCTTCGTCGTTCAGACGGCGGTCGAGGCCGTCGACGCGCAATTGCCAGAGCGGGTGGGTGAAGGCATGCTCAGGCTGGAATGCCTTGGCGTCGGCGATCAGACCTTCGCTTTTCAGTAGGCGGGCCAGTTTCTTTAACCGCCATGCCCGGCGGAACAAGCGCCGCCGCATGAGGCGCGCGCTGCGTCGGGCGAGGTTCAGCGATTCCCCTTCCTTGGCGGTTTCGGCCTTGTCGAAGGCGCGCACGCCCAAGTCAATGATGTGGGTTTCGCCAAGAACGCACCAGCCGACCGATGCGATGCCAATGTCCAGACCAATGGTGTATGTCGCGCTCATGATTTGCAGTTCTTTATTCAGAGTGCGTAGAATAACGCCATGTAGCTTTCCGGGGTGAGAGCCGTTGCTACAATAAGGTGTCACCTTCGGGTGACGACCGAATCCGGCCCGGCAGGGAAACCTGCCGGGCCTTCTTCATTCCGGCATCTGAGTTGTCCTGAATTGGCGGGAGTTTTCGCTGCTAATCGATAGGCCGCAGGTCTGTTCGCCGTTTCCAGCTACCCTGTCACAGCACTGTCGCATAACCCACCTACGATCCACCTGTCCTAACTATCCCCGAACAGGAGCGATCCCATGTCCAGTCTTCCTCCGAACCTGATCATCGACAACGGCGATGGCGATGAGCCTTTGTCCAATCACAGCGGCAACCGGCATTTCAGCGATGTGCTGGCGGTCAATCTGGGGCGGCGGCAGGTGCTCAAGGGGGGCTTGGCGGCGTCGGTGGCTTCGCTGTTTGCTGGGGCGGGGCTGACGGCGTGTGCGACGAATTCGGCGGGGGGCGTGGGTGGTCGGCTGCTTGGTTTTTCGGCGGTGGCGATCAGCGATGCCGATACCGTGCTGGTGCCGCCGGGGTATCGCGCGCAGCCGTTGCTGCCGTGGGGGACGCCGATCACCGGCAGGATGCCGGCTTTCGATCCGCTGAAGAACAGCGGTGCGGATCAGGCGAGCCAGATGGGCAGCCATCATGACGGCATGCATTTCTTCCCCATCGAGGGGCGCGATCCGTTCAACGGCGGTTCGGACGACGGCTTGCTGGTGATGAATCACGAGTATGTCGAGCCGCGTTTCATGCACGCCAGCGCGGTGGGCCAGAAGCTGGATCGCTACGCGGTGCCGGCGCTGGTCAATGGCAAGCGGGTGGCGGATGAATGCCTGAAGGAATTGAATGGCCACGGGGTTTCGGTGGTGCGTATTCGCCGGGGCGAGAACGGTCGCTGGGAGATGGTGGCGGATGCGCGCAACCGTCGCATCACCGGGCTGACGCCGATGGAGATTGCCGGGCCGGTGCGCGGTAGCGATTTTGTCCGGACGCGCTACAGCCCGGATGGCACGCGGGTTCGCGGTACCTTGAACAATTGCGCGCATGGCGTGACGCCGTGGAATACCTACATGATGGCCGAGGAAAACTGGGCCGGTTATTTCATCAACCGCGTGCCGGCGGGCGAGCGTCCGCGCGAGCAGTCGCGTTACGGCGTGCGCAGCCGCGACAGCAAGCCGGCGGCTTCGCGTTACGGCTGGGAACTGGCCGACAGCGGGGCCGACGAGTTTGTCCGTTTCGACGTCACGGCAACGGGGGCGGCGGCGAATCAGGATTATCGCAACGAGGCCAACGGCTTCGGCTGGATGGTCGAGTTTGATCCCTTCAACCCGGCCAGCACGCCGGTCAAGCGTACCGCGCTGGGGCGCTTTGCCCACGAGGGCGTGATTTTCCACAAGGGCGTCGAGGGGCTGCCGGTGGTGTGCTATTCCGGTGACGACGCGACCAACGAGTACATCTACAAGTATGTTTCGCGCGGCGTGTTCGAGCGGGCCAAGGGCCTGGCCAACGGCGCCTTGCTCGACGACGGTACCTTGTACGTGGCGCGTTTCAACGACGATGGCACGGGCGACTGGCTGCCGCTGGTCGTCGGCCAGGGCGCGCTGACCCGCGAGCTGTTCGCCAGCCAGGCCGAGCTGCTGGTCAATACCCGTCTGGCGGCTGACCGCGTCGGGGCAACGCGGATGGATCGTCCGGAGTGGGGCGCCATCGACCCGAAAACCGGGCAGGTCTATTTCACGCTGACCAACAACAGCGGCCGCAACGAGACGAACAAGGCCAATCCGCGCGCGAAAAGCCGTTGGGGCCACATCATCCGCTGGACGGAGGCGGGCAATTCGCCGACGGCGACGCACTTCAAGTGGGACATCTTCCTGTTGTCCGGCCCGGCCGGCGATTCGGAACTGGCCGGCAAGCCGCTCACCGCCGAGCAGATCCACAATAGCCCGGATGGCCTGTGGTTCGACCGTGACGGCCGCTTGTGGATACAGACGGATATCAGCGAAAGCGCGATGAACAAGGGCGATTACGCGCAGTTCGGCAACAACCAGATGTTGTGCGCCGACCCGAACAGCAAGGAACTGCGTCGCTTCCTGGTCGGCCCGCTGGGGCAGGAGATCACCGGCGTGGTGACGACGCCGGACGGCCGCACCATGTTCGTCAATGTCCAGCACCCGGGGGCGACGACCTCGGCCGACGAGTTTGCCGCCGGCAAATTGCGCGGCACCTGGCCGAACCAGGGGCGCTATCCGCGTTCGTCGACCATCGTCATCACCAAGGACGACGGCGGGGTGATCGGCACCTGAGCGGCAAACCGGCGGGCAATGCGGTAGGCTACGGGCTTTTGCCTGTCGCTTTGCCGGAGACCCTGATGCCCGCCTTGTTTTCCCCGCTGACGCTGCGTAGCCTGACCCTGCCCAACCGCATCGGTATTCCGCCGATGTGCCAGTATTCCGCCACCGACGGCCTGGCCGGCGACTGGCATGTGCAGCATTACGGCAGCCGCGCCGTCGGCGGCGCCGGGCTGGTCATCGTCGAGGCCTGCGCGGTGCTGCCGGAAGGGCGGATCAGCCCGGGCGACCTGGGCTTGTGGAACGAGGCCCAGATCGAACCGCTGGCCCGCATTGCCCGCCTGATCGAGCGCCAGGGCGCGGTGCCGGCGATCCAGTTGGCGCATGCAGGGCGCAAGGCCAGCGTTGGCCTGGGCTGGGAAGCGCAGCGTACCTTGAGCGCCGAAGCGGGCGGCTGGACGGCGGTGGCGCCGTCGGCCATCGCTTTCGAGGGCTATGCCGAACCGCAGGCGCTCGATGCAGCCGGTATCGCCGCCGTGGTCGCGGCGTTTGCCGCGGCGGCCGGGCGGGCGTTGACGGCCGGTTTCCGGATGATCGAAATCCATGCCGCGCATGGTTATCTGCTGCACCAGTTCCTGTCGCCGCTGAGCAACCGGCGCACCGACGAATACGGCGGCAGCTTCGCCAATCGCGTGCGCTTGACGCGCGAGGTGGTGGCTGCCGTACGTGCCGTCTGGCCGCAGGAACTGCCGCTGCTGATCCGCCTGTCGGCGACCGACTGGGTCGAGGGCGGCTGGGATGCCGAGCAGACGGTGGCGCTGTGCCGGCTGCTCAAGGAAGACGGCATCGACCTGGTCGATGTCTCGTCCGGTGGCCTGATTCCGAGTGCAAAAATTCCCGCCGGGCCGGGCTTTCAGGTCCCGTTCGCCACGCGTATCCGGCAGGAGGCCGGTTTGCCGGTGGCGGCCGTCGGCCTGATTACCGGCGCGGAACAGGCCGAGGCCATTGTCGCCAACGGCGAGGCCGACCTGGTGCTGGTCGGCCGCGAAATCCTGCGCAATCCCTACTGGCCGCTGCAGGCCGCGCAGGCGCTGGGCGTTGCCGCGGCCTGGCCGGCGCAGTACCTGCGGGCGATGCCCTCGGGAACGCCGAAGCGCGATTAACGCTTCAGCTTGGCGAAGGCGTTGGCCATCGCGTTGCCGGCCGGCGGCGGGGCGTTGTGGCGGGTCTGTTGCTTCGACAGCGGCGCGCCGCGCTGGCTGCCGCCGTCGTGCTTCTTCGGTTCGTCGCCCATGCGCATGGTCAGCGCGATGCGCTGACGGGCGAGGTCGACTTCGAGCACCTTCACTTTCACCACCTGGCCGGCCTTGACCACGTCGTGCGGGTCCTTGACGAAGGTGTTGGACAGCGCCGAGACATGGACCAGACCGTCCTGGTGCACGCCGATGTCGACGAAGGCGCCGAAGGCGGCGACGTTGGTGACGACGCCTTCGAGGATCATGCCCGGGCGCAGGTCCTTCACTTCCTCGACGCCGTCGGCGAAGGTCGCGGTCTTGAACTCGGGGCGCGGGTCACGGCCGGGTTTTTCCAGTTCCTTGAAGATGTCCTGGACGGTCGGCAGGCCGAAGCGTTCGTCGGTGTACCTGGCCGGGTTGAGGCCTTTGAGCGCCTGGCTGTTGCCGAGCAGTTCCTTGATCGGCTTCTTCAGGTCGACGATGATCTTCTCGACCAGCGGATAGGCTTCCGGGTGCACGGAAGAGGCGTCGAGCGGGTTGTCGCCGTTCGGCACGCGCAGGAAGCCGGCGGCCTGTTCGAAGGTCTTGTCGCCGAGGCGCGGCACCTTCTTCAGGTCGTCGCGGCTCTTGAAGGCGCCGTGGGCATCGCGGTAGCTGACGATGTTGGCGGCCAGGCCGGCGTTCAGGCCGGAGATGCGGGTCAGCAGCGGCACCGAGGCGGTATTCACATCGACGCCGACGGCATTCACGCAGTCCTCGACGACGGCATCGAGATTCTTCGCTAGCTTGGTCTGCGAGACGTCGTGCTGGTACTGGCCGACGCCGATGGATTTCGGTTCGATCTTGACCAGTTCGGCCAGCGGGTCCTGCAGGCGGCGGGCAATCGACACCGCACCGCGGATCGATACGTCGAGGTCGGGGAATTCCTTGGCCGCCAGTTCGGAGGCGGAATACACCGAAGCACCGGCTTCCGAGACGACGATCTTCTGCAGCCGGGCTTCCGGGTACTTCTTCATGACGTCCTGCACCAGCTTGTCGGTTTCGCGGCTGGCGGTGCCGTTGCCGATGGCGACCAGGGTCACGCCATGCGTCGAGGCCAGGCGGGCGATGGTCGAGATCGAGCCGGCCCAGTCGTTGCGTGGTTCGTGCGGGTAGATGGTGGCGGTATCGAGCAGCTTGCCGGTGGCGTCGACGACGGCGATCTTGCAGCCGGTGCGGATGCCGGGGTCGATGCCCATGGTCACGTGCTGGCCGGCCGGGGCGGCGAGCAGCAGGTCCTTCAGGTTCTTGCCGAAGATGCGGATGGCTTCTTCCTCGGCGCGCTCGCGCAGTTCGTTGACCAGTTCGAGTTCGAGGTGGGTGTAGACCTTGACCTTCCAGGTCCACCGCACGGTGTCCTGCAGCCACTTGTCGGCCGGGCGGTTCTGATGCTTGATGCCGAAGCGGGCGGCGATGCGCTGTTCGCAGGCGTTCGGGCCGGGTTTGACGGCGTCTTCGTTCAATTCGGAGTCGAGCACCAGGGCGACGTTGAGGAAGCCTTCGTTGCGCCCGCGCAGCAGCGCCAGCGCGCGGTGCGAGGGCATGTCGACGATGGATTCGGCGAAGTCGAACCAGTCGCGGAACTTGGCGCCTTCGGTCTCCTTGCCTTCGATTACCGTCGATTTGAGCAGGCCGTGTTCCTTCAGGTAGTCGCGCAGCGTCTGCAAGAGTTGCGCGTCTTCGGCGAACTTCTCCATCAGGATCTGGCGGGCGCCGTCGAGCACCGCCTTGGTGTCGGCGAAGCCGGCGTCGGCGTTGAGGTACTTCTCGGCCTCGTCTTCCGGCGTCAGCTCGGGGTTCTCCAGCAGGCCGAGGGCCAACGGCTCGATCCCGGCTTCGCGGGCGATCTGCGCTTTGGTCCGGCGCTTCTGCTTGTACGGCAGGTAGAGGTCTTCGAGGCGCTGCTTCGTTTCGGCGTTTTCGATCTCGCCGCGCAGTTCCGGCGTCAGCTTGCCCTGTTCCTCGATGCTGGCGAGCACCGCGCCGCGCCGGTCTTCGAGTTCGCGCAGGTAACCGAGGCGTTCTTCCAGCGTGCGCAGTTGCGTGTCGTCGAGTTCGCCGGTGACTTCCTTGCGGTAGCGGGCGATGAAGGGCACGGTGGCACCTTCGTCGAGCAGCTGGACGGCGGCCTTGACCTGGGCCGGACGGACGTTGAGTTCGAGGGCGATGCGGTGTTCGATGGGAGCGAGCATTGAAGGCGATACTGCAAAAATGGGGGGTGAATGATGCGGAATCCAAACTGAAATTACAACTCTTGTCCGACTGGTGTAGGATGTGTTTGTAAGCATTCCAATGACAGAGGAGGAAATACATGCAAGTTCAGACTTACCTGTTTGGTGCCGTCGACGTTTCGCCGGAAAAAGTGATTACTTTCCCGAAGGGGCTGTTCGCTTTCGAGGGCAAGACCCGCTTCATGCTGGCGCACGAGGAAGGCAAGGGCGCGCCGGCCAGTTTCACGCTGCAGTCGCTGGACGAGCCGGCGCTGGCTTTCCAGATCATGGACCCGGCTGCGCTGGGTTTCAGCTATGAGCTCGAACTGACCGACGAGGAAGATGCACTGCTGCAATCGCCGGCCGCCGAGGACGTCGCCGTGATGCTGATCCTGTACAAGCAGGAAGAAGAAGGCGCCGGCATTGCACCGAGCCTGCGCGCACCGCTGATCATCAACCTGAAGGCCCGTGTCGGCCTGCAGAAGCTGCTGGCCCAGGTGGCCACCAACGTCACGCTGTCGAATCTGGTCAGCAAGGTCTGATCGCTTCCAGCCGTTAGCTAAATGGCCGGCCCTGCGGGGCCGGCTTTATTTTGCCCGGAATCAGGCGGGCAAGCGGGCCAGCGGGTCCTGGCGGAAATAGCGGCGCAGCAGGTCATAGACCGCCGGGTACTCGGCATCGACGACCTCGGGAATGCCGAAGAAGCATTCGCTGAGCACGGCGAAGAACTCGGCCGGCGCCTCGCTGGCATAGGGGTCGATGATCGTCTCTTCGCCGTCGTCCACGCGACGGCAGAAGTCGTCGTAGGCCGGGTGGAAGATGCCTTCCCATTCACTGGCCGTGATGCCCGAATGCAGCGCCGGCATGCCATCGACGTCGCCGTTGAGCATGTCGAGCTTGTGCGCGAATTCGTGGATGACTACGTTGTAGTCGCCGCCGGCCATCTGCACGTCGCGCCAGGACACCAGCAGCGGGCCGCCTTCCCAGGCTTCGCCGGAGAGTACGTCGTCGTATTCGTGCACGACGCCGTCGTCGTCGGCAACTTCGCGCCGAACGACGAATTCGTCGGGGTAGACGATGATGCCGACCCATTCGCGGTAGGCGGCCAGGCCGAGCTTCAGGATGGGCAGGCAGCCCTGGGCGGCGATGGCGACGCAGATTTCATCGGTCAGTTCCAGGCCGCCGGCGGTGGAAAACTCCTTTTCCGCCAGGAAGGCTTCGCTCAGGGATTTCAGCGCTTGACGCTCGTCTTCGTTCAAATGACCGAAGAACGGCAGGCTGTCCATGGTCTGCTGCCACAAGGCCTCGGGAATCGGCTGCGGGCGCCGGCGCAGCCAGTCGAGCAGGCCCATGTCAGCCTTTCTTCATGGTCAGCCAGATGCCGGCGAAAATCAGCGCGATGCCGGCGTAGTGGTAGGCGTACGGGATTTCACCGAGGAAGACGACCGACAGCAGCGTGCCGAATACCGGCATCAGGTGGATGAACAGGCTGGCCTTGTTGGCACCGACTTCGGCAACGCCGCGGTTGTAGAAGATGTAGCCGACGAAGCTGGGGAAGATACCGACATAGGCCAGTGACAGCAGCGAGCCGGCATGCACGTTGATTGTCCGCCCCTGGGCCATTTCCCAGAGATAGGCCGGGAGCAGCGCGGCCAGGCCGACCGCGGTGAAGGCGGCGAGCATCAGCATCGGATGCACGCCGGCCGGGCGCCAGGCCAGGCCGACCGTGTAGATCGCCCAGATGGCGACGGCGCCGAGCATCCACAGGTCGCCGGTGTTGAGCGCGAGGTGCAGCAGCACCTCGAGGTCGCCGCGGGCGACGATGGTCAGCGCACCGATCAGCGAGACGACGACGCCGAGCGCGGCCAGCGGCGTCAGCCGCTTGCCGAGGAAGGCCCAGGAGATGGCGATGGTGGCCACCGGGATGAAGGAGTTGAGCAGCACCGCGTTGGTTGCCGTGGTCGTCTGCAAGGCCAGGTAGGCGAAGGTGTTGTAGCCGCCGACGCCGAGCAGGCCGAGGACGAACACCGGCCGCCAGCCTTGCTTGAGCAGCTGCCACTGACTTTTCAGGTGCGGCAGCGCCAGCGGCAGGACCAGCATGAAGGCGATGGCCCAGCGCCAGAAGGCCAGTGCCATCGGCGGTACATCGGCACGGATGCCGCGACCTAGAACCATGTTGCCTGACCAGAACAGCGCGGTCAGGGTGAGCAGCAGATAGGGGTTGGTGAGGTATTTCAGGGGTACAGCCCTCGTTCGGCGCGCGCTTCGAGCACGCGGTGGCAGGCAATGATGAAGGCGGCGGTGCGCAGCGGGACCTGTTTTTCCTGAGCGACCTGCCAGATGGCGTCGTAGGCGCTGACCATGATGCGTTCGAGGCGGGCGTTGATCTCGTCCTCGGTCCAGAAGAAGCTGGAGAAATCCTGCACCCACTCGAAGTACGACACGGTGACGCCACCGGCGTTGGCCAGCACGTCGGGAACGACCAGGACACCACGGTCGCGCAGCACGTCGTCGGCGGCCGGCGTGGTCGGGCCGTTGGCGCCTTCGACGACGATACGGGCGCGGACGCGGTTGGCGCGTTCCGGCGTGATCTGGCCTTCCAGCGCGGCGGGGACCAGATACTCGCATTCGAGCTGCCAGAAGTCCTCGATATCGATCGGCGCTGCGCCGTTGAAGCCGGCCAGGCCGCCGTGTTCGGCGACCCAGGCCTGGGCGGCCGGGATGTCGATGCCGGCTTCGTTGGCCAGCGTCGCCGTATGATCGGCGATGGCAATGACGCGGGCACCGGCGGCACGGAACAGCCGGGCGGCGATGCCGCCGACGTTGCCGAAGCCCTGGACGACGACGCGCGCGCCTTCCATCGGGATGTGCTGGTGCTTGCCGGCTTCGCGGGCGCACAGGTAAACGCCGCGACCGGTGGCCTCCTGGCGGCCGAGGCTGCCGCCCAGGGCAATCGGCTTGCCGGTGACGACGCCGGTGGCGGTGCCGCCGCGGTTCATCGAGAAGGTGTCCATCATCACCGCCATGGTCTTGGCGTTGGTGCCGACGTCGGGTGCCGGAATGTCGCGGTCGGGGCCGATGATCAGACCGATTTCCGAGGTGTAGCGGCGCGTCATGCGCTGCAATTCGCCCTTGCTCAGGCTGCTCGGATCGACCCGGATGCCGCCCTTGGCGCCGCCGAAGGGCAGGCCGATGGCGGCGTTCTTGACGGTCATCCAGCCGGCCAGCGCCATGACTTCGTTGAGCGTCACCGCCGGGTGGAAGCGGATGCCACCCTTGCCGGGCCCGCGCGACAGGTTGTGCTGGACGCGGTAGCCCTCGAAGTGGGCGATGGTCCCGTCGTCGCGCTCGATCGGCACGTCGACGATCAGCGTCCGTTTCGGATGCTTCAGCGTTTCGATCCAGCGTTCGAGCGGCCCCAGGTAGGGGCGCACGCGCTCGATCTGTTCGATGAAGCTGGCCCAGGGCTCCGGGGCCGCCGGGTTGAGGTAGGAAAGGCCGCCGAGTCTGGCCGATGCGCCTGAATTGTCGTCATGCATGCTCATGCTGAATCCTTTCCTTCCAGGGTTGCGTTCAGGCCGGCGTTGCCGCGGCGCTTTCGCGTTCGCGGCGGGCGCGCTGCATGAACCAGACCAACGCCAGCAACATCAGCGTCGGGATGAAGATCCATTCCTTGTCCGGCCGGCCCGGGTTGGGTACCTCGATATGCTTGAGGTTGAACCCTTGCTCAAGACCGAGCTTTTCCGCCGGGCTGCCGAAGCGTACCGCGGCGACCTGGACCTGGTCGCCCAGCGACATCACGGTCAAGCCCATGCGGCCGAGGCGTTCGCTGGCCTTGCCCGGTTCGCCGAGCGACAGCAGTACGCCCTTGGTGATCTCCTTGCCTTCCAGCGTCAGTCCTTCGACCCAGACGCGCAGTTTGGCGTTGCGCGGGGCTTCCTCGACCAGACGGGTGAGTTCGGTCGGTGCCACTTCCTCGAACGGCGGATAGATCATGTCCATCCAGAAACCGGGGCGGAACAGGCTGAAGGTGACCAGCAACAGCAACAGCGTTTCGTGGATGCGGTTGCGGGTGACGAAGAAGCCCTGCGTTGCCGCCGCGAACATCAGGCTGGCCAGCGTCGCACTGCCGATGGTCAGGAACAGGTGGAAGGCGTCGGTGATGCCGATCAGCAGCAACTGTGTGTTGAAGATGAACATGAATGGCAGGATTGCCGTCCGCGCGCTGTAGCCGAAGGCGGTGAAGCCGGTCTTGATCGGGTCGCTCTTGGCGATACCGGCGGCAGCGTAGGAGGCGAGGCCGACCGGCGGCGTCACGTCGGCCATCAGACCGAAGTAGAAGACGAACAGATGGACGGCGATCAGCGGCACGAGCAGGCCGGTTTGTGCGCCGAGTTCGACGATCACCGGGGCCATCAGCGTCGACACGACGATGTAGTTGGCGGTGGTCGGCAGGCCCATGCCGAGGATCAGCGAGATCAGCGCGACCAGCACCAGCATGACCATCAGGTTGCCGCCGGACAGCAGTTCGACAAGTTCGGTCATGGCCAGGCCGACGCCGGTCAGCGTCACGGTACCGACGATGACGCCGGCCGTGGCGGTGGCGATGCCGATGCCGATCATGTTGCGGGCACCGGTGACCAGGCCGTCGAAGAGGTCCTTGAAGCCCTGGCGACCGGCGGCGACAAACTCGCCCTGGCCGCGGAAGAAGGCGAACAGCGGCCGCTGGGTGACCAGGATGAACATCAGGAACAGCGTCGCGTAGAACGCCGACAGCGCGGGCGAGAGTTGTTCGACCATCAGGTTCCAGACCAGCGCGGCGACCGGCAGCAGGAAGTGCAGGCCGGACTTCAGCGTCGGCCCGATTTCCGGCAGGTATTCCATCTTCTCGTCCGGCTTGTCCATGTGCAGTTCCGGATAGCGGGCGGCAAAGCGGACGATGGCGATGTAGGCACCGAGCATCAGCAGACCGACGATGAAGAAGGCGGCGTCGCCGGCCAGATCCTTGATCCAGCCAAAACCGAAGTAGATGATCGCCGACAGGATGACCAGACCGGAGACGGTCATCAGCGTCGAGGTCATGGCTTTCTGCCAGGGCAGCGGTTCGCGTCGCGGCAGGCCCTGCAGCTTCATCTTCAGGGCTTCCAGGTGCACGATGTAGAACAGTGCGATGTAGGAAATCAGCGCCGGGACCAGTGCGTGCTTCATCACTTCGACGTAGGAGATGCCGACGTATTCGACCATCAGGAAGGCGGCGGCACCCATCACCGGCGGCATGATCTGACCGTTGACCGACGACGAGACTTCGACCGAGGCCGCCTGGTCGGCGCGGTAGCCGACGCTCTTCATCAAGGGGATGGTGAAGGTGCCGGTGGTCACGACGTTGGCGATCGACGAGCCGGAAATCAGGCCGGTACTGGCCGAAGCGACCACCGCGGCCTTGGCCGGGCCGCCCTTCATGTGGCCGAGCAGGGCAATCGCCGACTTGATGAAGTAATTGCCGGCGCCGGCCGTTTCGAGCAGCGCGCCGAAGAGCACGAAGAGGAAGATGAAGCTGGCCGAAACACCGAGCGCCACGCCGAAGACGCCTTCGGTGGTCAGCCAGATGTGGCTCATGCCCTTGGCCAGCGAGGCGCCGCGGTGGGCGATGACATCGGGCATGTACTGGCCGAAGAAGATGTAGATCAGGAAGCAGATGGCGAGGATCACCATCGGCAGGCCGAGTGCGCGGCGGGCGGCTTCGAGCAGCAGGATCAGGCCGACCACGGCGACGGCCAGGTCGAGGTCGGTGGGCATGCCGGGGCGTTGCGCCAGCTCGTTGTAGAACAGGAACAGGTAACTGGCGCAGAAGGCCGCGACGGCAGCAAGCAGCCAGTCGATGGCCGGCACGTAGGCGCGCGGCGAACGTTTCCACGCCGGGTAGGCGGCAAACGCGAGGAAGACGGCGAAACCGAGGTGGATGGCGCGCGACTGGGTATCGTTGAGGACGAAAATGCCGAGCGAGAAGGGTAGTGGCGAGGCAATCCATAATTGGAACAGCGACCAGGCCAGGGCGATGGCGACCAGCAGCTGGGCGGCGATGCCGGTCGGTTTTCGACCGCCGGTATCGGCTTCGGCGACGATTTGCTTGAGCTGTTCTTCGCTCAGTTCATGAATGGTGTCTTTTTTGTCCGAGCTTGTCATGCTGCGGTTCCCCCAGAATTTCGGGCTGATGTAAACGCAGCAAGACGCCAGCGGCGCCTTGCTGTAGGTGTTTCACTGGCCGGCATCGTCAGGACGCCCGGACGACATCGGCCTCGGGTCGGATTACATCCAGCCCTTTTCCTTGTAGTACTTGACCGCGCCGTTGTGCAGCGGGGCCGACAGACCGTCCTTGATCATCGTCTTCGGATCGAGGTTGCCGAAAGCCGGGTGCAGCTTCTTGAACTCTTCGAAGTTCTCGAACACGGACTTGACCAGCGTGTAGACGACCTCGTCCGGTACCTTGGCCGACGAAACGATGCTGGCGACGACGCCGAAGGTCGTGGTCGGGTTCGGGTTGTTGGCGTACATGCCGCCCGGGATGGTGGCCTTGGCGTAGTACGGATAGGTGGCGATCAGCTTGTCGACACCGGGGCCGGTGACATTGACCAGCTTGGCGCCGCAGGTCGTGGTGACGTCCTGGATGTTGGCGGCCGGGTGGCCGACGACGAAGGCGAAACCGTCGATCTTGTTGTCGCACAGGGCGGCGCCGTGCTCGTCAGGCTTCAGTTCGGAAACCAGCGAGAAGTCGGCGTTCTTCATGTTGATCGCCGGCAGCAGGACTTCCATGGTGGCGCGCTGGCCGGAGCCGGGAACACCGATGTTGAAACGCTTGCCCTTGAAGTCCTCGAACTTGGCGACGTTGGCTTCCTTGCGCGAGGCGATGGTCAGCGGCTCCGGATGCAGCGCGAAGACGGCGCGCAGGTCGCCCATCGCACCGCCGTCCTTGAACTGGTTCAGGCCCTTGACGGCGTTGAACTGGACGTCGGATTGCGAGACGCCGAAATCGAGTTCGCCGGCCTTGATGGTATTGACGTTGTAGACCGAGCCGCCGGTGCTTTCGACCGAACAGCGGATGCCGTGCTTGGCGCGGTCCTTGTTCATCAGGCGGCAGATGGCGCCGCCGGCCGCGTAATAGACACCGGTGACGCCGCCGGTACCGATGGTGACGAATTTCTGCTGGGCTTGTGCCGGGGTGGCACCGAGCGTGCCGATGATGGCCAGAGAGGCGGCCAGTGCGGTGATTTTCTTCATGTTTTCTCCTTACGGGTGACGTAAAAGGTTTGTCTCTTGATGCCGCTTCGGCTTGTGGCCATGGGCAAGTCGGCCGATGCGGGGCACAACGTCGTTCACGGTCCCACAGAATACGGGGGTGGGGGAGTAGGGTAAACCCCGATTTTCCCGGTGCTGAACATTCTTGTGACAGTCTGTAAGCACGCTTCCCGGTCTCTGTCTTTCCTGATGACTGAGACCTATAATTGCGCCCATGGTTTCCGTCGCCCATTCTGTCGCTGCACAAAGCGATTTCGAGCAATTTCTTGCCATTCTTGCGGCGGGTCTGCCGGCCGCCGATGTTCAGCGTCTGCACGACGCCGTCACCTATGCCTGGGAAGCCTACGGCGACCGGACGCTGGGCAGTGGCGAGCGGGTCTGGTCGCATGCCCTGGGCATGGCCATCATCATCGCCGGCCTCAAGCTCGACGTCGAGTC
The DNA here is from genome assembly GCF_937982035.1 of uncultured Azonexus sp. Taxonomy (NCBI): domain Bacteria; kingdom Pseudomonadati; phylum Pseudomonadota; class Betaproteobacteria; order Rhodocyclales; family Azonexaceae; genus Azonexus; species uncultured Azonexus sp. The sequence continues at coordinate 135,052 of NZ_CALJNI010000001.1, forward strand.
GCGCATCGCCGCCGTGCTCTTTGCCATTCCCGCGCAGGATGAACACGGTGTTGCCACCATCGAGGAGAAGTTCGGCAAGCCGGCGGCGCATCTGGTTCATGGCATTTCCCGGTTGAACCGTTTGCGGCCGATTGCCAAGGGCTTCGTCGCAGTCGATATCGAAGCCGGCGAGAGCAACCCGGCGGAAATGCGTGCCCAGGTCGAAGTGTTGCGCAAGATGCTGCTGGCCATGGTCGAGGATATCCGCGTCGTCCTGCTGCGCCTGGCCAGCCGGACGCAAACCCTGCGTTTCTATGCGGCCAATCCGGACGAACTGCGCGTCCAGGTGGCACGCGAGACACTGGAACTCTATTCGCCGCTGGCCAACCGGCTGGGGGTCTGGGAACTGAAATGGGAGCTGGAGGACCTGTCCTTCCGCTTCATCCATCCCGACATCTACAAAACCATCGCCAAGCAGTTGGATGAAAAGCGCAGCGAGCGCGAGTCCTTCATCAACGATGCGGTCGACCGGGTACGCAGCGAACTGGCCGAGGCCGGCATCACCAACGCCGAAATCTACGGCCGGCCGAAGCACATCTTCAGCATCTGGAACAAGATGCGCAAGAAAGGCGTCGATTTCTCCGAGGTCTACGACGTGCGCGCGCTGCGCATCATCGTCGACGACGTCAAGGACTGCTATACCGCGCTGGGCATCGTGCATAACCTGTGGGCGCCGATTTCCAAGGAGTTCGACGATTACATCTCGAATCCCAAGGGCAATCACTACCGTTCGCTGCATACGGCGGTGCATTGCCCGGACGGGCGCAGCCTGGAAATCCAGATCCGCACCTGGGAAATGCACAAGCACGCCGAACTCGGCGTGGCCGCGCACTGGCGCTACAAGGAAGGCAGCAAGGCGCCGGGCGCCGATGCCTACGACGAGAAGATCGCCTGGCTGCGCCAGCTGCTGACCTGGAAGAACGAGGTCGCCGACAGCTCCGACTGGGTCAATCACTACAAGCAGGCGGCGCTCGACGAGACCATCTACGTGATGACGCCGCAGGGTCGGGTGGTCGACCTGCCGTCGGGGTCGACACCGGTCGATTTCGCTTACCGCGTGCATACCGACCTCGGCCACCGCTGCCGCGGCGCCAAGGTGAACGGCCAGTTGCTGCCGCTCAACACGCCGCTCGAAACCGGCCAGCAGGTCGAGATCCTGACCGCCAAGCTGGGCGGACCGTCGCGCGACTGGCTGAATCCGGCGCTCGGCTACATCCACACCAAGAGTGCGCGGACCAAGGTGCGCAACTGGTTCTCGACCCTGGCGCTGGAAGAAACGCTGGCCGAAGGGCGGGCGGTGGTCGCCAAGGAATTGCAGCGTGCCGGCCAGACCGGTGCCAATGTCGAGGAACTGGCGCGCAAGCTCGACTTCGCCAAGGCCGACGACCTGTACATCGCGGCTGCCCGTGGCGACCTCAACCAGCGTCAGTTCCAGTCGGTGGTCCGCGGCGACGCCTCGCTCGAGGCGCTGGTGCCGGATACCGTCGAAGCCAAGCCGCGCAAGCCGGTCGAAGGCAATCAGGGCATCCTCATCGTCGGCGTCGACAAGCTGCTGACGCAACTGGCGCGCTGCTGCAAGCCGGCGCCGCCGGATGAAATCCAGGGCTTCATCACGCGCGGCAAGGGGATTTCCATTCACCGCGCCGATTGCAGCAATTTCGCCAATCTCGCCGCCCTGCATCCGGAACGGGTCATCGAAACCGACTGGGGCACCGAGACCACCGGTGTCTTTGCCTGCGACATCGTCGTCGACGCGCACGACCGTCAGGGTCTGCTGCGCGACATCTCGGAAATCTTCGCCCGCGAAAAACTCAATGTCGTCGGCGTCAATACGCAATCGCGGCAGGGTAATGCGCACATGAGCTTTACCGTCGAAATCACCAATCTGCGCCACCTGCAGCGCACGCTGGCCTTGATTCACGAGGTCGAGGGCGTGGTCGGCGTGCGGCGCGCCTGATACCGGGAGTCAGCAAGCATGAAGGGAAACATCGCGGCCATCGTGCTGATACTGGTTGGCGTTGTCGCGCTGGGGTCGAACCTCGACCTTTTTCACGTCAATATCTTCACCCTGCTCAGTACCTGGTGGCCGCTGATTCCGATTGGCGTCGGCATCGCCATGCTGGTTTCGCCGGACGGCCGCAAAGGCCGCGAGTAGGCGATTTCAGGGCGCCAGCAGACGGGGGGCGACGGCGTCGAGATCGCGCTGACGGAGCAGGCCGATCTTGTGGCCGACCACGCGTCCGCGGCGGTCGATGAACAGCGTGTAAGGCAGGCCGCCGGTCGGGTTGCCGAGCGTGCGCATCAGCCGGGTACCTGCGCTGCCGCCGGCCAGGAACACCGGGTAGCGGATCGGGAAGTCGCGGGCAAAGGCCTTGACGCCGTCGGCTTCGCTCGTGTCCTCGACGGCGATGCCCAGAACCTCGATCTTGCCGCCGTGGTGCTTGCGGAATTCATTGAGTTCCGGAATCTCGGCGCGACAGGGCGGACACCAGCGGGCCCAGAAATTGACCACCAGGGGCTTGCCCCGGTAAGCCGTCATGGCCACCGGCTTCTCGTCCGGGTCGATCAGGTTCGCGGCAAAGAAAGGCGCACTGTCAGGCGCCTCCTGGGCCGAAACCAGGACGGCGGAGAGGCTGAGGAGGAGTGCGGCAAGCAGCTTTTTCACGGGCGTTGTGCGGGCTGGGATCGGTGGGCGGGCTGAATATTAGCATTGTGCGATCTTGTCGCGGTGTCTGCGACATTATGTCGCACCTTGGTCGCTAGCGGGCATGCCACAATGCCCGCCGTGACTGAAAGGCTGTCGATGCCCGACAATGTCGGCTTCGGCCACCTCTGGAAAGAACCTAGTGAACAGGAAAATCCTCATCGATCTCGTCGGCGTGCTGCTCATCGGCCTGATCGTTCTCGTCGGTTACAAGTTGTCGCCGCTGTTGTTGCCCAAGGCCGACCTGACGGTCGAGCCTGACCCGGCGTGCAGCCTGCAGGAAGGACCGTGTTCGGTCAGCCTGCCGGACGGCGGCATGCTGCGTTTCTCGGTCGGTACGCGGCCGATTCCCATGGTCAAGCCGTTCGAACTGCGGGTCGAGGCAGCCGGTATCCGCAATGTCAGCGTCGATTTCGCCGGCGTCGATATGGACATGGGCTACAACCGCCCGCAATTGGCCGAGCGGTCGCCGGGGGTGTTCACCGGCGAGGCGACGCTGCCGGTGTGCGTCACCGGGCGCATGACCTGGCAGGCGACCCTGCTGCTCGAAACCTCGACGGCGCGCGTGGCCATCCCTTTCCGCTTTGTCACGGGGTAAGCATGTCGAACCGTTTCCTGGTCGCCGTGATTGTCGTTCTGCTCAGCCTGCTGGTCGGTCTCGGCCTGTTCTGGAAACCGGCGTCGGTACCGCCGCCGGTTGACCTCAATCCTCTGCCGCCGGGGGGCGATTTCGTGCTTCAGTCGGCCAACGGGCCGGTGGCCCTGCGCGATTACCGTGGCCGCGTGTCCGTCCTGTATTTCGGCTACACCTTCTGCCCCGATATCTGCCCGACCAACCTGACCGCCCTGAGTGGCGGCATGGCGCTGCTGACGCCGGCGGAGCGCGAAAAACTGGCGGTTTTCTTCATTTCCGTCGACCCGCAGCGCGATACGCCTGAACATCTGAAAACCTATGTTGAGTTCTTCGACCGGCAGATGATCGGGGTGACCGGTTCGCCCGCTGAAATCGCCGAACTGGCCGGGCGCTATGGCGTCTTCTACGCCGCGCAGCCGGCCGAGACGGCCGGTGACGGCTATGTCGTCGATCATTCGGCCGAAAGTTTCGTCGTCGGCGCCGACGGCCGTCTGCTTGCCCGCCTGGCCCACGATACGCCGCCCGAGCAGGTGGCTGCACTGATCCGTCAATATCTACCTAAGTGAGGAGCATCGCATGAAACGCCTGTCCGTCCTTGTTGCCGCCCTGAGCCTGTCCGGTGCCGCTTTTGCCGGCGCGGCCGATGCCGTCGTCGTGCACGAACCCTATGTCCGCCTGGCGCCGCCGAATGCCCAGGCAACCGGCGCCTTCATGGTGTTGAAGAATACCGGCGAACGCGAGGTCAAGCTGGTCAAGGCCGACAATCCGGCTTCCCAGTTGACCGAGTTGCATAACCACATCAACGACAACGGTGTGATGCGCATGCGCCAGGTGCCGGAAATCGTCATCCCGGCCAAGGGCGAAGCCGTCCTCAAGCCGGGTAGCCTGCATGTCATGATGATCAACATGAAGGCACCGCTCAGCGAAGGGCAGGTCGTGCCGATCACGCTGACGTTTGACGACGGCAGCAGCAAGCAGGTCGAGGTCAAGGTGGTGAAGACGATGCCGGCGGCCATGCCGATGAAGCACGCGCACTGAGCCGGCACCTGCCAAAAAAAATGCCCCGCTGGCCGGGGCATTTTTACGTCCGGGTTTGTCAGTGCCGCTCGCTGCCGGTGTCGAAGGTCGACCAGTCGCGTTTTTCCGGATGTGGCAGATCCTTGGGTTGCTGGCTGTGCAGCCAGGCCTTGGACATGAAGTGAGCGGTCAGCGGCGCGGTCAGGAAGAGGAAGAGCGAGATCAGCAGTTCGTGGATCGACAGCGTTCCGTTGAGCGCCAGAAAATAGACCATCGAGGCGATCAGTGCACCGCCGACGCCCAACGTCGTTGCCTTGGTCGGGGCATGCAGGCGGCTCATCAGGTCGGGCAGCTTGACCAGCCCCCATGAGCCGACCAGCGCAAAGCTCGCGCCGACGACGATGAGCGCGGCAACCAGCAGTTCGTTGATGAATTCCATGCGCTTTCCTTATTCGATGACGTCGCCGCGCAGGATGAACTTGCAGTAGGCGACGGTGGAGATGAAACCGAACATGGCCAGCAGCAGGGCGGCCTCGAAATACATCGTGCTGCCGGTCTGGATGCCGTAGACGATGATCAGGGCAATGATGTTGATGACCATGGTGTCGACGGCCAGGACGCGGTCGGTGCTGCTCGGGCCCTTGAACAGCCGCCACAGGTTGAGCAGCAGGCCGAGGCTGATGGCGACGTAGGCGTAGTAGATGGCGTATTCGATCATGGGAAGATCTCCTGCAGCCGGGCTTCGTAGCGTTCCTTGATCTCGCGCACGGTCGCCTCCGCATCGGGGGCGTCGAGGCAATGTACCAGCAGCGCCCGGCCGTCGGCCGACAGGTCGCAACTGACCGTGCCCGGCGTCATGGTGATGGTGCCGGCGAGGACGGTGATGGCTTCCGGGTTGGTCAGGCTCAAGGGCACGACGACCCAGCGGGTATGCAGGCTCGCCACCGGTCGGAAGATGATGATGCGGGCGACCTGGAGGTTGGCCGTGACGATGTCGCCGATGACCAGGAGGATGTAGCGCAGCGCCTTGCCGTAGTGGCGGATTTTCGGACGATCCGGCCAGAAGCTGCTGGTCAGGCGCGGAATGGCGATGCCGAGGACCAGGCCGACCAGCAGGCCGCCGGCCGAGAAACTGTTGATCAGCAGCAGCCAGATCAGCGTCAGCGTCAGGCTGAGGAGCGGATGCGGAAACCAGCGGCGGAGCAGCGGCGGTCGCGCCGTCTGGGCATGGGCGTGGGCCATCAGAGCAATCCTCCTGGCAGTACGGTGTTGCCGAGCACGGCTTCAATGTATTGGTGCGTGGCGAAAACCTGTTCGGCGGTGGCGTCGAGATAGGTGGTCAAGGGGCCGGCGAACAGGGTCAGCGCGACGCAGCCGGCGAGCAGCAGGCCGATGGCAATCAGCGACAGGCTGTTGCTTTGCGCATGCTCCGGGAAACTGCCGGGTTCGCCGGTGCTCTTCCAGAACAGCGTGCTGCCGGCCCGGCCGAAGCCGATGATGGCGATCAGCGAAGTGCCAAGCACCAATGTCCAGATGACGGCGGCGTGAACGCTGTCGAGGGCAGCGTCGAGCATCAGCAGCTTGCCGATGAAGCCTGACAGCGGCGGCATGCCGGTGGCGGCAATGGCGGCGATGAAAAAAGACCCGGCCAGCAGCTTGAGTTGCGTGAATCCCGGGGCGACCGACAGGCCATCCTCGTGGCCGGGGCGGCGGCGTGCGACGAGATCGGCGATCAGGAACAGGACAGCGCCGGCCAGGGTCGAGTGCAGCAGGTAGTACAGCGCGGCCGACAGTGCAATCGGCGTGAACAATGCGACGCTGGTCAGCAACAGGCCCATCGATCCGATCACCGCGAAGCCGGCGAGTTGCCCCAGGCGGCGCGCGGCGAGCACGCCGGTCATGCCCAGGACCAGGGTCAGCAACGCCGCCGGCAGCAGCCAGGGCGCCGCCAGCCAGGTGGCGGCGCCGGCGTCGGCGCCAAAGGCCAGGATGTAAAGGCGGATCACGCAGTAGGCGCCGACCTTGGTCATGATCGCGAACAGCGCGGCGACGGCGGCCGGTGCGTTGGCATAGGTGCCGGGCAGCCAGAAATGCACCGGTATCAGTGCCGCCTTGACGCAGAAGACGAGCAGCAGCAGCAATGCGCCGGCCTGCAGCAGCGCCTGATCGCCGGCAGGGATGTGCGGCACCTTGACTGCCAGATCGGCCATGTTCAGCGTGCCGGTGACGGAATAGATCATGCCTACCGAGATCAGGAACAGCGTCGAACCGACCAGGTTGATGGCCACGTACTGGACGCCGGCCTTGACCCTGGCCGGGCCGCCGCCATGAACCATCAGTCCGTAGGAGGCGATCAGCAGCACTTCGAAGAAGACGAACAGGTTGAAGAAGTCGCCGGTCAGGAAGGCACCGTTGATGCCCATCAACTGGAACTGGTAGAGCGCATGGAAATGCCGGCCTTCACGGTCGCTGCCGTCGATGGCGAAGAACAGCACGGCCAGTGCGAGGACGGCGGTAAGGACAAGCATCATCACCGACAGGCGGTCGGCGACGAGGACGATGCCGAAAGGCGCCACCCAGTTGCCGAGTGCGTAGGTCAGGATGGTGCCGTCGCTGACCATGGCGGTCAGCGCCAGTGCGATGCCGAGCAAGGCAACGGTCGAGGCAATCGAAAAGATGCGGGCGAGCACCATGTCGTGCCGAGCGCCCATCAGCAGGATGGGGGCCATGATGGCCGGCAGGACGATGGGGGCGATGATCCAGTGGTTCACGCGCGGCCCTCCGTCGTTTCGCGATTCTCCGCCGGGACGGGTTTGTCCTGGCCATCGACATGATCGCTGCCGCTCTCCAGGAAACTACGCAGTGCCATGACCACGATCACCGCGGTCATGCCGAAGGAAATCACGATGGCCGTCAGGACCAGTGCCTGCGGCAGCGGGTCGGTGTAAGCCACGACATCCGGCGAGATGACCGGTGGCTGGTTGAGGACCAGACGACCGGTGGCGAACAGGAACAGGTTCGTCGCATACGAGAGCATGGTCAGCCCGAGCACGACAGGCCAGGTCCGGGCGCGCAGGGCCAGATAAACACCGGCGGCGGTGAGCAGGCCGATGGCGGTGGAAAGGAGAAATTCCATGTCAGTGCCCTCCCGGCGTCTTGACGCTCAAATCAGGTTCCATCGGCCCCTCCTGGGGCGGGGGCGCTTCGGCCAGGCCGCCGATGCGCGACAGGTTGGCCAGCGCCAGCATGGTGGCACCGATGACGGTGAGGAAAACCCCGGTATCGAACGCCATCGCCGACGCCAGTTCGAATTCGCCGATGACGGGCAGATGGAAATGGCCGAAGGTGCTGGTCAGGAAGGGGTGGTCGGCGAGCCAGGAAACGATGCCGGTGGCGGCGGCAATCAGCACGCCGATACCGATCAGGGCGTGGTAATCGATCTTCATCCGTTGCGCCGCCCAGCTGTAGCCGCTGGCCATGTACTGCATGATCAGCGCGATGGCGACGACCAGGCCGGCGATGAAGCCGCCGCCGGGCACGTTGTGACCGCGCAGGAAGATGAAGGCGCCGACCATCAGCGCCAGCGGCAGCATGACGCGGGTGGCAACCACCAGCATCAGCGGGTGACGGTCGGCGGCGCGCGCCTGGTCAGGCACCCAGGCGGCCAGCTTGCGGCCGACGGCGCCACGGGTGGCACCGTCGAGCAGGGCATAGATGGCGAGCGCGGCGATGCCGAGGACGATGATCTCGCCGAAGGTATCGAAGCCCCGGAAATCGACCAGAATGACGTTGACCACGTTGGTGCCGCCGCCACCGGGGACGGACTGCTCCAGATAGTAGCCGGACAGCGTCGAGCCATCGCGGCTGGTAATTGCCCAGGCCGCGCCGCCGACACCGATGCCGGCCAGGGCGGCGATCACGCCGTCGCGCAGGCGCCGGCCGCCGCTGCTTTCGACCGGCGTTTCCTTGGGCAGGAAATTGAGCGCCAGCAGCATCAGGATGACGGTCACGACTTCGACCGAAATCTGCGTCAGTGCGAGGTCGGGTGCCGACAGATAGACGAAGGTCAGCGACACGACCATGCCGACGACGCCGATGGCGATCAACGACACCAGGCGCTGGCGGTGCAGGGCAACCAGGGCGATGGTGGCACCGACCAGCAGCAGCCAGACGACGATGGCGACCGGTGCGGCCGGTAGCAGTTCGCGCTGACCCGGTGCATGGCTGGCGGCGGCAAAGGCGCCGAAACCGACGACCACGGCGGCGCCGATGGCGAAGGCCAGATGCCGCTGCAGCGAACCGTTGTGCAGGCCATGGGTGATTTTCTGTGCCAGGCTGACGGCGGCGGCGATCAGCGCCTGGAACATGGCCTTGGCTTCCGGGTGCGGGCCGGCCGACCACAGCTTGCGCACCTTGATGTAGCCAGCAAGCAGGCCCAGACCGACGGCGACGGCAATCGCGCTCATGCCCAGTGCCGGTGTCAGGCCGTGCCAGATGGCCAGGTGGTAGTCCGGCAGCGGCCCGCCGATGACGGCGCCGGCAACGGTGGCGACCAGCGGGCCGGCGATGGTCGCCGGAAACAGGCCGATCAGCACGACCAGGACGACCAGCAGGGCCGGCGGTCCCCACATGCCGAACGGCGGGTCGTGCGGATGCCGAGGCGTTGTGCCGGCCGGCTTGCCGAAGTAGACATGGACGATGTAGCGGAACGAATAGGCGACCGAGAAGCATGCCGCCAGCGTCGCCAGTGCCGGCACGATCCAGTCGTTGCCGAGCCAGGCCGTGTGCGCGGCTTCCTCAAGCATCATTTCCTTGGACAGGAAACCGTTGAGCAGCGGCAGGCCGGCCATCGACGCGGCAGCGATGGTGGCCAGGGTGCCGGCGATCGGCATCAGTGTCATTAGGCCGCCGAGTTTCCGGATGTCGCGGGTGCCGGTTTCGTGGTCGACGATGCCGGCGTTCATGAACAGCGCCGCCTTGAAGGTGGCGTGGTTGAGGATGTGGAAGACGGCGGCGACGGCGGCCATCGGCGACCCGAGGCCGAGCAGGAAGGTGACCAGGCCGAGGTGGCTGACCGTCGAGAAGGCGAGCAGGCCCTTGAGATCGTCCTTGAAAAGCGCGATCCAGGCGCCGATCAGCATGGTGATCAGGCCGGTGGTGGCAACCAGGTAGAACCACTCGTCGGTACCGGCGAGTACCGGCCACAGGCGCGCCATCAGGAACAGGCCGGCCTTGACCATGGTTGCCGAGTGCAGGTAGGCGGACACCGGCGTCGGTGCGGCCATCGCGTGCGGCAGCCAGAAATGGAAGGGGAATTGCGCGCTCTTGGTGAAACAGCCGCCGAGAATCAGCAGCAGCGCCGGCAGGTAGAGCGGCGAAGCCTGGATCGCTTCCTTGTGCTGCAGGATCATCGACAGGTCGTAGGAACCGGCGATGTGGCCGAGGATCAGCATGCCGGCGATCATCGACAGGCCGCCGGCGCCGGTCACGGTCAGCGCCATGCGCGCGCCCTGGCGGCCTTCCGGCAGGTGTTTCCAGTAGCCGATGAGCAGGAAGGACGACAGGCTGGTCAGTTCCCAGAAGATCAGCAGTAGCAGGATGTTGTCCGACAGCACGATGCCGACCATGGCGCCCTGGAAGAGCAGCAGGTAGCTGTAGAAGCTGCCCATCGGATCTTCCTTGGCCAGATAGAAGCGGGCGTAGGCGATGATCAGCAGGCCGATGCCGAGGATCAGGCTGGCGAAGAAGAAGCCCAGGCCGTCGAGGAAGAAATTGACGTTGAGGCCGAGTTGGGGAACCCATTCCCAGCGCGCCTGCAGCACTTCGCCGCGGAACACGGCCGGCGCATGCGTCATCAGCAGCAGGAAGGCGAGCAGCGTGACGGTGAAGGTGCTGGTCGCACAGGCGTTTCGCCCGGCACGAATCATCAGCGCAGGGAGGATGGCCCCGAGGAAGGGGAGAATGACAATCAGGGCAAGGCTCATGGGCTCACGATCCGGAGGACACGGGGTTGGAACGGTACGACTGCGGGGGTGAGGAGACCACGGTCAGGCTGTGGAAGGGGCAGTATAAGCGGCAGCTTCTTGATTCGCCAACACTGTGACGGGTAAGAAACGTTTCGGTTTTTACGGATTGATTAATTCGATGATCCGTAAACAGCTTGCGTCAGGCGCGTACCGGATGCTTGGCCAGCTTGCGTTGCAGCGTGCGTCGATGCATTTTCAGGGCGCGTGCCGTGGCCGAAATATTGCCGTCGTTTTCCGTCAGCACGCGCTGGATGTGCTCCCATTCCAGGCGATCGACCGACAGGGGCTCTTCCGGCGTGCTCAGGGCTTCAGACGGCATTTCGTCGGCAAAGGCGGCAAGGATGGCTTCGATTTCCACCGGCTTGGTCAGGTATTGCGTGGCCCCGCGCTTGACCGCCTCGACGGCGGTGGCGATGCTGCCGTAGCCGGTCAGGATGACGATGCGCATGCTCGCATCGATGTCGAGCAGGCGCGGAATCAACAGCAGGCCGGACATGCCGCCCAGGTTGAGGTCGAGTACCGCACGCCGGACGCCGTGGTCGCGGGCCAGGCGCAGGGCTTCGTCGCCGTCGACCGTGCCGATGGCCGGCAGGCCGCGCCGGGTCAGCGTACGTACCAGGATGCCGTTGAAGGTCGGGTCGTCGTCGATGACCAGGATCGGAGGCGTCATGGGTTTTCTGCAATGGGCAGGACGATGCGGGCCAGGGCGCCGCCGTCGTCGGGGTTGCTCAACTCCAGCCGGCCGCCGAGCTGGCCGATGGCGGTGGCGGTCAGCATCAGGCCGACGCCGCTGCCGCCCTCGTGCGCCGGCAGTTCCTGCCGGCCGCCGAGTGCCAGCACCGCCGGCGGAAAGCCGGGACCCCGGTCGCGGATGGCAATGCTCAGATTCTGCCGGTCCCAGTTCAGGGTGATTTCCAGCGTCTGCGGGCAGGCGTTGGCGGCATTGTTGAACAGGTTGAGCAGGGCCTGTTCCAGGCGCGGGTCGATGGCGATCTGCGGTGCCGGTCCGGCGCTGCCGACGACCAGCTTGCTGCTCGTCTGCGGGCGCAACGCATGCCATTTCTGGCGTAGGCGGTCGAGCCAGCGGTCGCAGGCTTGCTGCTCCGGGGTGTCGTTCCGGGCAGCGTCGGCGCGCCGGGCCAGGCCGCCGACGATTTCCTTGCAGGCGGCGATCTGCTGGCGCAGCAGGGCCAGGTCTTCCCTGACGGCTTCCGGCAGCTGCCGGAAGCCGGCCAGTTCGCCGACGATCAGCGACATCGTCGCCAGCGGCGTGCCCAGTTCGTGTGCGGCACCGGCGGCCAGCGTGCCCATCGCGGTCACCCGCTCGTCGCGCAGGGCCTGTTCCCGGGCCTCGGCCAGTTCGGCGTCGCGGTCGCGGATCAACTGGCTCATGCGCAGGATGATCCAGCCGATCAGGATGGCCGAGACGGTGAAGGTCAGCCACATGCCGATCAGGTGTAACTGGGTGGCCCGGCTGACATCGGTGATCGGCAGCGGCAGGTAGAACAGCATCAACAGCGAGTAGGCGAGAATGGCTGCGCCGCCGACCAGGGTCACCAGATGGCGCGGCAGGCCGAGTGCGGCGATGGCCACCGGCGGCAGCAGCAGCGAGACCAGCGGGTTGGTGGCGCCGCCGCTGAAGAACAGCAGCGCCGACAGGGTGCAGATGTCGAGCAGCAGCTGGCTGAACAGCTCATGCGCCGTGGCCGATTGCTGGCGGCCGGCGTGCCGGTGGCCGAGCGCATTGAGCACGGCGGCGACGGCCAGGATGGCAAGCATCGCCGGCTGCGGCAGGACGAGATCGAGCAGGCCGGGAGCGATCAGCACGGTCAGCGCCATCAGCGCCAGCATGGCCCAGCGCAGCGCGAACAGGCGGCGCAGATTGACCAGGTACTCCTTGCTGTCGGCGGCGTGATAGAGAATCGGCATCGCCGAATTATCGGCGATTTGCGGCGCGCTGCGTTATGCTCTGCTGCGTCAGATTGTCGCAGGGGGGCGCTCGTCGGACGCCTATAATCTCCTGCAGCTCATGCACAACTGTTACAGGTTCTCGATGTCTGGTTTCTTGCGCGGCAATTTGCTGCTCGCCCTGATTTATGCGCTGACCGGCTGGCTGGCGTTGCAGATTGCCGTACCGCCGGGGTACGCGGCCCCGCTGTTCCCGCCTGCCGGGATCGCGCTGGCCGCCATGCTGGTCCATGGTCCGCGCAGCCTGCCCGGCATTTTCTTCGGTTCGCTGGCCGTGCAGATCGCGGCCGCCATGCAGAGCGGTTTCAGCGGCAACGTCTGGCCGATGCTCGCGCTTTCAGCCGCCGGCGCAACCTTCCAGGCGTGGTTCGGCTATCGCCTGGCACTGCGCCTGCTTGGGCGCAACAACCCGCTCGACAGCCAGGAGAGCATCCTCGCCTTCATGCTGGTCGTCGCGCCCGTCGGTGCGCTGATCAGCCCGTCGGTGGGCACCCTCGCGATTTACCTGATGCAGGGGATCGCGCCCAACGACGCAGCCTTCACCTGGATGAACTGGTGGGCCGGCGATACGCTCGGCGTGCTGATCATGGTGCCGCTGCTGATGGTCTTTTTCGGCCAGCCGGCCGCCGACTGGCGCAGCCGCCGCCTGAACGTGGCGGTACCGATGCTGATCGCGCTGGCCGTTCTCGCGGCCACCTTCATCCAGGTCAGCAGTTGGGAGGAGCGGCGTCTGCAGTCCCGGGTCAATCGCGATGCCGGACACATGGCCAGCCTGGTGCGCAAGCGCCTCGACGCACAACTTGACCAGATGCAGGCCCTGGAGCGTCTGGCTACCGTGCATCCGGCACTCGACGCGGTGACCTGGCGGGAATTCGTCACGCCTTTGCTCGAGCGCTATCCGGGAACGCAGAATTTCGGCTGGAGCCCGCTGGTGACCGAGGCCCGGCGGCCGGCTTTCGAGCGTGCGGTACGCGCTTCGGGCATCCCGGATTTCGCCATTCTCGGGCGCGACCCCTCGGGGCGAACCTACGTCGTCGAGTCGCGTGCCGAGTACCTGCCCATCCTGTTCGTCGAACCGCTGGCCAGCAATCGCAGCGTCGTCGGTCTCGACCCGCTGGTGCTCGAACAGACGGCAATCGCCGCCCGGCGCACCCGGGAAAGCCGGTTGCCGGTGGCCTCGGCTTCGATCCGTCTGGTTCAGGAAAAGGGCGAACAGCGCGGTGTCGTGGTCTATCACGCCGTGTTCTCAGGTTCTCCGGCGCGTCAGGTCGGCATGATCTCGGGGGTGTTCCGCATGGACGACGCCCTCAACGCCACGCTGGGCCGCGAGATGGAGAAGGGGCTGGAGCTTTGCCTGATCGATCATGACGCCCAGGGGCAGCGGCTGTTCGGTCCGGGGGGCTGCGAGCGGCCGGAATGGCTGGCGCGGCGCATGCATTGGCAGGATACGGTGGATTTCGCCGGACGCAGCTGGCAGCTGAAAATTGCCGCTACCGATACCTATCTGGTGAATCTGCGAAGCTGGGGCGTGTGGTTGACGCTGGCCATCGGCCTGTTGACCACGGCGGTGCTGGGCGCCTTCCTGTTGCTGACCAGCGGCCGCGCGCGGCGCGTCGAACGCCTGGTCGACGAGCGTACCCAGCAACTGGCCGACGCCGGTCGCCAACTGGTCGAGCAGCAGGAGGAACTGGTCCAGGCGCAGCGCATTGCCCGGCTGGGCAGTTGGGAAATCCTGCCGGGTAGCGACGAATGCCATTGTTCGGAGGAACTGCGCAGGATCATGCGCTTGTCCGAACACGGACGGATCGTTTCTGACGACCTGTTGAACCGGGTGCATCCGGACGACCGGGCCAGCCTGCAGCGGGCGCTGGAACAACTCGCCGAGGCCCCGGGGCAGGCGGCTTTCGATTGCCGTCTGGCGGTCTCGGGGGCGATCGGCACCCGCCTGCATTTCCGCATCGAAAGCGATCAGCGCGCCGGTGGCGGCGTGCGCATCCGCGGTACCGCACAGGACGTGACGGCGGCCCGCGCCGCCGAGGAACACATCGCCTTCCTCGCCCACTACGATGTGCTGACCGGTCTGCCCAACCGTACCCAATGGAACGAACGGGCGCATCAGGAATTGCGCAACGCCTCGCGTCTGAGCGAGGGCCTGGCAGTACTGTTCCTCGATCTCGATCATTTCAAGTCGGTCAACGATTCGCTTGGCCATCCGGTCGGCGATCAGCTGCTGTCCGGCGTCGCCCGCCGCTTCTCAGCCTGCCTGCGCGAGAACGACTTCCTGGCCCGCCTGGGCGGTGACGAGTTCGTCGTCCTGCTGCCGCATCTCGAACATCCGGAGACCGCCGCCGTGGTCGCCCGCAAGCTGATTTCCGCGCTGCAGGCGCCGATGTCCATCGAGGGCCATGAACTGACCGTGTCGACCAGCATCGGCATCGCCGTATTCCCCAGTGACGGGGAGGACGTCAGCACGCTGCTCAAGCACGCCGACGTCGCGATGTACTGCGCCAAGGACCAGGGGCGCAATACCTATCACTATTTCAAGCCGGAAATGGACGTGCATGCGCTCGAGCGCCTGATGCTCGAAAACGCGCTGCGGCGGGCCATCGAGCGCCATGAACTGGTGCTGCATTACCAGCCGCAGGTCGGTGCCGACGACAGTCGCATGGTCGGCTGCGAAGCGCTGGTGCGCTGGCAGCATCCGGAACTCGGCCTGCTGCAACCGGTCCAGTTCATCGGCGTGGCCGAGGAAAGCGGCCTGATCCTGCCGCTCGGCAACTGGGTGCTGGCGACCGCGGCGCGACAACTTGCCGCCTGGCAGGCCCGGGGACTGGACCTGCTGATGGCGGTCAATATCTCCGCCCTGCAGTTCCGCCAGAGCGGTTTCGTCGATGACGTCCGCCGCATCCTGGCCGATACCGGTGCCGACCCGGCCGGCCTGGAACTGGAACTGACCGAAAGCGCGCTGATGCAGCCGACGCCGGAAGTGCTGGCGCGCATGAACCAGTTGCGCGAGCTCGGCATCCGCCTGGCACTGGACGATTTCGGCACCGGCTATTCCAGCCTCTCCTACCTCAAGCGCTTGCCGATCCGCCGCCTCAAGCTCGACCGCAGTTTCGTCAAGGATGTACCCGGCGATCAGGAAGACGTGGCGATTGCCATGGCCACCCTGTCACTGGCCCGCGACCTGGGCATGGACGTGGTGGCCGAGGGCGTCGAAACCGAGATCCAGCGGCAATTCCTCGCCGAACGCGGCTGCCCGGTGATGCAGGGCTACCTGTTCAGCCGGCCGCTGCCGGCCGACGAACTGCGGCGCTGGATGGACGAACGCGGCGTCTAGAGCCGGAAGGCGCCGGTCATGGCGGCGATCATGTCGGCATGGTCGATGACGCCGGCGCTTTCGCGGATGCTGTGCATGGCCCACATCGGCGCGCCGACATCGACGCTGGGGATGCCCAGGCGGGCGGCGACGATGGGGCCGATGGTGCTGCCGCAGCCGAGATCGGTGCGATGCGCGTATTGCTGGCAGGGGACGCCGGCCTGTTCGCAGATGGCCATGAACAGCGCCGCCGTGTCGGCGCCCGTGCTGTAGCGCTGGTTGCAGTTGTGCTTGATCACCGGGCCGGCATTGACCAGGACCCGGTGCCCGGGTTCGTAGGCCGACGGGAAGTTCGGGTTCCAGGCATGGGCCATGTCGGCGCTGATGAAGTAGCTGCGGGCAAGCAGGCGGCGCAGGTCTTCGCCGTCGAGGGCGAAGTTGCCGGCGAGCCGCTGCAGCACGTCGCCGACCAGGCTGCCACCGGCGCCGGCGGCGCTTTCCGAGCCGACTTCCTCGTGGTCGAAGAGGGCGACCAGGCAGGTCTGGCTGGGATGGTCTACCGCCAGCAATGCGCTCAGCGCGGCGTGGCAGGAGGCCAGGTTGTCGAGCTGGCTGTTGGCGATGAATTCGCCGTCAGCGCCCCAGAAGCTGCCTTTCTGCGTGTCGCAGGCGGCCAGTTCCCAGGTCATCAGGTTTTCCGGGGCGACGCCCAGCGCGTCGGCCAGCGGCCGGCGGAACTGCGCGTCGGCCGTTTGCGCGTCGTCGCCGATGCCCAGCAGCAAGGGCAGTTCGGTCTGTTTATTGAATTTCAGCCCGCCTTCGTTGACCTCGCGGTTCATGTGGATGGCCAGGTTGGGCAGGCGCAGCAGCGGTTTGTCGATATGGACCAGCCGGCTTTCGATGCCGACATCGTTACGCACCATGACCCGGCCGGCCAGGCCAAGGTCGCGGTCGGCAAAGGTGGCCAGGATCGGTCCGCCATAGACTTCGACGCCGAGCCGGACCAGGCCGTTGGCATTTTCCGCCGGGCGCGGCTTCAGGCGTAGCCCGGGGGAGTCGGTATGGGCGCCGATCATGGTCAGGCCGGTCTCGGCCAGCGGCTGGCTGCCGATGGTGAAGGCGATGATCGACGAACCGCCGCGGATGACGAAATAACGGCCGCCGGCTTCCAGTTGCCAGCGATCGAATTCCTCCAGGCGGACGAAGCCGGCGGCCAGCAGGCGTTGCTTGCAGGTGGCGACGGCATGCCAGGGGCTCGGGCTGGCATCGATGAAGTCGAGCAGGTCCTGCGCCTGGGCGCGGGCGGTATCGGTCACTGGACGGGTCATGAGCGGCGTTCCGGAGTTGTGCACGCGTCTACGACGAGGTCGGCGACGCGGCGGTCGTAAAGCATGGCGAGATGGCCGATCGGCGGCAGGTCCACGTTGTGGGCGCCGGGCAGCCGTTGGTGGTCATGGGGATAGACGTAATTGTCGCAGGGATTGCAGTAGGCGATGGTCGGGACCGTCGTCTTTTCCGCCGCCATGTCGCGCAGCCAGAGGGAGTCCGGCTGCATTTCGCGGGCATTCTGGCCGACGCCGAGACGGGCGAGCTCGGTGCCGGTGTTGGGCGTTGCCAGCGTGATCAGTGCGGCGACTCGTTCGTTGCCATGGCGGGCGAGGTAGGAGCGGCAGATCAGTCCGCCCATGCTGTGACCGACCAGGGTCAGTTTCTTGGCGCCGGTCTGGCGGCAGACAGCCTCGATGCGTTCGTTGAGCAGGGGCACCATGCGGCCCATGCTGATGAAGGGCGGGAACAGGCTGACCGTGGCTACCGTGCAGCCGGCATTTTCCAGGCGCCGGCGCAGGCGGTACCAGACGCCGCGGCTGCAGCCGTAACCATGGACCAGCAGGACCACCCGACCCATCGGCGCCAGCCGGTCGGCCGGCATCCACAGGCGTTCGAAAGGCAGGACCAGCAGGAAGGTACGGATGAAGGCGAGATACTCGCCGACCATGATGCGCAGTCCCGGTTTCTGTCCGGGTGCCTGATGGCGGCGGGCCAGCAACCAGAGACCGGCATTCTGCAGCGCGCGGGCGAACAGCAGGGTCAGTATGGCGGCCAGTCCGGCGGCCGGTGCCGGCAGACCGCCCGGTCCCAGCGCCAGGTGGTAGTAGATGGCCAGTTCGGCAATCAGCCAGAGCAGCAGGGAGACGGGCAGCATGAGATCAGCCGGTGGCTTCGGCGGCGGCTTTGGGCAGCCACAGGCAGTTGCCCTTGGATTCCTTGTCGATGGCAGCCAGCACCGCGTCGTGTGCCGCCACTTCGTCGTCGCTGGCGCGTCGCACGACCAGCGGCTTGCGCTGATGGACCTTGCCGTCGGCGCCGAGCAGGGCGCGCGGCGCCTCCTCGGGTTCGATCATCAGCGCGTTCTGGCCACGGGTCATGGCCAGGTAGACCTCGGCCAGCAGTTCGGTATCGAGCAGGGCGCCGTGCAGGGTGCGGCTGGAGTTGTCGATCTCGTAGCGTTCGCACAGCGCGTCCAGGCTGTTGCGCTTGCCCGGATGCAGTTCCTTGGCTTCGCGCAGGGTGTCGATGACGCCGCTGCAGATCGTTTCGACCGGGACCCGGCCGAGCCGGTCGAGTTCGGCGTTGAGGAAGCCGAGGTCGAAGGGCGCGTTGTGGATGATCAGCTGCGCGCCGTTGATGAATTCGAGGAATTCGTCGGCGATGTCGGCGAATTTCGGCTTGTCGGCGAGGAATTCGAGCGAGATGCCGTGCACCGCCTGGGCGCCGGCGTCGATTTCGCGCTCTGGATTGATGTATTTATGCAGGTGATGCCCGGTCAGCCGCCGGTTGACCATCTCGATGCAGGCAACTTCGATGATGCGGTGGCCGTCACGCGGGTTGAGGCCGGTGGTTTCGGTATCGAGGACGATCTGTCTCATGCCGTTTCCTTCAATTCATCGATGCCGCGGTTGGCCAGCGCGTCGGCGCGCTCGTTTTCCGGGTGGCCGGCGTGGCCTTTGACCCAGATCCATTCGAGCTGGTGGCGGCGCGCCTGTTCGTCGAGCAACTGCCACAGGTCGGCGTTCTTGACCGGCTTCTTGTCGGCGGTTTTCCAGCCGTTGCGCTTCCAGCCGTGAATCCACTCGCTGATGCCCTTGAGCACGTATTGCGAGTCGCTATGCACGCGCGCCTTGACCGGGCGCTTCATCGCGTCGAGGGCGCGGATCACTGCCAGCAGTTCCATGCGGTTGTTGGTGGTGGTAGCTTCGCCGCCCCACAGTTCCTTCTCGTGACCGCCGGCGCGCAGGATGGCACCCCAGCCGCCGGGGCCGGGATTCCCGCGGCAGGCGCCGTCGGTGTAGATGTCGACGATTTCAGTCGCCATGTTGCTCCTTTTGCGCGACCGGACGCAGGGCTTTGGCGCGTACGGTCTTCTTGCGCCAGTTGGGGGTGATCAGGCGGATGCCGTGCACCCGCTTGACGGCGCGCAGCATATAGACGGCGCCGGAAAATTTCCACCAGCGGCGGCCGGCGCTTTCGGTGAAGCCCCAGCGCTGCAGCCATTTCTGCTGCTCGCAGGGCGGGGCATAGCAGCCGAAACTGCCGCGATCGACCTCGAAGCCGAGCAGCTTGAGCCAGTCCTTCAGCCGGGTCGGCGACAGGTAGCTGCCGTTCCAGGGGAAACCGCTACCGCGCCTGGCCTGCTTTTTCAGGCCCCACAGCGACAGCGGATTGAAGCCGGTGATGATCAGTTGTCCCTCGGGGATCAGGATGCGTTCGACCTCACGCAGGATCTGGTGGGGATCGTCGGCGAATTCCAGCACATGCGGCAGTACCACCAGATCGACGCTTTGCCCGGCAATCGGCAGGGCGGCCGGCGAACAGGCGATGGCGACCGATTCGCCGCTGCCGATGCGGATGCGCAGCGCCATCCGGTTGGCGCGCAGCAGGTCGCACTGTGGCAGGCCGATCTGCAGGGCGTTGAAACCGAAGATGTTGGGGACGGTCTCGTCGATCTGGCGGATTTCCCAGTCGAGCACGTAGCGCCCCTGCGGCGACGCCAGCCAGGCATCCAGTTCACGATTTGACATCCGGGCGCTCTGGTTCGATAGTTCCGGCATGTTCGAAATCTCGCTCATTCCCGCCTTCAAGGACAATTACATCTGGCTGCTCCGCCGTGACCGTCAGGCCTTCGTCGTCGATCCGGGCGACGCGGCACCGGTGCTGCAACGACTGGCGGCCGACGGCCTGGAACTCGGCGGCATCCTGATCACCCACCATCACGCCGACCATCAGGGCGGTATTGCCGAATTGCTGGCCCACCGGCCGTGCGAGGTCTTTGCACCGGCCGATGAGTCTATCACAGGGCGGACCCGCCCCCTGCGCGGCGGCGAACGCCTCGATGTGCTCGGCGTTCCGGTCGAGGTGCTGGCCGTTCCCGGACATACGCTGGGGCATCTGGCCTACCTGGCGCCGGGCGCCTTGTTCTGCGGCGATACCTTGTTCGGTGCCGGTTGCGGGCGGCTGTTCGAGGGCACACCGGCGCAGATGAGCGACTCGCTGGCCCGCATCGCGGCCTTGCCGGACGAAACACGCATCTACTGCGCTCACGAGTACACGCAGATGAACCTACCGTTCGCTGTTGCGGTCGAGCCGGACAATGCCGACGTGCAGGCCAGGGGGCAGCGGGTGGCGGCGCTACGTGCCGCCGGTCAGGCGACCGTGCCCTTGCGGCTGGGCGAGGAGCGCCTGACCAATCCCTTCCTGCGCTGCCAGGTGCCGGCGGTCATTGCGGCGGCTCGGGCGCAGGGCGCGGCGGACGATACGCCGGTATCGGTGTTCGCCGCCTTGCGCGCCTGGCGCAACGTTTTCTAGCGCCGCTGGCGGACCCGGGTGGCGGCCTTCTTCAGGGCGTCGAGCACGCGCGCCGCGTTGAAAGGCTTGACGATGAAGCCGCCGGCGCCGTTCATGATCGCATCCTGAACGGTTTCCGGGTCGGCACTGCCGGTGATCATGATGAATTCGGTCTCCGGCAGCGACTGCTTGATCTCGATCATCGCCTCAAGTCCGTTCTTTTCCGGCATCAGCACATCCATGCAGACGATGTCCGGTTTCATGCGTTCGACCACTTCGACCGCCAGGGCGCCGTTACGGGCTTCGCCGACGACGTCGTATTCCTCGCCGCGCAGGATGCCGCGCAGGATGGTCCGCATCATGTCGTTGTCGTCAACGATGACGACGGAAACCCGGTTCTTGCGCATGGGCAGTCAGTAACAGTTGGCCTTGAAGAATAGCAGGGCAATGATGCAGATTCCGACGGCGCAGCAACCCCAGAAAATGCTCCAGCGCAGCGCCCGGCCGGCCTCAAGCCAGGCGCCGCGCTGCCGGGCCTGGAACAGGCGCTGGACCTCCCCGATGGTCAGGATGGCGGTCAGCGAGAAGAAGATCATGCCCGAGAACAGGGCGATAATCAGGCCGTTGTCCATGGTCCGGCAGCCGCCCCGGGTGATCCGCAGGTAGGAGAGGATGCTGTCGGTCCGGAAGGCATAACCGGCAATCAGGTAAACCAGACCGCCAAATAGCGTGATCAGGAAAATCGTCAGCTGCGTTTGCGCCTTGTGCAATTGCGCCCAACCACGCCTGATATCGTCGATAATCCACTTCATTGTTGCTGTTCGCCTGTATGTCCGCTTGTGCGGACTTGTTGAGTCAAATTTTTCGCCAAGATTACCATGTCCAAAGCGCTTCAGTCGGTGTTGTCAAAGCTGTCAACCTTACGTGGATTTGCCAGCCGGCCGAGCAGTCGCCGCCAGGGGAAGCGTGTTCTGGGGGGCTTGGCGGTTTTGCTGGCCGCCGGGTTTTTCCTGGCGCCTCCGGTGCTCGAATCGGTTCTGGAAAAACAACTGGCGAAGGCACTGAATGGCGAGGTCCGGATCGACGACCTGGCGATCAATCCGCTGGTGCTGTCGGTCACCGTCAACGGTCTCTCGGTGGTGCGCGGCGGTAACGAACAGGCTGCGTTCGACGAGCTTTACGTCAATCTTTCGGCGGCCTCGCTGTTCAAACTGGCGGTGGTCATCGACGAAATCCGGCTGGCCGGTCTGCGCGTTGCGGTGGCGCGCACCGGCGAAGGGCAATACGACATTTCCGATCTGCTCGAGCAGTGGATGAAACCGGACGAAACACCGGACAAGACGCCGCCCCGTTTTTCCCTGAACAACATCCAGCTGGTCGGCGCCAGCATCCGCTTTGCCGATCGTCCGCGCGAGCGCGAGTTCGTCGTGACCGACCTCAACCTGTCGCTGCCTTTCCTGTCCAGCCTGCCCTACCAGGCCGAGATTCTGGTCCAGCCGATGCTGTCGGCCAACGTCAATGGTTCGTCCTTCCGTCTCGACGGCCAGACCACGCCTTTTGCCGACGGGCGCGAGAGCGAACTCCGGTTCGACCTGGCCGGCTTCGACCTGGCCCAGCTGCAGCCCTATCTGCCGGCCGGTCTCCCGGTGAAAATCGCTGCGGCGCGTCTGGATTCGCAAATCCGGGCGGTGTTCCAGGAACTGCCGGGGGGGGTTAACTCGCTGGTGTTCGTCGGCAATGCCCGTCTGGCCGACCTGCAGTTGCAACAGGACGACGGTCAGGCGCTGCTGGCCTGGAAAGCGCTTGCCGTTGAACTGTCCCGGATCGATCCGTTCAACCGGCAGTTCGTCGTGCAGCGGCTGGGACTGGACGGGCTGGAACTCGATCTCTCGGTCAATCGTCTTGGCGAGTTGAACCTGCTGACGCTGGCCGAACGCCTGTCGACGGCACCGGCCGCCGGCACCTCCGCGGCACCGGCGGCCGCCCCGCTGCACTGGTCGCTGGGCGAATTCGCCTTGAACGACGCGACCCTGCGCTGGCGCGATTCGTCCGGCAGCAAACCGGTCAACGGCGAAATCCGCCGTTTCTCGGCGCGCCTTGGCCCGCTGGATGAAAAACTGAGTGCCGTCGAAGTGATCGAGGCCGGCGCGCAAATCGATTTCGGCGAGCAGTTGCAACTGCCCGGCCTGGCCGTGAAGGCGGTTCGCGTCGACCTGGCCGGACAGCGCATCGATATCGGCGAAGTCAGCAATCCCGGCGCCCGCATCGCGCTTCAGCGCAACGCCGATGGCGAAATCGAATGGCTGATGCCGCCGCGCTTGAAGCCCTCCGGCAAGCGCGGGCAGCCGCCGGCATCGGCACCCTGGTTGGCCCGTGTCGGCAGCTTGGCGGTCGACGATCTCGGGCTGCGCTTCGAAGACCGTTCGGTACAGCCGGTCGCCGTCCAGCTGATTGAAGGGCTGAGCCTGCGTGGCGAAGGCCTGGGCAACCTGCCCAACGAAAAGGGCCGGCTGTCGCTGCAGGCGACGGTCAACAAGCAGGGCAAGCTGTCGGTCGATGGGGATCTGCAGGCCGAACCTTTTGCCAGCAATCTGAAGATCGACGGGCAGGCGATACCGCTGACTTCGCTGCAGGGCTATTCGGGACAGTTTCTCAATGTCCTGCTGCAGCGCGGACAGCTTTCCGCCAAAGGCGACGCCGCCCTGCGCCTGGAACGGGGGCGCCTGCTGGCCGGCTACAAGGGATCGGCGACGCTGGGCAACCTGTTGCTGGTCGATTCCGAGAACAAGGCCGATTTCCTGAAGTGGAAGTCGCTGCATCTGGGCGGCATCGACTTCCGGCTTGACCCGATGCGTATCGACATCCGCGAAATTGCCCTCAGCGATTTCTATTCCCGCCTGATCCTCAACGAAGCCGGTCGCCTGAATCTGGCCGACATCGTCCGTCAGCCGGCCGCCCCGGTGGCAGAGGCCGAGACCTCGGCGGTAGCGGCAACGGAGAAGGCGCCGCTGCCCCTGAACATTGCCAGGGTGACGCTGAACAACGGGATGGTGAACTTTTCCGACCGTTTCGTCCGCCCGAATTACACGGTCGACCTCGGCAAACTCGGCGGCCGGGTGACCGGTCTGTCGTCGGTTGATGGCACGGTGGCCGAACTCGAACTGAGCGGCAGTTACGGCAGGGCGGCGCCGGTATCGATCAGCGCGAAGCTCAATCCGCTGGCGGCCAAGTCCTTTCTCGACCTCAAGGCCGAAGTCAAGGATGTGGACCTGACCGGGTTTTCGCCGTATTCGGGCAAATACGCCGGTTACCTGATCGACAAGGGCAAACTGTCGCTGAACCTGGTCTACAAGCTGGAAAACCAGCAACTGACCGCCAGCAACGGCCTGTTCCTCGATCAGCTCACGCTCGGCGAGCGTGTGGACAGCCCCGATGCCACCAGTCTGCCGGTGAACCTGGCAATTGCACTGTTGCGCAACAATCGCGGCGAAATCGACATCAACCTGCCTATCTCCGGTTCGCTCGACGATCCCCAGTTTTCGCTCGGCGGGGTGATCGTCAAGGTCATCGTCAACCTGTTCGTCAAGGCGGTGACCTCGCCGTTCGCGCTGCTCGGTTCGATGTTCGGCGACGGCGAGGAATTGTCGACCCTGGCGTTCGCGCCGGGGCAGACGCAGATCGATGCAGCGGCCGGCAAGAAGCTGGAGGCGCTGGCGCGGGCGCTCAACGATCGCAGCGCGCTGAAACTGGATATCACCGGCCACGCCGACCCGGAAACCGATCGCGAAGGACTGAAGCGTTTCGCCATCGAGCAGGCGATGCAGCGGGAAAAGCTCGCCGATCTGCGCAAGCAGGGCAAGGATGCGGAAACCACCAGCATCGAGCCGGCCGAATATCCGGCTTATCTGGCGCGGGTGTACAAGGCGGCGAAATTCCCCAAGCCGAGGAACTTCATCGGCCTGCAGAAGGAATTGCCGGTCGAGGAAATGGAAAAGCTCCTGCTGACCCATTTGCCGGCCTCCGACGCCGATCTGGGGCAGCTGGCGCGGGTGCGCGCCGAGCAGGTCCAGGCCTGGTTGCTTGAGCAGGGCAAGGTGGCGCCCGGGCAGATATTCCTGGTGCCGCCGAAGTCGGGCAAGGCGTCCGGGCAAGGCGGGCGGGTCGAATTTTCGCTGAGGTGAGTCAATGAGCGAAACCATGGCGCTGGCCCTGCCGATCGGGGTGATGGTGGTCATCCTGCTGCAGGTGGTGCTGCTCTGGCGGGCGACGCGGCCGGCTGACGATGCCCGCTCGCTGAGCGAACTGCGCGACAGTCTCGAACGTGGGCTGGCGCGGCTGGAGCGCGAACTGCGCGAGGAAATGGCGCGCGGGCGGCGCGAGGATGCCGAGGAATCCTTCCGCGACCGGGAGGAGCGCGCCCAGTCGGCCAGCCTGCTCGGTCAGGCCGTCAGTACCCAGATGGGCCAGCTCGGCACCTTGCAGGCCGAACGCCTGGAGGCCTTTGCTCGCGAACTGAACCGTTTCTCGCTTGGCCTGGACGAGCGCTTCGAGCGTCTGCGTACTGGCGTCGAGAGCCGTCTCGGTGCGATGCAGGCCGACAATGCCGGCAAGCTCGAGGAAATGCGCCGTACCGTCGACGAGAAACTGCATGCGACGCTGGAGCAGCGTCTGGGCGATTCCTTCAAGCTGGTCAGTGACAGGCTGGAGCAGGTGCATCGCGGTCTGGGCGAAATGCAGAACCTGGCGGCCGGGGTCGGCGATCTCAAGCGCGTGCTGAGCAACGTCAAGACCCGCGGTACCTGGGGCGAAGTTCAGCTGGCAGCCTTGCTCGAACAGTTGCTGACGCCGGCCCAGTATGCGGCCAACGTGGCCACCCGGCCGGGCAGCAACGAGCGCGTCGATTTCGCCATCCGTCTGCCGGGGCGGGCGGAGGCCGAGGTCGTCTGGCTGCCGGTCGATGCCAAGTTCCCGATCGAGGATTACCAGCGACTGATTGACGCTCAGGATCCGGAATCTGTCGAGGCTGCGGCGAAAGCCATCGAGACGCGGCTCAAGCTGGAGGCGCGCAGCATCCGCGACAAATACGTGGCGCCGCCGCACACCACCGATTTCGCGCTGCTCTACCTGCCGGTCGAGGGGCTGTACGCCGAGGCGCTGCGCCGGCCCGGACTGGCCGAACTGCTGCAGCGCGAATACCGGGTCAGCCTGGCCGGGCCGACCACGCTGGCGGCCCTGCTCAACAGCCTGCAGATGGGTTTCCGGACGCTGGCCATCGAGCAGCGCTCGGCCGAGGTATGGGCCGTGCTCGGGGCGGTCAAGGGCGAGTTCGGCAAGTTCGGCGAGGCGCTGGCGCATACCCGCAAGAAGCTGGAGGAGGCGAGCAACAGCATCGTCCGAGCCGAAACGCGGACGCGCCAGTTGTCGAGAAAACTCAAGGACGTCGAGGCCTTGCCGGCCGACGATGCGGAAAAACTGATCGGGGGAGAGGGCGATGACGAAACGCGCTGAACTGGAAAAGGCCTATCGGGCAACAAGCTACCGGCTGTTCCTGCCGGCCGGGAGTTTCGAACTGCGCATCGATGCGGCTTGCCCGGCGCTGGCCGAATGGCTGGCCGGGCGCGGCGAGACGGGCTTTGCCATCATCACCGCCTGCAATCCCGGCGGCGAAAAGGCCGATGCCGGGCGCAACGCCGAGCGGCAGTCGGCGCTCGAATGCGACCTGCTGGAAGGCAACTACGAACCCTATGCCGCCGAAAACGTCGCCGACAGCGGGGATTGGCCGGTCGAGGAAAGTTGCTTCGTACCCGATATTGCACTTGAGGATGCGCTCGCACTGGCGGAAGATTATGGACAGAACGCCATCGTGTGGGGCGGGGCAGACGGGATTCCCCGTCTGGCCTGGACGGAAGACATCGAATAATGATCCGGAAAATCGGCCGCTTCGAAATTCGCGGCGAATTGGGGCGGGGTGCGCAGAGCACGGTCTATCGCGGTTTCGACCCGCAATTGCAGCGGGAAGTCGCGATCAAGACCTTGCATTTCACGCGCCCGGATCCGGCGCAGAACAAGGTGCTGCTCGACGAGGCGCGGGCGGTCAGCCAGTTGCGCCACGCCAATATCGTGCCCATTTTCGAAGCCGGCGAGGAGGGCGGGGACATTTTCCTCGTCTTCGAACTGGTGCCCGGCCAGAATCTCGCCGAGCGCCTGCGCCAGGGCGGGGCGCTACCGGTACTCAAGGCACTGTCCATCCTGCGGCCGGTGCTTGATGCGGTGGCCCACGCCCACGCCCGGGGCATCATTCACCGTGACCTGAAGCCCTCGAACATCCTGATCGACGAAAACGGTACGCCCCGGGTCATGGACTTCGGCATTGCTGCCCGGGTCGATGCGCCCAGCGACAGCCGGGACGAACTGAGCGGCACCCCGGCCTACATGGCGCCCGAATACATCGAGCGCCGGGAATGCAGCGCGCGTTCCGACGTATTCTCCGCCGGCCTGGTGCTCTACGAGATGCTGGCGGGCCGTCGGGCAATCTCCGGCGACAGTCTGGCCGCTATGTTTCGCCGCATCCTCAGCGAGGATATCCGCCTGCCCGACGACGTGGCCGTCGATGAGCGCCTGGGCAGCATCCTGGCCAAGGCGCTGGCTCGCGACCCGGGGCTGCGCTATCAGGAAATGGCGCAGTTCATCGCCGCCCTCGACGAATATTCGGAAACCGACGATGAGCCGGTCATCGATACGGTCGGCCGCCAGGCCACCATCGATTTCCTGCTGCGCCGGATGCGTCACAAGAGCGATTTTCCCGCCTTGTCGGAATCGGTCAGTGCGATCAACCGCATTGCCAACAGCGAGACGGAAAGCGTCAACAAGCTGTCGAACACCATCCTCAAGGACTTCGCGCTGACCAACAAGCTGTTGCGACTGGTCAATTCGGCCTACTTCCGGCCGGCCGGCGGCGGCAACATCAGCACGGTGTCGCGGGCGGTGGTCGTGCTCGGCTTCGAGAGCGTGCGCAACATCGCCATCACCGTCCTGCTGTTCGAGCACCTGCAGAACAAGGGCAACGCCAACCAGTTGAAGGAAGAGTTCCTGCGCGCCAATCTGGCCGGTGTCCTGGCCAAGGACATCGGTGCCGCGGCCGGCATGCACGATCTCGAACAGGCCTTCATCTGCGCCTTGTTCCACAATCTCGGCCGCCTGCTGTCGCAATACTATTTTGCCGAGGAATCCGATGAAATCCGCCGCATCATGGCCCAGCGCGGATGCAGCGACGATCAGGCGGCACAGCAGGTGTTGGGGATTTCCTTCGAGGATCTCGGCATTGCCATCGCCCGCCAGTGGGGCTTCCCGCCGGTGATCGTCGGCTCGATGCGGCGGCTGCCGCCCGGCCATCTGCGCAAGCCGGCGACGACCGAGGAGCGCCTACGCGTGCTCGCCGGTTTTTCCGGCGTGTTGTGCGATGTCATCGGGCAGGGCGAGCAGGAGGCCGGCAAGCAGCAGTTGCAGAAAGTGCTGGGGCGCTTCAACGAAGCCGTGCCGCTCGACGAACCGGAAGTCATGCAGACGATTCGGCGCGCGGTCGAGGAAATTTCCGATTTCGCCCGGATCATTCATCTGAACGTCCAGCAAACGGCGTTCGGCCGGCAGATGCAGCAATTTGCCAGTAGCGTGGATGAGGCGGCGGCACCGCCGGTCGATGATTCGCTCGACGGCACCATGCTGCGCGATGCCGTCGCCCCCGGGGTGCTCGAAGACGTGACCGGCAATGGCGCGGCCGACGCCCAGGCGGTGTTGACCGCCGGGATCCAGGACATCAGCAATACCCTGGTCGACGGTTATCGCTTGAACGACATCCTGCGCATCATTCTCGAAACCATGTACCGGGCGATGGGCTTCAAGCGGGTGCTGTTGTGCATCCGCGATGCCAAGTCGGGCACCATGCAGGGCCGCTTCGGCTTTGGTCCGGAGGCGGCGGAGATTGCCCGCAACTTCCGCTTCCCCCTGAGTTTCACCCCGGATATCTTCCATGCCGCAACCTCCAAGGGTGCCGACATCCTGATCAGCGACATCGACGATCCCAAGATTGCCGGGCGCATTCCGGACTGGTATCGGCAGGCGGTGCCGGCGCGTTCCTTCGTGCTGCTGCCGCTGAACATCAAGGGCAGTCCGGTGGCACTGATCTACGCCGATTGCGACGAAGCCGGCGGTATCGTCATCCCGGACAAGGAGTTGTCGCTGCTGCGTACCCTGCGCAACCAGGCGGTGCTGGCGATCAAGCAGGGCGGATAACAAAAACCCGCCGGGCGGCGGGTTTTCAGTCGATCACCAGAGTTGCCACCAGGGCGTCTTGCGTTCGATCCCGGTGCTGTAGAAGCGGCTTTCCGGGAAATTCTTGCGCAACACACGGTCGGCATCGTCGCGCAGGTCTTCCATGCCGAGCTTGTCGTAGGCCAGGTAGAGGATGTACAAGGCTTCCTCGATGGCCGGCGCCTGCGGGTAGGTCTCGACGGCGACCTGGGCGCGGTTGGCGGCGGCGATGTAGGCGCCGCGCTTCATGTAATAGCGGGCGACGTGAACTTCCAGCGAGGCCAGCGCATTGACCAGATAGTTCATGCGCTTGATCGAGTCGGCTGCGTATTTGCTCTTCGGGAAGCGTTCGACCAGTTCCTTGAAGGATTCGAAGGCTTCGCGGGCTGCCTTGGGATCGCGTTCGGTCAGGTCCTGGTTGCTCAGGTGAGCGACCAGCCCGAGGTCTTCGTTGAAGTTGATCAGACCCTTGAGGTAGTAGGCGTAATCAACCGCCGGGTGGTTCGGGTGCAGTTTGATGAAGCGGTCGGCTGCGGCCAGGGCTGAACCGGGCTCTCCGGATTTCCAGTACACATAGGCCAGTTCGATCTGCGCCTGCTGGGCGAAGCGACCGTAAGGGTAGCGCGCTTCGAGTTTTTCCAGCATCTTCACTGCCGTATCCCAGTTGCCCTCGGCCTGCGACTCCTTGGCGGCCGCATAGAGACGTCCGGCCGACCAGCCGGCAGTTTCGTCATAGTCCGACGTGGTGCTGCAGCCGGCAAGTGTGGCGAGGGCCAATACGGCAAGCAAATACCTCAGACCGGCGGTGAACGAGGCGAATGCGGGTAAACTGCGCATCATGAACGATCCTTATGAAAACTCGGGCGATTATAGCCCAAGCGAGCCGCTCCAACTGACCGTTCCTGACGGCTGCGGCGGGAAGCGGCTCGATCAGGCGCTGGCCGAACTTCTGCCCCAGCATTCGCGCAACCGTCTGCAGGGCTGGATTCGCGACGGCCTGGTCGAAGTCGATGGCGATGTCGTCAGCGAACCCAAGCGCAAGGTGCTCGGCGGCGAACGTCTGCTGCTTGCTGTGCCGGATGATGCGGTGACTACCGAACAGCCGGAAGACATTCCGCTCGACATCGTCTTCGAGGACGAAACCCTGCTGGTCATCAACAAGCCGGCCGGACTGGTCGTGCATCCTGGCAGCGGCAACTGGAGCGGCACCCTGATGAATGCGCTGCTTCACCACGTGCCGGGCATTGCCGAGGTGCCGCGCGCCGGCATCGTGCACCGCCTGGACAAGGACACCAGCGGCCTGCTGGTGGTCGCCAAGACGCTGGAAGCGCAGACCGATCTGGTGCGCCAGTTGCAGGCGCGTACCGTCAAGCGCCAGTATCTGGCGCTGGCTGCCGGTCAGATCCGGCGCGACAGCGGCGTCGATTCGCCGATCGGCCGGCATCCGGTCAATCGCATCAAGATGGCGGTGGTGCCGGAAAGCCGCGGCGGCAAACCGGCGCTGACCTGGTATCGGCGGCTGGAATTGTTTCCGCACTGCACGCTGGTCGAATGCGCGCTGGAAACCGGTCGCACCCACCAGATTCGCGTCCATATGGCATCGATCGGTCATCCGCTGGTCGGCGACCCGATCTATGGCAAGCACGATCCGCGTTTGCCGGTCTTCAAGCGCCAGGCCTTGCACGCCACCCGGCTCGGCCTGGTCCATCCGCTGAGTGGCCGCCAGATGCAGTGGGAAGTGCCGATGCCCGAAGACATGCGCGAACTGCTCGACACCCTGCGTCATGGCTGATTTCCTGATTCCCGACTGGCCGGCCCCGGCCAATGTCCGGGCGCTGCAGACCCTGCGCGACGGCGGTTGCAGCCCGACGCCGTGGGGCAGCTTCAATCTGGGCGATCACGTCGGCGACGACGCGGCGCGGGTCGCCGCCAATCGTGTCCGGCTGCGTGCCGAACTGCCCGGCGAACCGTGCTGGTTGCGACAGGTGCATGGCGTTGAGGTCGTCGATGTGGCGCAAGTGGCGGCCGGTACCGAGGCAGACGCCGCTTACGCCACGCAGGCCGGGCGGGTATGCGTCGTGATGACTGCAGATTGCCTGCCGGTGCTCTTCTGCAATCGCCAGGGGACGGTGGTTGCGGCAGCGCACGCCGGTTGGCGCGGCTTGCTGGCCGGGGTGCTGGAAAACACGCTGGCGGCCATGCATTGCCCGCCGGGCGAGGTCATGGCCTGGCTGGGGCCGGCCATCGGCCCCGACAACTTCGAAGTCGGCGACGAGGTGCGCAGCGCTTTTGTCGCGCACGACGCAGCGGCCGGTGAGGCATTCCGGCCGCAGGCCGGCGGCAAGTGGCTGGCCGACCTATACGCGCTTGCCCGCCGGCGGCTGAACGCTGCCGGCGTCGTTGCCATCCATGGCGGCGGACTGTGCACCGTCGCCGATGCCGGGCGTTTCTTCTCCTACCGGCGCGACGGCGTCACCGGGCGCATGGCCAGCCTGATCTGGCTGGCCTGACTGGGCCCGCATCGCCTCCCGGTAGGCGCGGCGCTGGCGGCGCACCTTGCTGCCGCTCATCCACAGCAGGATGCTGCAGGGCAGGAGTCCGTAAAAGACGAAGGAAATGACGCCGGCGACAACGCTGGCTTCGTTGGCGGCGATGAGAACGGTGACGTAGAGCCACCCGATGGCGATGATGTACATCCGGTAATTATGCATTGACAGTGCACGGACGGGTATGCAGAATCCAGAAGCTGCAGCCCACGACAACCAGCGAGAACAGAATTCCATGACGCAAGGATCGAACAATAACGAGGCTTTTCTGGGGTCAGCCATGCAGTTCATGCAGGCAGGACAGACCATGGCCCAGCAGTTCATGGAATTTCTCGGCAAGAATGCGCAAGCCCAGGGCAATCCGCCGCCGCAAGTCGACCCGCAGGCGCTGACGGCGCTGCAGAAGCGCCTGATGGACCAGCAGATGTCGCTGTGGCAGGCCATGCTCGACAAGCAGAAGGGCGCGCCGCAGACCTTCAAGGTCGAACCCGAACCCGGCGACCGCCGTTTTGCCGCACCGGCCTGGCGCGACAGCCCGATCTACGACTACCTGCACCAGGCCTACCTGCTCAATGTCCGTTACCTGAAGGAAATGGTCGAGGTGCTGCCGGCGCAGGACGACAAGGCGCGCGACAAGATGCGTTTCCTGGCCCGCCAGGTGGCCGATGCGATGGCGCCGACCAATTTTGCCGCGACCAACCCGGAATTCATCCAGCTTGCCCTGGAAACCAAGGGCCAGAGCATTACCGACGGCATCAACAACCTGCTCAAGGATTTCGAGAAGGGCCGCATTTTGATGACCGACGAATCGGTGTTCGAGGTCGGCAAGAACATTGCCACCACGGAAGGCGCCGTCGTTTTCGAGAACGAGGTCATGCAGTTGATCCAGTACGCGCCGCTGACGCCCAAGGTCGGCACGCGGCCGCTGTTGGTGGTGCCGCCGTGCATCAACAAGTTCTACATCATGGACCTGCAGCCGGATAACTCGCTGATCCGTTTCATGGTCGAGCAGGGCAACACCGTCTTCCTCGTCTCCTGGCGCAACCCGATGGAAGCGCAGGGACACCTGGGCTGGGACGATTATCTCGAGCATGGCCCGCTGGCGGCGATTTCGGTGATCCGCGAAATCACCCGGGTCAAGCAGATCAACGCACTCGGCTTCTGCGTCGGCGGCACCATCCTGACCTCGGCGCTGGGCGTGCTCAAGGCGCGCGGCGACGATTGCGTCGCCTCGCTGACCCTGCTGACCACGCTGCTCGATTTTTCCGATACCGGCGAGATCGGCCTGTTCATCGACGAGCAGGCGCTGGCCACCCGCGAAGCGACGATCGGCCAGGGCGGCCTGCTGCCGGCGCGCGACCTGCAGAATACCTTTTCCTTCCTGCGCGCCAACGACCTGGTCTGGAACTACGTCCAGAACAACTACCTCAAGGGCCAGAAGCCGCAAGCCTTCGACCTGCTTTACTGGAATTCCGATTCGACCAACCTGCCGGGGCCGTTCGCCTGCTGGTACATGCGCAACATGTACCTCGACAACAGCCTGCGCGTGCCCGGCAAGCTGACCATGTGCGGCGAGACGGTCGATCTCGGCAAGCTCGACATGCCGGTCTACCTGCTGGCCACGCGCGAGGATCACATCGTGCCCTGGCAGTCGGCTTACCTGAGCACCCGCATCCTCGGCGGCAAGCTGCGTTTCGTGCTTGGCGCCTCGGGTCATATCGCCGGCGTGATCAACCCGGCGAGCAAGAACAAGCGCAGTTACTGGATCAACGACGATGTGCAAGCGGAAGCCGATGCCTGGCTGGCAGCGGCGACCGAAATGAAGGGCAGCTGGTGGCTCGACTGGGCCAACTGGATCAAGGAGCACTGTGGAGAACAGCGCGCCGCGCGCAAGATCGGCACAACAAAATACAAAGCCATCGAGCCGGCACCGGGCCGTTACGTCAGGGAACGTGCGGTCTGATTCCCCAAGTCCGACAAGGAGACAAAAAATGTTGCGAGTTGCACTGATTACCGGCGGTATGGGCGGTCTCGGCGAAGCCATCTGCATCAAGATGGCGGCGCTGGGCTACAAGGTCGTGACCACGCATTCGCCGGGCAACGCCAAGGCGGAAGAGTGGCTGAAGAACATGAACAACATGGGCTACGGCTTCAAGGCCTACCCCTGCGACGTCACCGATTTCGACTCGGCCAAGGCCTGTGTCGAGACCGTCACCCGCGAAGTCGGGCCGATCGACGTGCTGGTCAACAACGCCGGCATCACCCGCGACATGACCTTCAAGAAGATGACCAAGGCCGACTGGGATGCCGTCATCCGCACCAACCTCGACTCCGTCTTCAACATGACCAAGCAGGTCATGGACGGCATGGTCGAGCGCAAATGGGGGCGCGTCGTCAATGTGTCTTCGGTGAACGGCCAGAAGGGTGCCTTCGGCCAGACCAACTATTCTGCCGCCAAGGCCGGCATGCACGGCTTCACCAAGGCGCTGGCGCTGGAAGTCGCCAAGCAGGGTGTCACGGTCAATACCATCTCGCCGGGTTATATCGGCACCAAGATGGTGACGGCCATTCCGCAGGACATCCTCGATTCCAAGATTCTGCCGCAGATTCCCGTCGGGCGTCTGGGCAAACCAGAAGAAATCGCCGGCCTCGTTGCCTACCTCGCTTCCGATGAAGCGGCGTTCGTCACCGGGGCCAACATTTCCATCAACGGCGGTCAGCATATGTTCTGACCGGCGTTTTTTAACCCCGCTTTATCAATAAGGAAGGAAATAACATGACGCAACGTGTCGCTCTCGTTACCGGTGCCATGGGTGGTCTGGGTACCGCCATTTGCCAGCAACTGGCCCAGGCCGGTCACAAGGTGGTTGCCGCCTATCACCCGCAATTCGACAATAAGGACGCTTGGCTGGCCGAAATGTCCGCTGCCGGTTTCAACGACTTCGTCTGCGTCGGCGGTGACGTTTCCGTGCTGGAAGACTGCCAGCGCATGGTTGCCGAAGCCGAAGCCGCCTGCGGCCAGGTCGACATCCTGATCAACAATGCCGGCATCACCCGTGACCGCATGTTCGCCAAGATGGAAAAGGATGGCTGGGATGCCGTCATTGCCACCAACCTGACCTCGCTGTTCAACATGACCAAGCAAGTCTCCGCCAAGATGGCCGAGCGTGGCTGGGGCCGCATCGTGAACATCTCGTCGGTCAACGGCGTCAAGGGTCAGGCCGGCCAGACCAACTACTCGGCTGCCAAGGCCGGCGTCATCGGCTTCACCAAGGCCCTGGCCGCCGAACTGGCTGCCAAGGGTGTGACGGTCAACGCCATCGCCCCGGGCTACGTGGCCACCAAGATGGTCATGGCGATCAAGCCGGAAGTCCTGCAGACCATCGTCGACTCCGTGCCGATGAAGCGCCTGGCCAAGCCGGAAGAAATCGGCTACGCCTGTTCCTACCTGTGCAACGAACTCTCCGGTTTCACCACCGGCGCCACGATCAACATCAACGGCGGCCTGTACTACCAGTAATTTTGCACTGCACCACGAAGGGGCGCCCATGGGCGCCCTTTTTTTCGGCTATAATGTTGCGCTGCACATAAACCAGTCTTGAGGCCTCAGCATGTCCGAACCGGTTCGCCTGATCAAGAAATATCCCAATCGCCGTCTGTATGACACCAAGACGAGTGCATACATCACGCTGGGGGATGTCAAGGAACTGGTGCTCAAGTTCGAGTGCTTCAAGGTGGTGGATGCCAAGAGCGGTGAGGATCTGACCCGCAGCATCCTGCTCCAGATCATCCTGGAGGAAGAAACCGGCGGCGTGCCCCTGTTCTCCTGCGATCTGCTTTCCGGTTTCATCCGCTTCTACGGCAGCACCTCGCAGAACATGCTGGGTCGCTATCTGGAAAACAACATGAAGACCTTTGTCGATTTCCAGCAGAAGCTGCAGGAGCAGTCGCGCACCATGTACGGGAGCGACACGGCCAGCGTGCAGGCGGATTTCTGGAACCAGTTCCTGAATTTCCAGCAGCCGGCGATGCAGAACATGATGACCGCCTACATGGATCAGTCGAAGAAGATGTTCCTGTCGATGCAGGACCAGTTGCAGAGCCAGACCCGGTCGATGTTCCCGGGATTCCCGCCCGGCGATTCGGGCGACAAGTAAAAGAAACGGCCGCAACAGCGGCCGTTTTCACGTGGGGTGGGTGAGGCTCAGGAACGTGGGCCGCGCTCGTCGCGCTTGGCCGGCTTGGTCTCGGCAAGCTGCTTGCGCTGTTCCGGCGTCAGGATGTCCATGACCTTGCGTTCGGCCTGCAGGCGGGACATTTCCATGTCGGCGCGCTGCTTGGCGATCTGGTCGACCAGCTGGCGGGCCTTGGCTTCGCTGTAGTCAGGCGTTGCCTTCAGGGCCTGCAGTTCCTTTTCGCTATTGCGCAGGCTCTTCATCTGCTCACGCATGGCCGGGGCCTGGGCGTGCATGATGTCGAAGATCTTGTCCTGCTGGGCTTCGCTGAGGTCGAGTCGATGCAGGCCGCGCATGGTCATCTTGTCGCCCATCATGCCGTGGCCGCCATGCATGCCGGTCTGGCGCATGCCGTCCTTGCCGTCGCAAGCACCGGCCTTGCCGCCGGGATAAGCCATGGCGGCCAGGGGGACGGCGAGGGCGATGCCGGCGGCGACGAGCAGGCGCTTGGGCTGGATGAAGTGCTTCATGATGTTCTCCTGTGGATGAGCCGGAAATGGACCGGCGACAGGAGGAAGCTTAAGGACATCGACGTAAGCTGTCGTTTTCCAGTTGTAAGGAATCGTTTCAGCCGGCCAGTCCGTCCAGCGCCTTGCTCAGCCGGGCAACCGCCGCTGCCGGATCGTGCAGCTTGTCCAGGCCGAACAGGCCCAGGCGGAAGGTGCGGAAATCGGCCGGCTCGTCGCACATCAGCGGTACGCCGGTGGCGCTCTGCACGCCTTGAGCGATGAATTTGCGGCCGTTCTGGATGTCCGGGTCGGTGGTGTAGCTGACGACCACGCCGGGGGCCTGGAAGCCTTCGGCGGCGACGCTGGGGAAGCCGCGTTCGACCAGCAGCGCGCGCACGCGCCGGCCGAGTTCCCATTGCTCGGCGCAGACCTTGTCGAAACCGTAGGCCTCGGTTTCGAGCATGACCTGGCGCACCGAGGCCAGGGCGTCGGTCGGCATGGTCGCGTGATAGGCGTGGCTGCCGCTTTCGTAGGCTTCCATGATCTGCAGCCATTTCTTCAGGTCGCAGGCGAAGCTGGTGCTGCTGGTCGCGTCGATATGGGCGCGGGCGCGTTCGCCCAGGGCGATCAGCGCGCAGCACGGCGAGCCGCTCCAGCCCTTTTGCGGGGCGCTGATCAGCACGTCGACATCGTTGGCGGCCATGTTTACCCAGACCGTGCCGGACGCGATGCAGTCGAGCACGAACAGGCCGTCGACTGCGCGGACGGCGGCGCCGACGGCGCGCAGGTAATCGTCGGGCAGGATCATCCCGGACGAGGTTTCGACATGCGGTGCGAAGACGACTTCCGGCCGGTGCTCGCGGATGGCCGCAACCACTTCCTCGATCGGTGCCGGGGCAAACGGCGCCTGGGCGCCGCTGCCTTGCTGGCGGGCCTTGAGGACGATGCTTTCGGACGGGATGTGACCCATGTCGAAAATCTGCGTCCAGCGGAAGCTGAACCAGCCGTTGCGGATGACCATGACCTTGCGCTGCGTGGCGAACTGGCGGGCCACCGCTTCCATGCCGAAGGTGCCGCTGCCGGGAACGACGATGCTGGCCTTGGCGTTGTAAACCTTCTTGACGATGCGCGAGATGTCGCGCATCACGCCCTGGAACTGCTGCGACATGTGATTCAGCGCCCGGTCGGTATAGACCACGGAGTATTCGAGCAGGCCGTCGGGATCAGGATGGGGGAGCAGGGCGGGCATGGATGTCTCCGGCTGATGTTGTTGGTCAGGGGGCGAGGATAGCGCCGTCGTCGAATTCCGGCTAGTGCGGGCGTCGTCGCCTGTATCACCAGGGGGCGTCGGACTCGCCGCTGGCGAAACGTCCTTGCAGGAAGTCGAGGAAGGCGCGCACCTTGGCAGAGAGTTGGTGACGCTGCGGATAGAGCGCGTGGATGTCGGCCGAGATGCCGGCCCATTCGGGCAGTACGCGGATCAGCCGGCCGCTGCGCAGGTCGGCGGCGATGTCCCATTCCGAGCGCAGGATGATGCCGTGCCCGGCCAGCGCCCAGTCGACGGCGATTTCGCCGTGATTGACGGCGAGCGGGCTGCGCACCTTGACGGTGACCTGCTGGTTGCCGTCGGTCAGTTGCCAGTTGTTGAAGGCGCGCTCGTTCTCGCGGATGACGATGCAGTCGTGCGCCTGCAGGTCGCGCGGTGTTTGCGGCACGCCGCGGGCGGCGAGGTAGGCAGGGGCGGCGCACAACAGGCGGCG
This sequence comes from uncultured Azonexus sp., assembly GCF_937982035.1. NCBI lineage: Bacteria > Pseudomonadati > Pseudomonadota > Betaproteobacteria > Rhodocyclales > Azonexaceae > Azonexus > uncultured Azonexus sp. Next base: position 172,898 of record NZ_CALJNI010000001.1, read on the forward strand.
GTTGGGCGCGATGCGCCGGGCGAGGATGCGCGCATCCGGCGGCGGGCCGAAGCGGATGGCGATGTCGAGCGCGTGCTCGGTCAGATCGAGGGTACGGTCGGAGAGGTGGAGGATGACCTCGATGTCCGGCCACTCGCGGACGAAATCCGAAATGGCCGGGCCGAGGTGACGGCGACCAAAGCCGAAGCCGGCGTTGATGCGCAGCAAGCCCTGCGGCCGTTCGCGGCTGTCGAGCAGCGAGCGCTCCAGGCGCTCGATGTCGCGCAGGATCTGCTCGCCGTCTTCCAGGTAGCGTTCGCCTTCCGGCGTCAGGCTCAGCCGCCGTGTCGTCCGGTTGAGCAGGCGCACGCCCAGGCGCTGTTCCAGCGCGGCCAGCCGCCGGCTGACCGCCGGCGGCGTGATGCCGAGCGCCTGTGCCGCTGCCGCCAGGCTGGGCTGGCGGGCGAGCAGGCTGAAGAAAGCGAGGTCGGGAACGTCGTTCATTCGTGCTTTAAGCGCAATAATCAATTGAATATTTAGACATTGTATCTTTCTCTGTGCTCAATATCATGGCTTTTCCCTCATTGACCGCAACATTCCCATGCCGCTGCTCCACCTGCTTCCCCTTGCCGATCTCTCGCTGGCGCTGGCCATCGGTGCTGCCCTCGGTTTTTTCGGCGGCCTGTTCGGCATCGGTGGCGGCATCATCGCCATTCCGTTGTTCGTTCTCGCCTTTGCCATGGATCAGGCGATGGCCCAGGGCACGGCGCTGGTGCTGATGGTGCCGAACCTGCTGATCGGCTGGTGGCGCTACAGCCGCAAGCATCCGGTCGGCTGGCGGGCGGTGCTGGCGATTGCGCTGCCGGCGACGCTGACCACCTGGCTGCTCGCGCATTTCGCGACGCGGCTCGACGCGCAATTGCTTGGTCAGTTGTTCTGCGCCTTCCTCGGCATCCTGGCCCTGCGCCTGCTCTGGCAGGGGCGCGGCGGGCGCCAGCCGGTCACCGGCGTACCGTTGCGCCCGGCGGCGCTGCCGCTGGTCGGCGTTGCCGGCGGCAGCAGCATGGGCTTGCTCGGCATCGGCGGCGGCCTGGTCGCCACGCCGCTACTCTCCGGCTGCCTCGGCCAGCGACAGACCGTGGCACAAAGCCTGGCGCTGGCCCTGGTCGCGCCGAGTTCGCTGGTCGCGCTCAGCGCCTATGCCGGCGCCCAGCGCGTGGACTGGAGTCTGGGTTTGCCGATGGCGCTCGGCGGCATGTTCACCGTTGCCGCCGGTGTCGCGCTCGCGCACAAGTTGCCGGAGCGCCGGATGCGCGCAGCATTCGCCTGGATGCTGCTGGCGACGGCGCTGTGGCTGGCGCTGGCGCCGCGCTGAAATGAGGCTTGGCGCTGTTCAGCGCCAAGCTGTCGTCAGGGTTTCCCGTGTTCGACCGCGACATGGCCCGGTAGTGCGTAGTGCTCGCCGCCGCGGTCGGCGTGAGCACGACCCAGATCGATGTAGGCCAGCAGCGTGACCAGGCCGAGGGTGATGAAGAAGGTGCTGAAGGCGTGGCGGATGCGGCGCAGGCGACGGCGTCCGGCATCGGCGTCGGTATCAGCGAACCAGCCCCATTTGAGCGCCAGCCGGTACAGAGCGATGCCGCCATGGACTTCGGCGGTGAACAGCAGCGCCAGGTAGATCGGCCACATGCCGCCGGTCCATACGCGCTCGGCCGATTCATACGGGCCGATCAGCTGCGGTTGGCTGACCATGTCGTAAAGATGGATGGTGGTCAGGAAAAACAGCGCGAAGCCGCTCATCGCCTGCAGCCACCACAAGCTGGTATCGCCGTAGCGTAGCCGGCGCCGATGGCCGGAGAAAGCGTGGACCTGGCGATAGCCGGCGGGGATTTTTCGCATCGCCAGCCAGGCATGGGCGACCAGCAGGCCGGTAACGCCAGCGGCAACCATCGACACCAGTGCCGGCTGCGGCTCACCGAACAACCATCCGCCCTCGAAGAAACGGGCGACGCTGTAGAACAGCTCGTGGCTGATCAGGATGGTTGCGACAAAAAGCATGTGGGTGACGAGAAGCAGCGCCAGCACCAGGCCGCTGAGGTTCTGCAGCAGCTCAAGACGGGCCGGCCGGCGGCTGTTGGCCGGCTGGGTATCGACGACTACCCGGTGGGCCCGGTCGTTTTCCTGTGGGCGGTCGGCGGCTGGGGCATTTTCCGGAAGGGCGGGGGCGAGGGCGGTTTTGGCGATTTGGCGCATGGCTGATCTTCCTTTCCGGACGCTTTTCTGGCTGTTGTTATGACTGCAATTTATCACGGCTGGAACGAATTGCCGATAATTAATTGTGCAACGCAACAATTTGTAATGTGCTGTCTGACAATTGTTTTATTGCTTTACTGGCTTTATATGCGGCGGTGCAGCATGGTGTCTTCGGTGGTCGCTGCCGGCTTCTGTTAAGATGCTGCGGGCCGCATCCGCCGCCTCGACCTCCCCCGAAAACCGCACCTTGTCTACCCTCCAGGAAATCTTCTCGCCCGATGGCGCTTTTGCGCGTGCCATCGACGGCTACCGCATTCGTCCGCAACAGGTCGAAATGGCCGAGCGCATCGCCGAGGCCATCAAGAACAACGCGGTGTTCATCGCCGAAGCCGGTACCGGCACCGGCAAGACCTTCGCCTACCTGGTGCCGGCGCTGAAGTCGAACGGCAAGGTGATCGTGTCCACCGGGACCAAGACGCTGCAGGACCAGTTGTTCAACAAGGATCTGCCGACCGTGCGCGACATCCTCAAGGCGCCGGTCAAGATTGCGCTGCTCAAGGGGCGCGCCAATTACGTCTGTCCCTACCACCTGCAGCGTTCGCTGGCCGACGGACGTTTCCTGACCCGCGAGGACGCCGCCGACGCCCGCCGCATCTCGGTTTTCGCCAAGACCACGCAGAGCGGCGACAAGGCCGAGTGCGTCGAGGTGAACGAGAATTCGCCGGTCTGGCAGCACGTCACCTCGACGCGCGACAACTGCCTCGGTCAGGAATGCCCGGACTACAAGGAATGCTTCGTCATGCAGGCGCGCAAGGAGGCGATGGCCGCCGATCTGGTCGTGGTCAATCACCACCTGTTCTTCGCCGACGTGATGCTGCGCGACGAGGGTATGGCCGAACTGCTGCCGGCCTGCAATACGGTGATCTTCGACGAAGCGCACCAGTTGCCGGAAGTGGCGACGCTGTTCTTCGGCGACAGCGTGTCGACCGCGCAATTCCTCGATCTCGCCCGCGACGCGCGGACCGAGGCGCTGACCCACGCCCGCGATTGCCTCGACCTGCCGGTCGCCAGCAAGGCGCTGGAAAAGGCGGCCAAGGATCTGCGTCTGGCCGTCGGCATCGACGCCGGCCGGTTCTCCGCCGGCCAGTTGCTGGAAAAACCGGAATTCGCCCCGGCACTGCAGGGGCTGCTCGAAGAAATCGCCCGCTTTGCCGCCATCCTCGAAACCCAGGCCGAGCGCGCCGAAGGCCTGGAGAAATGCTGGCAGCGTGCCGGCGAACTGGTCCAGCGCCTGAGTCAATGGCAGCAGCCGGCCGACGCCGGCTATGTGTATTGGGGCGAGGCCTTCACCCATTCGCTGCAACTCAATGCGACACCGCTCGACGTCGCCAACATCTTCCGCAAGCAGATGGGCGGCCATCCGCGCGCCTGGATCTTCACCTCGGCAACGCTCGCCGTGCAGGGCAAGTTCCACCATTACTGCGCCGAACTTGGCCTCGGCGACCCGGATTCGGCCTGCTGGCACAGTCCCTTCGACTACGGCGAGCAGGCCGTGCTCTATGCGCCGCTGGGCATGCCCGATCCGAATGCCTGGAACTACACCGAGTCCGTCGTCGACGCCGCCTGGCCGGCGGTGAAGGCAGCCGGCGGCGGTGCCTTCTTCCTGTGCACCAGCCTGCGCGCGATGCGCCGCACCCACGAACTGCTCAAGGCCAAGCTCGAAGACGAAGGCATCGACATGCCGCTGCTGGTCCAGGGCGAGGGCAGCAAGAACGATCTGCTGCAACGCTTCCGCCACCACGGCGCGGCGATCCTGGTCGGTAGCCAGAGCTTCTGGGAAGGCGTCGATGTGCGCGGCGAGGCGCTGTCGCTGGTGGTCATCGACAAGATCCCGTTTGCGCCGCCCGACGATCCGGTGCTCTCGGCGCGCATCGAGGAAATGAAGAAGCAGGGCCGCAACGCCTTCATGGAATACCAGTTGCCGCGTGCCGTGATCAACGTCAAGCAGGGCGCCGGCCGCTTGATCCGCGACGAGGCCGACAAAGGCGTGCTGATGATCTGCGATCCACGACTTATATCAAAGCCCTATGGCCGCCGCGTCTGGCAAAGTCTGCCACCGATGAAACGCACCCGCGAACTGCAGGTCGTCCTCGACTTTTTTGCCAACCGATGAAAACCACCTTCGACCAACTGGCCACCCGCCAGCCGCAACTTTTCTCTGCCGCCGACATCCGCGTCGACAAGGCGCAGCTCGAAGCCATGGCCGAGATTGTCGGTGCCATCGAGATGGTCCTGGCCTTGCCCGCCTTCCGCGCCAAGGTCCTCGCCCGGGCGCCGGAAAGCGCGCGCTGGCCGGTCGTCGCGCGCAGCGTGTTCATGGGCTACGACTTCCATCTGACGCCGGTAGGCCCGAAACTCATCGAGATCAATACCAATGCCGGCGGTGGCCTGCTCAACGCCTACCTGCTCGCTGCGCACGGCCATGATGACGAGGCCGCTGCCTTCGTTGCCGAGATCCTTGAGATGTTCCGCGCCGAATGGCGCCTGGAACACGGCGACGCGCCGCTGACGCGCATCGCCATCGTCGATGAGGCGCCGGCCGGGCAGTTCCTGGCGCCGGAGTTCGAGTTGTTCCGCGATCTGTTCGTGCGTAACGGCATCGACGCGGTGATCGCCGATCCGGCCGATTTCGTCCGCGACGGCCAGCGTCTGCTGCACGACGGCCAGCCCATCGATCTGGTATACAACCGGCTGACCGATTTCTACCTCGAAGGCGCGCCCTGCCGCGCCATCCGCGAGGTCTTTCAGGCCGGCGGCGTGGTCCTGACCCCGCATCCGGCGGCGCACGCCACTCATGCCGACAAGCGCCACCTGATGCTCTTGTCCGACGCCGACAAACTTGCCGCGCTCGGCATCGATGCCGCCACGCAGCGCATCCTGCTGGCCGGCGTGCCGCGCACCATCGCCGTCGATCCGGCGCAGGCCGACGCGCTGTGGGCCGAGCGCAAGCGCTGGTTCTTCAAGCCGCCCACCGGCTTCGGCAGTCGCGCCGCCTATCGCGGCGACAAGCTGACCAAGCGCGTCTTCGAAGACATCCTCGCCGGCCACTACATTGCCCAGGAAATCGCGCCGCCCTCAGAGCACGAGGTCATCGTCAATGGCGAGGCGCAGACGATGAAGGCCGACTTCCGCTGTTTCGTGTACGACGGCCATATCCAGTGTGTCGCCGCCCGCCTGTACCAGGGGCAGACGACCAATTTCCGTACTCCCGGCGGCGGTTTCGCGCCGGTGTTTGCGGCTTGAACAGGTAGAATTCGGCCATGAAAGTTTTTGGCATCGCCGGCTGGTCCGGCTCCGGCAAGACGACGCTGCTGGAAAAGCTGATTCCGGCGCTGACCGCGCGCGGCCTCAAGGTCTCGGTGATCAAGCACGCGCACCACGGATTCGACATCGACAAACCCGGCAAGGATTCCTACCGCCACCGCGAGGCCGGCGCCGCCGAAGTCATGCTCGCCTGCGGCACGCGCTGGGCGCTGATGCACGAATGCCGCGACGAACCCGAGCCGCAGCTGGCCGACCTGCTGACCCGTCTGGCGCCGTGCGATCTGGTGCTGGTCGAAGGCTTCAAGCAGGAACCGGTACCCAAGCTGGAAGTCCACCGGCCGGCCAACGGCAAGCCGCCGCTGTTCGCCGAGCGCGACGACATCGTTGCCGTGGCCAGCGACGAAGCCATTGCCGCGACCATTCCGGTGCTGCCGCTCAACGACATTGCCGCCGTCGCCGACTTCATCGTCGATCACTGCCAACTCAAGGTCTGACCATGCTCAGTTACGAACAAGCGCTCGAACAACTGCTCGCCGCCGCCCAGCCGGTGGCCGAAACCCGCCACGTGCCGATCACCGCCGCCGCCGGCCGCGTGCTGGCGCAGGCGCAGGTAGCCACGGTCAACGTGCCGCCGCTCGACAACTCGGCGATGGACGGCTACGCCGTGCGCGTCGCCGATGTGCCGCAAGCCGGCGTGACGCTGCCGGTCAGCCAGCGCATTCCCGCCGGCACGGTCGGCAGCGAACTGCAGCCCGGCACCGCCGCCCGCATCTTCACCGGCGCACCGGTGCCGCCGGGTTGCGACGCGGTGATCATGCAGGAACGCTGCGAAGCCGGCGACGGTGTCGTCACCATCAACCATGTTCCTCGCCTTGGCGAGAACATCCGCCGCAGCGGCGAGGACATCGCCACCGGCAACGAAATCCTGCCCGCCGGCATCCGCCTGCGCGCCCAGGAAATCGCGCTCGCCGCCTCGGCCGGCCTGCCGGAACTGCCGGTGCATCGGCGCGTTCGCGTCGGCATGTTCTTCACCGGCGACGAACTGGTCCAGCCCGGTGAGCCGCTGCCGCCCGGCGCCATCTACAACTCCAACCGCTATGCACTGCGCGCGCTGCTCGAAGGCCTGGGCTGCGAAGTGCGCGACCTCGGCAGCGTGCCCGATTGCCTCGATGCCACCCGCGACGCACTGCGCCGCGCTGCCACCGACAACGACCTGATCGTCACCAGCGGCGGCGTCTCGGTCGGCGAGGAAGACCACGTCAAACCGGCGGTCGAAGCCGAAGGCCGGCTCGACATGTGGAAGATCGCGATCAAGCCGGGCAAGCCGCTGGCTTTCGGCGAAGTCAACAAACCGGAAGGCGGCACCGCCTGGTTCATCGGTCTGCCGGGCAACCCGGTCGCCGCCTTTGTCACCTGCCTGATGCTGGTCCGTCCCTTCATCCTGCGCCTGCAGGGCGTTGCCGATGTGCGCCCCAAGGTGTTGCCGCTGACTGCCGATTTCACCTGGAGCCGGCCGGATAGCCGCCTCGAATTCCTGCGCGCGCGGATCAACGACGCCGGTCGCGTCGAGCTTTACCCGAACCAGGGCTCGGCCGTCGTCACCTCGCTGTGCTGGAGCGACGGGCTGGTCCTCAATCCGCCGGGACAGGCGGTTCAAGCGGGCGACAGCGTCCGCTTCGTCACTTTTGCGGAGTTGCTGGCATGAGCGTGAACATCCTTTACTTCGCCAGCCTGCGCGAAGCCTTCGGCACCGCCGGCGAAACCGTCGAACTGCCGGCCGGCGTCGCCACCGTCGGCCAGTTGCGCGACTGGCTGGTCGGGCAGGGCAGGGCCGAACTGGCCACCGCCAAGAACCTGCGCTGTGCGGTCAACCAGGAAATGTGCAAGGCCGACGCGCCGGTCAAGGCCGGTGACGAAATCGCCTTCTTCCCGCCCGTGACCGGAGGCTGAACGATGTCGATCCAGTGGTTCCCCGGTCACATGACCCAGGCCCGCAAGAAGGCGGGCGAGACGCTGGCCATGGCCGACGTCGTCGTCGAAGTGCTCGACGCCCGCCTGCCGCAGGCGTCCAGCAACCCGATGATCCACGAGCTGCGCACCTTCCGCCAGCGCCCCTGCCTGAAACTGCTGAACAAGGCCGACATCGCCGACCCGGCGGTGACCAAGGCCTGGCTGGAATACTTCGGCAAGCAGCCGGGCGTGATGGCCGTCGCCATCTCGTGCAAGAAGGCCGGCGACGTCGCCAAGATTCCCGGCCTGGCGCAGAAGCTGGCGCCGCATCGCAACGACGCGGTCAAGCCGCTGCGACTGATGATCATGGGCATCCCCAACGTCGGCAAATCGACGCTGATGAACGCGCTGGTCAAGAAGAAGGTCGCCGCCGTCGGCGACCAGCCGGCGGTGACCAAGAGCCAGCAGCGCATCGACATCAGCTCGCGGCTGACCATCTACGACACGCCGGGCATGCTCTGGCCGAAGATCGACCACCCGATCGACGGCCTGATGATGGCCGCCAGCCACTCGGTCGGCGTTAACGCCTACATCGACGACGAAGTCGCCACCTGGCTCGCCGGCTACCTGCTCGACCACTACCCGGCACTGCTCAAGGCCCGCTACGGCTTCGACCTGCAAGGCATGGACGCGGTCGCCGTGCTCGAAGGCATCGCCCGCAAACGCGGCTGCATCATCAAGGGCCGCGGCGGTGAGCTTGACCTCGAAAAGGCTGCCGGCATCCTGCTCAACGACTACCGCACCGGCACCCTCGGCCGCATCTCGCTGGAAACCCCGAGCCTGCGCGAAGCCCGCGCCCGGCAACTGCCCCAGGCCGCAGCAGTTCCCCCGGAAAATCCGGAAAATACCCCGACAACCGACGAAGACGCCGACCACTAGGCCTTTTCCAAAAAGCTGGTTATAATTCGCGCCGCTCGCCACCCGGCGAGACTTTTCCTCGATAGCTCAGTCGGTAGAGCGCCGGACTGTTAATCCGTAGGTCCCTGGTTCGAGCCCAGGTCGAGGAGCCAGGATTCAAGCAAACAGCCCACTTTTCGGAGTGGGCTTTTTGTTGTCCGAAGGTTTTGCAGCATTTTGCTGCATTGCTCGACTTGTGCCTGGATTTCTCGGTGCGATGGCATAGAATGTCAATATCTGACATTTTTCTGGAGCCTGAAATGTCTCTCAACGTATCTTTGCCGCCGGAGCTTGAAAACCGCGTGCGCCAGCATGTCGAATCAGGACTCTACAGTTCAGCCAGCGAGGTGATCCGGGAAGCACTGCGCTTATTTGAAGCCTATCAAGGCGTTCAGGCAGCCAACCTTGCTGCACTGAAAGCTGACATTGCTCAGGGTGTTGCCGATATAAACGCCGGTCGTGTGCGTGAAGTTAGCATGTCCAGCATCAAGGAGCGTGGCAGGGCAATCCGCGCAACATCGACAGCGGTCTGATGGCAAAACTGTTCTACTCCGCGAGCGCCGAAAATGACTTGCTGGAGGCTTGGCTATATGTTGCCGAAGATAGTGTCACTGCGGCTGATCGTATGCTTGATCAGATAGAAGCAGAAGCCATCCGGTTGCTGGATCAGCCGCTTATGGGGCGGGACCGACGAGAGCTCTCGCCGGGCTTAAGAAGCTGGCCGACATCGACGCCGTACGTTTTGTTCTACTTTCCTCACGAGCAAGGAATAGTCGTAGCACGAGTGCTGCATCACGCTAGAGACATTGAGGCGATCGACCACTGGCCTGCTCAATGAAACGCCAGAAGGTGGCGTGCCAATGGGATTGGTTTCCCCCTACCCAACAACCCGAAACAGCATCAAATCCATTGCTTCAGTCCGCACCGGCACAATGGCTTGATACTCCGGACTGGCGGCCCAGCGGTCGGCATCTTCGGCGCTCGGGAAGCTGAGCTCGACGTAGGCCTCGAAGGGTGTGCAGGCGAGTTGGTTCCAGTATGTCTTGTTGACCGTGCCACGGGCGACGACGCTGCCGCCGTGGCGTTCGACGGTGGCGCCGACCTGGCTGCGGTAGGTTTCGAAGGCAGCTGGGTCTTTCAGGCGGATCAGGCCGATGATCTTGACGCTCATTTTGTCTCCTGCGTGTAAGTGTGTTTTAGGAAGCGCTGCCACCGACCCAGATGACCAGGCTGCCGAAGCCGGCGAAGGCCAGTGCCGGCAACAGCCAGCACAGGCCGCTGTAGCTGGGTTCCAGTTCGATCAGGTAGTGTTCCGGGGCCTGCGGGTTGTAGTAGATGCTGCGCGTTTCACCGATCCGGTGGGCGGCAGCCAGGCGTGCGGCGTGGCTAGTATCGTCTGCCGCTTCGCCATGCTGCGCGGTGTAGGTCTGGCCGTTGATTTCGTAGCGGTAGCTGAGCAGTGCGCTGTAGCTGATGCGCTGGGTTGGGCCGTTTTCCTTGTGCATGCGGTCAATGACATGTTTCATCACCTCGGCGCGTTCCAGGGTGGCGGTGGCTTGCGGCCAGCTGCGGCTGGCTCGGTCGGTGCGGATTTTCCGGATTGCCACCGGCACGAAGATTAGTCCGATCACGATGAAGACTGTGCCGATCATTGCCAGCAGGGATGAGGAGAATTCCATCGGCGCGTGCTTTCAGTCGAGGCCCAGGTTGAGGAAGTCCTGCACATTGGCGAGCAGGCCGAAGATCATGCTGTTGAAGATCAGCAGCCCGATCACGGTGCCGATCACCGCTGCCGGCCCGGGCGGGGCGTTGAGTGTCTGCGCTGGATCGGCCGGGTTGTAGAGGAAGGAAATTCTTGCCTCGGCCTTGATGGCGTCGGCTTCGTGCTGGGTGGCGACGCGCTGTACCGTCTGTTTCCGGTAATCGCGCCCGGCAACCTGATAGCGGTAGTCGAAAACCGCTTCATAGTAGTCCTGGCGGGAGGTCGGGCTGCCCTCGCGTTCGTAGGCGACCCGTACCAGTTGGACGTTGTCGGCCTGCACGGTCAACCTCGGCCAACGTTTGGCCTGGGTGTATTGCTGCCAGCGGTTGATGAGTTGGCGGAGCAGGAAGAAGTCCACCGCCGCCAGGATGGCGACGATGAGCCACAGTACCGGGTGTATCTCGCTGAAGGCCGGGAGCATGGGCGTCGGGATCTCGGGTGGTCCGGAGTCCGAAGGATAGTCCCGAGCCCGGATTTTGTCAGGGTAATTCCCCTACACTCATGATGGTCCGCTGTCTTGTGCGCTAACATGAACCCTGGCCGCTGTTGCGCGGCCACTCGGGGAGGGGAATGGAACAGGCAAATGGCGCCGCTGTGCGCTGGCATCAACTGCGACTGTACGTCGACAATCATCTGCACGACCGTTTTCTGGCGCCGCCATTGACTGTCGTGGTGGCAGCCTTGCTGACCTTGTGGGTGCCGGTATGGCAGGCGGTGCTGTGGGCGGGCGTGGAACTGGTGGTGATCGCGGTCTATGTGAGCGTGTATCTGCGCTTCCGTCGCGCGCCGGTCGACGAGGCCGGAGACTGGGCGCGGCGGATTGCGCTGGCGCACGGGGCGCACATGGCGATGTGGTCGTCCATCGTGGTCTGGGCTTATCAGCCGGGCGATCTGAGCAGCCTGATGTTCGTCATGCTGGTGCATGTGGGCCTGATTTCGCTGACCGTGGTGATGAGCAATCCGCACCGGCGTCTGCTGCTGTCCGATCTGGTGGCGCCGGCGGTGGCGCTGGTCGGACCGCCGTTGCTGGATGGCAGTCTGTTCAGCGTCGGCCTGGCCGCGCTGGGCTTGCTCTACATCGCGCTGATGCTGCTGGTCGGCCTGAAGATCCATGCCAGTACCCTGGAGGCTCTGCTGCTGCGCCAGCGCAACGACCAGTTGATCAGCGAGCTGGAACGTCAGGTCAAGCGCGATGCGCTGACCGGGCTGGCCAACCGCCGCCATTTCATCGAAACCGGTCAGGTGGAACTGCAGCGGGCGGCGCGTTACCGCCATCCGTTGGCACTGCTGATGGTGGATATCGACCATTTCAAGCCGGTCAACGATACCTATGGCCATCTGGCCGGCGACGAGGTGCTCAAGGCGGTGGCCGCGGTGTGCGCCGAAAGCGTGCGCGGCAACGATTGCCTGGCCCGGCTGGGCGGTGAGGAATTTGCCGTCCTGATGCCGGAAACCGGGCTTGGCGAGGCAGGCGCGGCGGCCGAGCGACTGCGTATCGCGGTGGAGCAGCTACGCTGCCAACTTCACGAAGGGCTGGTGACGCCGACGGTGAGCATTGGCGTGGCGATTACCGAAGGAGCAGGCGAGAGCCTGTCGTCTCTGATGCGACGCGGCGACCAGGCAATGTACGCAGCCAAGGCGCAGGGCCGCAACCGGGTGGTGATCGCGCCGCCACTGGTCGCCTGAAAGACAGCGGGAAGAAGTCTGGTCCGGGTGAGGTTTTTACGTCTATAATGCGCGCCTTCGCCGCTCAGGCAGCGAGATTCCTCGATAGCTCAGTCGGTAGAGCGCCGGACTGTTAATCCGTAGGTCCCTGGTTCGAGCCCAGGTCGAGGAGCCATAAGATTCAAGCACTTAGCCCGCTACCCAGCGGGCTTTTTGCTATCTGAAGGCTTTTTTGCTGCATTTTTGCTGCACTCTCCTGCGCGTGATTTGCTGCGGCAACGCTATACTGATTTTTCAGGAGTTAGCGATGGCAACGATCACCAAACGGGGTGACTACCAGTTCCAAGCAATCATTCGCCGCAAAGGCTATCCATCTCAAACCAAGACTTTCGAATCCCGGGCCGACGCTGAGCGCTGGGCACGGGAGGTCGAAGCCAACATCGATACCGGCTATTTCCGGGACCGGCGTGAAGTAGAACGCACTACCCTCGGTCAAGCCCTGCAGAAATACCTTGAGCAGATCACCCCCAAGAAACGGGGGCTGGTCGCCGAGCGCAATCGAATCCTGCAACTTCAGGCTCATCCGATATCGTTACGCCCTCTCGCCAGCCTGCGCGCCAAGGATTTCGTAGAGTATAGAGACGAGCGACTGAAACTGGTCAGCGCCAACACGGTCCGGCTCGAGCTGGCGTTGCTCTCTCATATGTATACCATTGCCATTAAAGAATGGTCAATGCCGCTGATGCACGAACTGCGTAATGTCCGCAAGCCTCAGGCGGGACCTGGGCGGGAGCGGCGTTTATCCGCTGAGGAAGAAAAGCGTCTGCGCAAAGCCATCTATCGTCCTCAGGCTCGTGGCGCCGAGGTTTGGCTTGAAGCATGCATCGATATCGCCCTGGAAACAGGAATGCGCGCCGGGGAAATCCTTTCGCTCGAATGGCGCCAGGTCAAACTCGATGGCGGCACGATCCGTCTGGATATGACGAAAAACGGTAGCGCTCGTACCGTGCCACTCACCCTGAAGGCCGCCGAGACTCTGCGGCGTTTGCCCCGGGATATCAGTGGCAAGGTTATCCCGAACTTCCACGACACCTCCGGACTTGACCGTGCTTTCAAGCGCGTCTGCAAGGCAGCAAAAATCACAGACCTGCATTTCCACGACCTCAGGCATGAGGCCGCCTCCCGCTTCGCGCCGTTGATGACGGCACAAACGCTGGCGAAAATAATGGGCTGGAAGGCGATTCAGATGGCGATGCGCTACTACAACCCTACGGATAGCGAATTGGTCGACGTAGTCCGTCGGGCGCAACTGGCGGCGTAGCCTGCCGAGTTAACACAACCAGGATGCGTCAAGGATAGACAGCAGCATGCCTTCGATCCTTGACGCCATTCAGCACAACCAACTACATTGCAACTGCTGCCGCAAACAACGGTAGCCAGGATTGGCGTCCTGACTGGAGCACAACGATATGGCATGGCCTCAACCATGCCATTTGTCGTTGCGGCGGTTCGTCCCTCTATGGGCGGCCGTACGGGGGGAACCGCAAGGTTCGCCGGTGCTCCATCGGTACGCCAACTCCTGTATTGGCCGCCCACCCGATTGGCGTCGCGTGGGCAAGCAATCCACCAATGGAGCACCCACATGAACGATTCGCAGACACCCACACCGGATAACCCGGACAGCTATACTGCTGCCATCAAAGCCGCCTACCCAAGGATGGCAGCCTTGCTCGAAGCCCACCCGGAAATCAACAACGGGCATTTCCAGTCCCAGGCTACGGCCATTGCGATGGAAAATGGCAGTCTGAAATCCAAGCGCAAGAAGTTCTTCGAACTGGCCGACGTCTTCAACAAGACGACGGGCAAATTTGCCGTCTGTCAAAAAGGCTGCGCCCACTGCTGTTACATGCCCACAATGATTTACGCCCATGAAGCCGAAATCCTCGGGCAGGCGACGGGTATCAAGCCAGCGCCTGTGCCTTATCGCGACCGCTCGATCGTGCTCGCGGATGCGGTCAGGCAGTTCGGCCCGCCATGCCCCTTCCTCGGCAAAGACAATGGCTGCACCGTGTACGATCATCGTCCGCTCATCTGCCGGCTACACCACTCGTTGAATAACAACCCTGACGACTGTGTCGTCTCCGAAAGTGGAACCAAGGCGCCGATAGCCAAAATCGATGCCGACGTGATTGAAGCCCCCTACCACGCACTGGTCTTGCGCCGCGCATCGAGGGAGCCCTGGGGCACCATCCAGATGTTCTTCCCTAATCGGTCATGAGTAGTGCCGCCTGCGCGTTTTAATCGCGCGTAGGCGGTTTCCTTTACGGCCAAAGGGGCAACATTGTCATCACCGGCAGGTTGAGCGGCGGTAACACCGATCCGCCCATTTTCTTAAGCATCTTGTTTGTCTCTGCGTGAAGTCGTTTTACCTGTTGGCGGATACCGGCAAACATGGGCAAAGCGCGCAAGACAGCAAAAGCCTGATTTATGGATGGGTAGTCACGCTGTTTCGCTGCCGCAACCAGCAGCGCTTCCCACTCCGCGTAGCGGCGCCCCGGCAGACGCCAGGTCCAAGTCACTGCGTTGCGCAATTGCCCATCAGCGGTTTTGTAGTGCTTAGGCTGGCGGGTGAGTTGGTAGCCCATCCATTCGATGCGCTGCTCCTTGTTACTGGCATCAAGAGCAGGGCCAGGGTGGGCAGCATCATCACCTAAGCCATCGCGCCCCGGGGTGCTGAGCATCAGCCAAGCAATAGGCGTCTTTGGCCCCGCATCGGCATCCAGTTCGTTGTATCGATGTTCGAGTACGAGATGCGTATTGGCTCGCCCGCTCTGCTTGCGATAGGCGCGGGCCGCTGGGTCAGCCAGGAGGCGGTAGTGTTCCCACTTGCTCAGAAAGCCCGAGAGCTTGCCGATGGGAATCTGGTCAGCCGTCCATAGCGTGTAGCCCTGGCTAACCAGGCGGAGTATCAACTGCAATTCAGCAGTGCGGTTTCGGGGTGCTCGTAGCGGTTGATCCATCGCGGTTCCTCAAAATTTAGTATAGAAAAGCGCGAGCTGAAATCGCTCGGGCTCGTCCCGAGCGACTCACGCGCAGGCGCAGCCGGAGCGTTCAATTAGACGATTGAGCGAAGCGAACAAATGGACTGGGATGGTTGTAGCCAGCGAACGCGGTAGAGAAGCGCGAAAGCTGACTATACTGAGCAAGGCCAAATCGCAGCAGTCAGCGATACGGCAATGGTGCGCCAACACCTCGACCTGCGGGTCATGGGGCGCGCCAACGCCCACCTGACCCTGTTTTGACGCTGGCAGTGCCAGCACCCGGGCGCCACCCGGGAAGTTGCGTAGCGCGTAGTGCTCTTAGCCGAGCTTGCTATGTGCGGGAGGGAGGGCGAGGACTAATCCGTGCGTTGCACGAGTAACCCCTTGTCTTTATCTCATGTACCCAAAGGGCGATGCCCTGGACGGGTGCGAACGTGCAAAGGCGCTGGAAGGAAATGTCCAGTAGCCGAGATTAAAAGGAAAGCGGGTGTAAATCCCGTCGGCGGAGCCGCATGAAAGTGCGGAACGTCGCCAACACGGCGAACCTCTATAAAGCACATCGAAAGGTGTGCATCGGCTGGATGAAGCAAGTGCTTCAGGCCAGTCGGGCCAGCGGTTCTGTGAGATCAGTAGCGCGATCAAGCGGACAGCGGCGGGTGATAGCTCAAGTCGAAAGCCACCTCATCCCTGACAGGGACGGTGGCGAGTTGGTAAGCGTGGCAGCGACATAGGGCCTTCAGTGCCTGGTCATAGTGGAAGCTCTATGGAAGAACAATCAATTTAGAAGTAAGCGAACCGTTTCTCCCGGTCCGGGTCGCCCAAACACGGGGATGCTCCGTTTTGATTGCCATTGAGTGAGCTAGTCGCAAAGTACGCAAAAAAACTTTTATGAACGCGGTGCAAAATGCTCCTTGGAGCGCGCTCGGTGGCACGAGCGCGACGGCTGTAACGTAGCCGAAAAATCTCAGGGGTGTATAAGCGGGTAACTTCAGGAAAGCGCATTGTCTTTGACATGGAAAATGCGCGGTAGCCAGCAGTTTTAGCTTGCCTGTGGGAACGACGTGACGAAAAGCAAGACACGCACTCTGGCAGGTGCGGCAGGTGAAATGAGTCTGACGGGGTTGGCGCCCCGCAGACTTCCGATGGAAGGCTACCGTTTGGCGACGGTGGTGCGGTCGCGCTGGTTCATGCTGTGCATGATCCAGCGCGGAATGTATCAAGACTTTAAGGACAACGGCGACAGCCGAGCGGGTGCTGACCCCGTTAACACTCTCTGCCCCCAGCGTCAGCGCTGCTGGGGGTTCCTCAGCGACCTCACGGAGCCTAGTTGAGGGTGCGCAGGTTGCTGGTAGTTTTGCCTGCTCTGCGCATCACCTGTTCCGCTTTGGTCGGACGGCCAGGGCGACGAGGCGGCGACTCCACACAAGCCAGCGCAGTCGGCTTCGATTGATGCTTTTCGTACTGGCTATCGAGCCAGGCATCGACATCACGCTGGCGAAAGCGCAGGCGCCCGCCCAGATTCAGGCAGTCGGGGAGTGAGCCACCGTTACTATGGCGGTTGTAAATGGTTTGGACAGCTAGCCCTGTAAGGTCGGCAAGGTCTTTGGTGGTGAGGAGGCGTTCCATGCAATCATCCTGTTCATGCCGGAACATTCCGGTTGATAGTATAGGAACGATCAGCAAAACTTGACCGCAGTTCGGCCATTCCGGACAGTCAGCAATTGTTTTGTGAACTGCTGCAATATGCTCTACTACCGCCGTTCGATAACAAAGTAGTCGGAACGGCTAAATGCGGATTGCACCGTACCGTGCTAAGGCGCACCGCTCGGTTAAGCTAACGCCATCTGCCAGCATTGAGAGACAATCCGAGAATGTAATTTCTTCACCATTTTTCAAGTGAAAATCGCTCATGCCAAATGACAGAAACTCAGATGAATCGGCCCTTCGTCCCCGAGCCCGGATAATGAAGACGCTGGGAAGCGAGCTCATCAGCAATGACGCTGTAGCTGCTATCGAGTTGGTGAAAAATGCCTATGATGCCGAAGCCAGCAGGGTTCTTATTAAATTCGTTGGTCCTTTGCTTCCGGGACAAGGCCGGATTGATATCTTTGATGACGGGGCAGGAATGAGCCTGGACGTTGTCCGCGGAGCATGGATGGAGCCTGCAACACCTAGTAAGCGTCAAAACACCAGCTCAGGATCTAAAGGTAGAAGGGTCCTTGGTGAAAAGGGAATCGGACGTTTTGCTGCCATGCGCCTAGCTTCAGAGCTGGAATTGATCACCAGAGCACGAGGATCGGACCAAGAAGTCTACGGAATTTTCGATTGGAGCCAATTCGATGACGAACAGAAATATCTTGATGAGGTTCTGATCCTTACCGAACAACGAAAGCCCCAAACCATTCGGAGCGATGTTGGGCTCGATGCCATTTGGCCAAAACGGGAAGTTCCGGTCGAGTGCCCCCCCTCGGAACAGGGAACGCTGCTGCGGATGAGCAAACTTGCTCAAGTCTGGGATGCAGAAAGGTTTCGCCTGATCCAAAGGGGGTTGTCGCGGTTGATCTCTCCATTTAAGGAGAACAAGGATTTTCGTGTTTTTCTTCAGGCATCAGAGGAGTTCTCCGAGTTCTCATCTGAAATTACTCCTCCTGTGGTTTTGAACTATCCGCATTACACGGTGAATGGAACAATCGACCCACAGGGGAAATGCAATCTGACGCTTGAAGTGAAAGCTACGGGCGAAGTCAGGAGCGTCACAGGAGGTTATGTAAGAGAGGAAAAAGATGGCCTTCAATATCTTGAAAACGACGTTTATTTAAGGCTGAAGCAGGCGACAGAAAGCCAGCCTGAAAACGGAATAACTGAATGGCAAAAGAAAAACCCAACTTGCGGGCCGCTGCAGATCGAATTACGCATTTGGGATCGTGATGATCTAGGTAACGTCATCCAGCAAACAGGGTCAAATGTACAAACCGTTCGGGCTGATCTCGATGCTTTCGCTGGGATAAATATATATCGTGACGGATTCCGGGTCTTGCCTTATGGAGAGCCAAATAACGATTGGCTGCGTTTGGATATGCGCCGGGTACAGAATCCGACCAAGCGCTTGTCTAACAATCAAATTGTTGGACATATATCGATTACAGCGGATCAGAACACTGGCTTGAAGGACCAGTCCAATCGCGAAGGTCTGGACGAAAACCAAAGCTACTCAGACCTCCGGGAGATCATGAAATCGATCCTTTCAATGATCGAAGATCTTCGAAAAAAGGCAAAAGGCACTGGAGAAAGTGGGAAAAATGATAACCATACCCTCAATCTGTTTGCGCCACTCGATCTGTCGCCCATTAGACAGCATTTGGAAACCATTAGCCCCAAGGACGAAGTAGCCAAAGAGCTGATCAACAACGTTGAGCGCTCCTTCAACAGGCAAGTTGAAAGCCTAAAGGCGGTCGTTGCGAAATATCACGCGTTGGCAACAATGGGGCAGCTCGTTGACCGACTGCTACACGATGGTCGCCTCCCACTAGCGAAAATCAGAAAGGAAGCGCTGCTGGGTCACGAGGATATTGCCGAGGGGCACCTAACTGGAGAAACTCTTCTCAATAGGCTGGCAAACCGTCTACGCGTCATCGATGGCCAGGGTGATGTGCTTACCACCGTATTTCGACGGTATGAGCCATTCGGAGGACGCAAGCGGGGGCGCCCCAAACAGCTCTATCTCGAGAAGATCATCGGAGATGCATTTGGTGTGTGCGCGAGCCAGATTGCAGATCTGAAGATCGGTACTTCGCTACCGACTGGGCAGACCCTTGTGAGGGTCGACGAAGCTGAAATTCAAGAGGTCATCGTCAATTTGCTGCAGAACAGCCTTTACTGGCTTCAATTTGTCGATGTGGCGCATCGGCGCATCGACGTAACTGTTTCACGCACAGCACAGGATCACGTCGAGATCATTTTTAGCGATACAGGGCCGGGCATTCCGGAAGAAAACAGGGCTCGTATCTTTGAGCCATATTTCTCCACAAAGAAAGATGGCGTCGGCCTCGGCTTGGCGATTGTTGGCGAGATAATCATGGATTACTACGGCGGAAAGCTTGAGCTTCTAGATTCAACGGGAGCGTCAGGGGCTGTCTTCCGTATCACTTTGACAAAACGTGTCTGATTTGGGGGAAGCATGGAGTGGCGTGTTCTGGTCGTTGATGACAAAGCAGCAAGTGACGTAGCAGAGTTTATCGAAGGGAATAAAGCGGTTTCCTTGCCTGATTCAATCAGTTGCGTTTTGTGTGAAAAATTTTCTGAGGCGATAGAACGCCTGAAAAGAGAGAGGTTCGATCTAGTAATCCTTGATCTGAAGGACGATGATGCCCCCGAGGAAGAAACCCTTGCCGGCCAAAAGGTCTTTGAAGAGATAAAGCAATATCGATTCGTTCCAATCATATTTCACACTGGATTTGCCTACAAAGTCAGCGATCTGAATTCGCCTTATGTAAAGGTTGTAACGAGATCCGAGTGGCAGGATCTGAGATCAAAAATCAAAGAGATTCTAGACACGAAGCTCCCAAAGTTGATCAGACATATAGAAGAAGAACAAAGAAGATTCATGTGGGAGTCAGCTGAAAAAATATGGGCAGATGACTTAGATAAGGGTAATCCGGCTGATTTGGTTTATCTCTTGGCAAGAAGATTGGCAAACTCACTATCTGGTGATGTGGTTAGAAGTTTCTTTGGATCGGATGGGACAGCAGGCACTCCAAGGTCTGAGATGGTTCATGCTGTTGAACTGTATATTTTCCCTCCAATTGAACAGCATTATCTTTTTGGCGACATATTTCTGAAGAAAACAGCCGATAAATCTGAATATTTTGTTTCACTGACTCCTTCGTGTGACCACGCGCAGAAAAAAGCTGACTTTCTATTGTTTTCTCGCTGCTCTGAACTCAGAGACTCTGATGAATGGAAAAAAATTAACGTATGTTTTAAGGAAAATACAGTCCCATCCAATACCTCGGTGAAAGAGCTAAAGGAGTTGATGAAGGACAAAAATCCAGGATCTCGACTGCAAGACCGATACAAATACTTGCCCGGTACAAGTTTCTTGCCTGATTTGTTAGTGGATCTACAGGACTCGTTAACCCTCGACCGTGAAAAAGTAATTTCTGGTGAAGCCGGCTTGGAACGTATTGCTTCGCTGGACAGCCCTTTCGCTGAATATCTACAGGCAAAAATGATCAGATATTTCGGTAGAGTTGGGACTCCTACGCTTGATACAGACCTGACGTTTGAACGGTTCAAAAGCCACGCAATCAATACTTAGCAATAGTTTGCGTATAAAGAGGTTGCTCCAGCTTGATGGTTACCGGACTCCAAACTTCGGAGCAGCGTCGCCGGATGATGTCCGGCATCAAAGGACGCGACACAGTTCCTGAGTTGAGTCTTCGCCGCGAGGTATGGGCACTCGGTCTACGCTATAGGTTGCAATACCAGATCGGTCGAACGCGTCCTGACATGGTATTCGTCGGTGCAAAGCTGGTCGTGTTCGTGGATGGCTGCTTTTGGCATGGTTGCCCGCTGCATTCGACGATGCCGAAGAACAACCGCGAATTCTGGGAGCGGAAGCTTAGGCGTAACCGTGAGCGGGACACGGAGAACACACAGCAGCTGGAGGCAGAGGGCTGGCGGGTGCTGCGCATCTGGGAGCATGAAATCAGGGCATCAGCAGCGAACTGCGCGCGGCGGATAGCTGCGATGCTTGGCAAGATAAAGGAATCGACGGAATGACGTTTTTTAGCGGCGAGCAATTGGGGCAGGTTGACCTGATCGTAGATGCCGTCTATGCCGGCTACAAGACTGAACGTGGTGGTATAGCCGACCCATTGGTCCCATTGGTTGGCGTTAGCCGGCAAGGGGGATTCCGTTACCGCGGTACCAAAGAGCGTCCGACCCTGCTTGTACTGACCTCCAACTTGGCTGAACCGGAATGGCCGGATCAGTTGGATGAGACTACCGGGACATTCGTCTATTTCGGAGACAACAGGCATCCAGGGCGCCTGCTCCACGATACGCCTCGATTCGGCAATCAGCTGCTACGCCAGATTTTCGATTCTGTGCATCTTGGACAGCGTCACTTGGTTCCACCTATTCTGCTCTTCACCACCGAGGCCACTGGCCGAGCCTTCCGGTTCCGAGGGCTTGCCGTGCCAGGCAGTCCAGCTTTGGCAGCAACGGAGGATCTCGTGGCATTGTGGAAGACTACCGAGGGGCAGCGCTTCCAGAATTACAAGGCAGTGTTCACGATCCTTGACGAGGCTGTTATCTCTCGTGCCTGGGTTCATGCAATGGGGCGAGGCGAGGCACCGGGCATTGCTCCCGATGCGTGGAATACATGGATTGCGGTAGGTGCAATGCGACCTCTCATGGCACCACGTTCTCAATTGGTCCGCAGCAAGGCAGAGCAATTGCCGACCACACTCGAAGATCAGGCCCTGATTGAAGTAATCAGGCAACGCTACAAAGACAATCCATATGGGTTCGAAGCCTGCGCGGGAGCTCTTACTCGCCTACTGCTACCGGATGTGGCGCGGCTTGATCTGACCCGCCCATGGCGTGACGGAGGAAGGGATGGCATCGGCCGACTGCGAATCGGGCGTAGCCCTGCTGCGATTGAGGTTGATTTTGCGCTGGAGGCGAAGTGCTATGGGGCGAACAATGCAGTCGGGGTAAGGGAGGTGTCACGCCTGATCAGCCGCATTAAGCATCGTGAATTCGGTGTTCTGATGACTACCTCTTACGTGGATCGGCAGGCATATCAGGAAGTGACTGATGATGGTCACCCGGTGATTCTCACCACGGCGCAGGACATCGTCGGCCTGTTGCGCTCGGCCGGGCTGCGGACCCCAACGCAGGTCGATGCGTGGCTGGATGGAATCAATGCAAGCAATTGATCAGGCTGCTTCCAGTTTCTTTGCTTGGTGCAGCGAGATCCACTTGAAGATCGCGGTCATGACGTCCGAACACACGCCATTGCCGCAGAGCTTCACTTTGTCCCGCCGGTTCCCGTAGGGCAGCACATGCTCGGTCGAGCCCCCCATGGCAAGCAGCAACTCATCTGGCTGGAGCATTCGCAAGTAGGGAGTGTCTCCTTTCCATGTCACCAATCCGAAACGGTCGACCGTGGTTACCGTACGAAGCGGAACGTCTAGCGCTTGCCAGCCTCCAGCATAGTCTGAGCCGTAGTAGACGATCAGGAAGGGCACCCCCGCTCCAAGCTCGGCAATGGCACGCTCAGCTCGTTCCAATGTCGCCTTGGCACGCCCTGGCTTCCGTAGCGGGGTAGCCGGATAGCCTGCTTTCCAGTTGATGATGTCGTGAGCGGTTTTCCTCGGAGTACTCACCAGACCGAGCAGGTCTTCGCGCTTGACCGTGGTGCCTTGTCTGTCACACACAAGGAACATGCGCTTGCGGGCCTGGGCTGAACCGAAGTCGGCAGAGTTCAACAGCAGATCACTGACTGCATAGCCAAGCCCTTCAATGGTCTGGACCAGTTCATCGTGGCGATCCCATTTTTTCATCCGGTTCACGTTCTCGACGATGACCCAACGTGGTTCCATTGCCTTGACCCAGGGGACGATACCTATTGCTGTCTCGCGGCTTTTCTCTAAACCCGGTTTGGCACCGCGGGCGATCGAATGCGAAGTGCATTCCGGCGAAGTTAGTAGCACATCCGGTCTGTACTTGGAGCCGAGTTTCTTTGCGGATACATCCTCGATCTTCTTCGTGAGGATATCGGCCCGTGGGAAGTTGGCCTTGTAGGTCTGCGTGGCAAGATTCCATGCATCAAGCCCGAGTAGCGGAATGCCACCACCTCGCGATGCACCGCGCGCTCCGAAGCCCGCACCGCAGAAGAGATCAACAAAAGTTGGCATTCAATAGTTCCTATCTGGCTTAGCCTGAAATGAGGTTGGATCGTACCAAGTACAGGACCTCCTATAAACAGGTTCTGGTTCAGTCAAGTAACGTAATTGGGTCGCACCGTCTTAAGAACACACTTCCCAGGCAATCGAAGGACAGATCACCAGCGCATTGCTGCCCGAGTTCGGCCTGATCCGCAAAGGCCGCTCTGGCCGAACTACTGCCTATCGCACACCGTTGTTATATACGGGACGCTTGATTCCTGACACCTGAGCGGCGACAAGATGTCTTTAAGCCCGTTATGGTCAATCTCCTGCATCAAAGCAAGCAGGCGACCGATCTCCCCCTCTGGAAACCCCTCGCGGGCGAACCAGTTAAGGTAGTTGCCAGGGAGATCGGCAATGATTGTTCCCTTGTGTTTGCCGAAAGGCATGACGCGGGAAAGCAGTAGTTCAAGATCCTCAGGGTGCATTCAACTCACATCGCTTTGGTAGGGATACGTCTGGAGGCGCGTGGACGATGATGAGAATTTTTTGCATACATGACTTCAAAGTGTCGATATCGATTGGTTTTTGGATATGTGATCCAGGACCTGAGCAGATCGTGTCCCTGAGCATGAATATTTTATGCCTTAGAGGTGTGTGACAGGCTAAAATTGACACTTGCGATGCTGCAATTTTGCTGCAATGGGTGCAGCAAATAGCAGGATTCTGCGGTAAGGTGCGGTAATCTAACCTGCTGTTTATCAAAGGTAATGTCGCGTATCTCTTTGATAAATATAGGGGCTAAAACGGACTGTTAATCCGTAGGTCCCTGGTTCGAGCCCAGGTCGAGGAGCCAGGATTAAAGCAAAAAGCCCACTTTTCGGAGTGGGCTTTTTGTTGTTCGTGCTTGTTTCGAGGTTCCAGCGGCGGATGGCTGATTGAGACTGTCACAGGCCGCGCAACTGGCGGATTGGTGTCCCAAAGGCGATGTCGTGCCTGAGCTGGGTTACAATCATGTCATCCAGTCGAATCGAACAGGCTGGGTTTTTCGATTTTATAGACTTACTTGGTATGTTGGAGATTGTAGCGATCCGATAACTCCCCCGCTTGTCGGGCTGTGAGTTATCGCTATGCAACAAAGATGGTGACGACCCTCAGGGTTGCTTGCCTGTTTTGCATTTCTGATTGCTAAAGAGTTTCCAACATGAACATCTCAAAGCCTGAGCAGAGGACATTGCATGTTCTCGCCAAAGGCGGTCGCATTGTGCATACGCGCGATGCATCAGGCCGTATCTCATCCATCGATTGCTATACCCGCGAAGGTTATGTCCTGGCGGACTGCACGCTTCTCGTATTTCAGAGACTGCGAGGCAAACGCCTCATATGTTCCAAAGACGGGCAGCCCTACGTAATCAACAAGGCAGGGCTTCGCGCGGTCCGTGCCCAACTCGACAACCAATAACTCCCGATGGCGGTGACCACGCTGTGGTCACCGCGCCATATGGGACCCTATGGAGTGATGAAAATGACCCTCGTAATCAGAGACGAGCAGCCAGCCGATATTGAGGCAGTTTTTGACCTGACCCGACTGGCTTTTTTGAATGCCGCACACACCAACCACACCGAGCAGTTCATCGTGAACGCGCTCCGCCGGAGGGGTCACCTGGCGTTATCCCTGGTTGCCGACGCGGGCCTGCAAATCGGGCATGTCGCTTTCTCACCGGTAACTATTTCAAACGGTGATGCTGGCTGGTTCGGTGTTGGGCCTCTTTCCGTCCGCCCGGAGTATCAGCGCAGAGGCGTCGGCACGCGTCTGATGCAAGAGGGGATGGCAAGGTTGATGAACATGAATGCGCAGGGATGCGTGTTGGTTGGCGACCCTGCCTATTACTCACGTTTTGGCTTTTCCCGGTGTACCGGTTTGACTTTGCCTGGGGTGCCGCCCGAATACTTTTTAGGCAAAAGCTTCGGTAACGCAATGCCAAAAGGCGAGGTTACGTTTTCTCCGGCTTTTGGGGCGACGAGTTAAGATTGCGTCAATCAAAACCATGGTGGGGGGGGGCCGTGATGAACCTGAGCAATCAGACAATCGGCAAAGTCGTGCAATGGCTGGGCTGGTTCAGCGTGGCACATTCGTTATGGACTTACGGCGCTGCTTTGCTGGATGCCAACTCGGATGCCTCAATCCGCGCCTATGCCTGGCTGATTGCCATTGAAGGCATCTTTTTCCTAGGCGCAGGTCTGCTCGTTGTCTGGCTTGGACGCCGGATTGCCAGGCCGGCTCAAGTGCCCGAGCCGGTCCAGGCTGAAAATCGCGGCGCCGAGTAGGGACGGTTCTCATGGACGACGCCGATACCTTGACGATCAGGCCGAATTATCCTGGGCTGCTGATGGCCATTCTCCTGCTGGGGTTTGCTGCCGGCATTTCGCTCGTCATGCTGTTCGCACTGACGCGCAAGGATGTTTTTGGCCCGGCGCTCTTCGACTGGCTGCTGATTATCTTCCTGATCGTTTTCATCTTCCTGTTCATGCTCGGTTCCCTGTACGTACTCTGGAACCACATCGCGGTGCTGTTCAGCGGCTTGCGGCCGTCCTTGGTCGTGCGTATCGACCGGCAGGGCATCCATTACCCGCTAAGGTACGAAGGCTTGATTCCCTGGGCGCAGGTTCACGACATCCAGGTGCATCAGGGCTATAACGGCATGAGCCTGTGGTTCAAGATCGATCCGGCACTGCCGTTGCGGGGGTATTCGATGCTCGATCACATCTACAGCATCGGCAACGCGCAAGTGACCGGCTATGTGCGGCTGTTGTCGCACCAGTACAGTTTTTCTGCGCTGGAACTGATGCAGGAATTGCGCCGGCTGGCCCCGGCGCGGGTGCATATGGCTTATCCCTTGAGTTGAGATATCACAGCGCTTTCATCAGCGAAATCTGCTTGCTCAGTATCTTGTAGATATCGCGGTCGAAGGGCGGTCGCTTCAATTCCAGCAGCGCATGCAGTTCGTCGTCGCTGCGGGCGCTGCCCAGGTAGCGCCAGCCGTCAATCAGGTGCGCTTCGTCGCCTTCACGGATGATCGCCGGGCCGGGGAAGGGCCAGCTGGCGAGTTTCAGTGTCACCATCGCGCCCATCAGTCGCATGCTGTGCTTGGCCAACGGCTCCTTGCCGACACAGCCGCCTTTGCAGCGGCGCGTCTGGTGGCCGAAGCAGGGTTTGTTGCCGACCTGGCGGTCGAGTCCGCTGAGGATGTCGCATAGTTGGTGGGCGTCGACCAGTTTGCGCAGCGTCTGCGTGGCTTCGCGGGGGCTCTTGAACAGTCCGTAGCAGGCGTTGCCGATGCCGAAGTCGAGGTCGGCGGCGAGGCGCAGTTCGGGTTTCAGCCAGCCGTCGCCGGCATCGATCAGGGTCCAGGTGCACACCTCTTCGTTGCGCCGTAACTGTCGGTTCTGCGTCGGTTGGCGGGTTTTCACCAGCTCGGCTTCGCGCAGCAGGGCGCCAATTTCGCCTGCGGTTTCGATCCAGTCGATGCGCCGGGTTTGCTGCGCCAGCGTCATTTCACGAGCCGAACGATGGTCGGCGGAAAAATGCGACAGCACCCGGCTGCGGATGTTCTTGCCCTTGCCGATGTAGAGCGGCAGTTCGCCGTGTTCGCTGGCTTCGCCGTAGAACAGGTAAACGCCGGGTGTTTCCGGCAGTTCGTCGATGACGGCGGGGTCGAGATGCGGCGGCAGGCTGGGGTAGGTGTTGAGTTTCCTGAGCGCTGCGTCGATGTCCTCGCCGCTGCGTTCGGCGTGGATTCTTTGCCAGAACTGATGGATCAGCTGGGCATCGGCCAGCGCCCGATGGCGACCGTTGGCGATCAGGCCGTGGCGCTCGATCAGGCTGTCCAGGCTGTGGCGCTTGAATTCCGGGTAGAGCGCGCGCGACAGCTTGACCGTGCACAGCACCGGCGCGCGGAATTCGATGCCGCTGCGCTTGAATTCGTTTTTCAGGAAGCCATAGTCGAAGCGCGCGTTGTGGGCGATGAACAGCCGTCCCTTGAGCCGGCGCAGGACATCTTCGGCGACCTCTGCAAAGGGCGGGGCAGAGGCGACCATGGCGTTGCTGATGCCGGTCAGGCTCTCGATGAATGGCGAAATATGGGTGCCCGGATTGACCAGTTGCTGCCACTCACGCACGGTCCCGTCGGCATCGACCTCGACGATGCCGATTTCGGTGATGCGGTCGGAGGTGGCGGTGGCGCCGGTGGTTTCCAGGTCGACGAAGGCGAGGGCAGTCATGGGGGCGGATTTTCGCATGAGACGGCGCGCGATTCATCCGCTTTGTTTCTACTACCCCTAGTGTTGTTCTTGTGTTTTCGTGCCTTATTTAGTGCTCCCTGCTTGCGCTTCGTCCTGCCTTGTCATAAAGTGTGCGCCGTTGATGGTTCCCCGCAAGGGGATTAAAACGGGAATCCGGTGCCGGATCTGACGATCCGAATCCCGGGGCTGCCCCCGCAACTGTAACCGGCGAGCGTTTCGCCACCCCATGCCACTGGATGCGTCCGGGAAGGCGGGTGAAACGCGTTGAGCCGGGAGCCAGGAGACCTGCCGCAACGTGTCCTTTTCATTTTCCTTTGGGGCGGGGTGTCCCTGGTGAGAGGTTTTGCGTGAGCGTTTCGTCTCCTGTCGTCCGTGCTTGTCCGTTGTCGCCGTCCGTCGGCACAGCGCTGCGCGGTCGCGTCACGCGCCAGCCATGTTCCGCCCCCCGAACCGGAGCATTGCCGTGTCCTCGAACGTCCTCGCGCACATTTCCGACCTGTCCGCCCACAGTGCCGCCGCGCTGCAGGTGATCCGCCGTCATGGCGCGGTCGTCGAATTCCATCCCGAGAAGATTTCCGTCGCCCTGACCAAGGCTTTCCTGGCGGTCGAGGGGAGCCAGAGCGCGACCTCGTCGCGGGTGCGCGAACTGGTCGCGCGGCTCACCGAAACGGTCGTGCGTTCGCTGACCCGCCGCCTGCCGGACGGTGGCCGGGTGCATATCGAGGACATCCAGGACCAGGTCGAACTGGCGCTGATGCGCTCCGGCGAGCACGACGTCGCCCGCGCCTACGTGCTCTACCGCGAACGACGCGCCGCCGAGCGGGCCGCGCTGGCCGAAGTCCAGGGCGTGCCCGAACTGCATGTGACGGTCGATGGCGAGCGCCGGCCGCTCGATGTCGCCGGCTTGCTGAAAACCTGCGAAACGGCGTGTGCCGGGCTGGGCGAGGGCGTTTCGCCGCGGACCATCCTCGACCACGCGCTGAAGAACCTGTACGACGGCGTTGCGCTGGCCGACGTCAAGCAGGCGCTGGTGCTCGCTGCGCGCACGCTGATCGAGCGCGAACCCGGCTACGACTACGCCACCGCCCGCCTGCTGCTGGCCAGCCTGGTCGAGGAAGCGGCCGGGCCGGAAGCGGCGCAGAATGAGGCCGTCGAAGCGGCTTATTTCCCGGTCTTCGTCGAACGCGGCGTGATTGCCGAACTGCTCGACCCGCGCCTCAAGGATTACGACCTCGACCGCCTGGCCGCCGCACTCAAGCCCGAGCGCAACCAGTTGTTCGGCTACCTCGGCCTGCAGACGCTGTACGACCGCTATTTCCTGCACATCGACGGCCGCCGCATCGAAACGCCGCAGCTTTTCTTCATGCGCGTGGCGATGGGCCTGGCATTGAACGAAATCGACCGCGAAGCGCGCGCCATCGAGTTTTACGACCTGATTTCCAGCTTCGATTTCATGTGTTCGACGCCGACCCTGTTCAACAGCGGCACCCTGCATTCGCAGCTTTCTTCCTGCTACCTGACCACGGTGGCCGACGACCTCGACGGTATCTACCAGTCGATCAAGGAAAACGCGCTGTTGCAGAAATACGCCGGCGGGCTGGGCAACGACTGGACGCCGGTGCGCGCGCTGGGCAGCCGCATCAAGGGCACCAACGGCCAGAGCCAGGGCGTGATTCCCTTCCTCAAAGTAGTCAACGATACGGCAGTCGCCGTGAACCAGGGCGGCAAGCGCAAGGGCGCCGTCTGCGCCTACCTGGAAACCTGGCACCTGGACATCGAGGAATTCCTGGAACTGCGCAAGAACACCGGCGACGAGCGCCGCCGCACGCACGACATGAACACCGCCAACTGGATTCCCGACCTGTTCATGCAGCGTGTGATCGCCGGTGCTGACTGGACGCTGTTCTCGCCGGTCGATACGCCCGACCTGCACGAGAAATCCGGCCGCGCCTTCGTCGAGGCGTATGAAGCCTACGAAGCCAAGGCCGCCGCCGGCCAGTTGAAGCTGCACAAGAAAGTGCCGGCCGTGCAACTGTGGCGCAAGATGCTGACCATGCTGTTCGAGACCGGGCACCCGTGGATCACCTTCAAGGACGCCTGCAACCTGCGCTCGCCGCAGCAGCACGTCGGCGTCGTCCATTCGAGCAACCTGTGCACCGAGATCACGCTGAACACCTCGGGTTCGGAAACGGCGGTGTGCAACCTCGGCTCGGTCAATCTGCTGGCGCATCTCAAGGACGACCAGCTCGACCGGGAAAAGCTGGCGCGCACCGTGAGCACCGCCATGCGCATGCTCGACAACGTCGTCGACATCAACTTCTACGCGACGCCCAAGGCGCGCAACGCCAACCTGCGCCACCGCCCGGTCGGCATGGGCATCATGGGTTTTGCCGATTGCCTCTACCAACTCGGCATCGCCTACGCCTCGCCGGAAGCCGTCGAATTCGCCGACCGCAGCATGGAAGCCGTCTGCTACCAGGCCTATTGGGCATCGACCGAATTGGCGCAGGAGCGCGGCCGCTATTCCAGCTTCACCGGCAGCCTGTGGGATCGCGGCATCCTGCCGCACGAAAGCATCGCGCTGCTCGAAGCCGGGCGCGGCGAGGCGGTCGAACTCAACCGTGACAGCCGTCTCGACTGGGACGCGCTGAAACAACGCATCGCCCGTTACGGCATGCGCAACTCCAACTGCGTCGCCATCGCGCCGACCGCGACCATCTCCAACATCGTCGGCGTCTCCGCCAGCATCGAGCCGGCCTACCAGAACCTCTACGTCAAATCCAACCTGTCCGGCGAATTCACCGTGGTCAACGAAGCGCTGGTGCGCGACCTCAAGGCGCTCGACCTGTGGGACGAAGTCATGGTCGCCGACCTCAAGTACTTCGACGGCTCGCTCGCTCGCATCGACCGCGTGCCCGACGAGCTGAAAGCCCGCTACGCCACCGCCTTCGAGATCGACCCGGTGTGGCTGATCGAAGCCGCGGCGCGGCGCCAGAAATGGATCGACCAGGCGCAATCGCTCAACCTCTACCTGGCGCTGCCCTCCGGCAAGAAACTCGACGAAATATACAAACTGGCCTGGAAGCGCGGCCTGAAGACCACCTACTACCTGCGCACGCTGGGCGCCAGCCAGGCGGAAAAGGCCGGCGGTCGCGACGATGCCGTGGTGCAGGAGGAAGCGCCGAAGTTCTGTTCCATCGATGATCCGACTTGCGAGGCCTGCCAGTGACGGCGCCCCCCGCATGCCGGGTTAAGCTTCTGCCTTTTTTCGCTACCGGAACCCACTGATGAAACCGAGTCCATTCCGCCATTTCGTCCAACTGGTCTGCCTGCTGCTGGCGCTGCCGGCGTTCGCCGGCGCCCCGGTCCTGCCGCCCGAGGTCGTGGCCAGCGCCGAACTGGTGCAGGGCGAGCGCGACGGCTACTGGGAGAAGACGCTGGTCGTCCGCTTCCCGGAAGCTCGCCGGGTGCTGTCGACCAGCGACGGCATGGTCAATGCGCGGGCGGCGATCAACCACGCCGCGCACCCGCTGCTCTGGCGCAAACTGGGCGCTGACGCCAAGCCCTACACCGAACGGCAACGCCTGGCTGCGGCGGCGCGTCTGGGCGTCGCCGATGCCGCAGTGGCGCACATGGCGACTGCCGCCGACATGGACAACCTGGCGGTCGTCACGCGCAGCCACGGGCCGCTGACGGTGACCGTGTTGGCCACCGCTGGTGCGCGTACCAACGCGATCCGCACCGGCGTCGATAGCGGCACCCACATCGAGGGCCTGGACAAGGACGGCAAGCCGACGGGCACGATCAACATCCTGGTGCTGAGCAACATCGAACTCAGCGACGCGGCGCTGGCCCGGGCGTTGATCACCGTCACTGAAGGCAAGACGGCAGCGCTCGAAGACCTCAAGGTGGCCAGCACCTACACCCCGGCCGTGCAGGCGACCGGCACCGGTACCGACAGCATCATCGTCGTTTCCGGCACCGCCGCGCCGCGTGCCACCTACACCGGCGGCCACAGTCGCATCGGCGAGCTGATCGGCAAGGCGAGCTACGCGGCGGTGGTCGAGGCGCTGGGCAAGCAGAACGGCTATTTCCTGCCCGGCGCCAAACGTTTCCCCGATGCTGCCGGCGGCCCGGACAAGGCCGAAGGCGATCTGCGCATCGCCTTGCTCCACCTCGACCCGGTGCCCGGCGACATCGCCGGCAACCGCGCCCGCATCGAAGCCGCCATCGGTGAAGCGGCGCGCCATGGTGCCGACTGGGTGGTGACGCCGGAACTGGCCGAAACCGGCTACAACTTCGCCAAGCGCATCGGCACCGACTGGATTCATCCTTTCCCCGACGCCTGGGTACACACCCTGGCGGCAATTGCCCGCGACAACGGTATCGCCCTGTTCGTCGGTCTGGCCGAGCGCGAGCCGGGCAGCGGCAAGCTGTACAACAGCGTCGCGGCGATCGATCGCGCCGGCAGTATCCTCGGCACCTGGCGCAAGCAGCGCCCGGTCGGCCGTGCCGAAGCCTGGTCGCTGGCCGGCGGCGCCAGCCGGCCGCTGACGGTCGATGGCATCGCCGTCGGCAGCCTGGTCTGTGCCGATGCCTGGCGCCCCGACACCGCCGCGCAACTGGCCGGGCAGGGCGCGCAGATCCTGCTGTCGCCGGCCAACTGGCCGCCGGTCGAGGGCATGGGGCCGGGCGACGTCTGGGAGAAACGCACGGCCGAAACCGGCTTGCCGATGTTGATCGTCAATCGCGGCGGCAAGGAACCCGAACTCGATTTCTCCACCGGCGAGAGCGCCGTGTCGATGAACGGCGAACGCCTGTTCAGCTTCACCGCGCCGACCGGCGGCATCTTCTACGTGGACTGGGATCGCGGCCAGCGTTTCCGCGAAGTCCGTCCCTGAATCACTCATTTATTTGAACCAAGATCATGAAACTTTCCCATACCTTCATCCTGCCGTTGCTCCTGTGCGCCGGCCTCGCTCAGGCCGCCGACTGCCCACGCATCGTCAGCCAGTCGCCCTACATCACCCGCGCGCTCGAATGGCTGGGGCGCGGCCCCTGCATCGTCGGCGTCAGCCGTTACGATCCGCTGCCGGTCGATCACACCGGCGGAGTCATCGACCCTGACGCGGCCGCCATCGCCGATCTCGAGCCCGACGTCGTCATCTTTTCCCAATGGACGCCGGCAGAAACGGCAGCGCTGGTCACGCCACCGGGGGCGGTGTCGCTGCGCGTCGGCGGATTCAAGGGCATGGCCGGGGTCGAGCAGATGCTGCGCGAGGTCGGTCGGGCGACTGGGGTCGTCGACATCGAGCAACGCGTCGACCGCTTTGCCGCCGACTGGCGCGCCGCCGCTCAGGTCGATGCCCGTCAGCGCCGCGTGCTGATCCTCTCCGCCTGCAGCAATGCGCCGTATTCCTTCGGTCGCGGCACGACGCTGTTCGAGCTGTTTACCGCGGCCGGTTTCGAGGTCGTCGCCGACCACGACAATATCCGCAATTTCCGCCCGGGCCAGCCTGGTGGCGATGTTGGTGCCTGGATCAGCGAGCGTCGGCCGGACCTGCTGTTCGCCCTGCAGGACCGCCGCTCGGAAAGCTGTAACCCGGCCATCGCCGAGCCCGGCGTGCCCATCCTGCCGCTCAGCGGCGATTACTTCACCCACCCGGGGCCCGGATTCCTCAAAGGGCTCGAAGAACTGCGCGAGAGCATGCGCGCGCTGAACCAATAAGCTCAGGGAGATTGCCATGAATGCCGCCTACCGTTTCGATGACTGGGAAAGCCCAGCGCCGGCTGCCGCTGCTCCCGTCGCGCCGACTTCCGCGCCAGCCCCGTCGACAGCCGTTACGCAATCGCTGGCGCCGATCAACGCCGCCGACAAGCGCATCGTCAACGGCAAGGCCGACATCAACCAGTTGGCGCCGTTCAAGTATCCCTGGGCCTGGGAGTTCTTCCTCAAGGCCAACCGCAACCACTGGACGCCGTTGGAAATCAGCATGGCCCAGGACGTGCACGACTACCACCACAAGCTCAGCCCGGCCGAGCGCCACGTCTTCGAGAACGTACTGGCGTATCTGACCACCTCCGACATCCTGGCCATGCGCAACATCGGCCTGGCGGTGATGGAGAAGATGAGCGCGCCCGAACTGCAGATCTACCAGGCTCGCCAGGTCTATGAAGAAGCGCTGCACACCTGGACCTACCAGCACTGCATCGAGAGCATCGGGCTGGATCAGCAGGAAATCTACAACCGCTACCGCGTCGTGCCCGAAATCCACGGCAAGATCGCGCTCGCCAACCGCCGGCTGGAGCGCGTCATGCGCGCCGACTTCGACCTCACCGACCGCGCCAACCTGCACGAATTCGCGCTGTCCTACTTCTTCTTCGCGGTGATCTTCGAAGGCTGCTGGTTCTACAACGGCTTCACGCCGATCTTCGCGCTGCAACGGCGCGGCCTGATGAAGGGCGCCGCCGAGCAGCTGCAGTACATCATGCGCGACGAAGTCCTGCACTGCGCCTTCGGCATCCGCGTCGTGCGCGAACTGCTCAAGGAAGAAAACCTGACGCTCGATCCGGAAGCATTGCGCGAACTGTGGGCCGAGGCCGAGGCGGCCGAAACCGCCTACGCCGGCCACATCCTGCGCGATCCCATCCTCGGCTACAACGCCGAGCTGCATGTCCAGCAGTTCCGTTTCATCGCCAACCGCCGTGCCCGCCAGGTCGGCGTAGAGGAACCTTTCCCCGGTGCCGGGAACGTCCTGCCCTGGCTGGACGAGCAGGCCAACTTGCGCAAGGAAAAGAACTTCTTCGAGACGCGGGTCACCGAGTATCAGACGGGCGGGGCGCTGGCCTGGGATTGAACTGCTGCATCTTGTGAACGCTATGCAATCGCATTTGCGATGTTATAACATTGCATTTTTTTGCGTTCAGGGATCGCCATGCAAGTTCAATTCGTTTTCAAGCCTGCTGTCGCGGCGCTGTTGCTGATCGGTTTCGGCCCTGCCGGCTGGGCCCAGGAAGCCGAGCGTCAGCTCTCGGAAATCAGCGTCGTCGGTCGTAGCGAAGGCCAGGCTTACTATCTCGAAGAAAGCGGCGTGGCCCGCTCGGAAACGCCGCTGCGTGAACTGCCGCAGTCGGTGCGGGTGATTCCCCGGCAGTTGATCGACGACATCGGCGCCGTCCGTCTCGAGGAAGCCTACGACTACGTCAGCGGCGTCACCCGCCAGAACAGCTTCGGCGGTCTCTGGGACAACTTCGCGATCCGCGGCTTTGCCGGCAACGAGAACACCGGGCCGAATTTCCTGCGCAACGGTTTTGCCGGCAACCGCGGCTACAACGCCCCGCGCGACATGGCCAACGTCGAGCGCATCGAAGTGCTCAAGGGACCGTCGGCGGCGCTCTACGGCGCCAGCGAGCCGGGCGGCATCCTCAACGTCGTGACCAAGAAGCCGCAGTTCAAGGCTGGCAATTCGCTGGAAGTCTATGCCGGCAGCTACGACAGCTATCGCACTTCCTTCGATTCGACCGGCCCGCTTGCCGACAACCTGGCCTACCGTCTGAACGTCGCGGTCGAGGACAAGGGCAGCTTCCGCGACCACATCGACAGCGAGCGCTACCTGGTGGCGCCGTCCTTCACCTGGGTACTGTCGCCGAACACGCTGGTCAATTACGACCTCGAACTGCTGCGCCACAAGGCGCCGCTGGATCGCGGCGTGGTCGCGGTCGGCGGCCGCACCGGCAGCATCTCGCGCGAAACCTTCCTCGGCGAGCCGGGCGACGGCGACATCACCATCGACAACAAGACCCACCAGCTGACGCTGGAACACGAGTTCTCCAGCGACTGGAAGGCCAAGGCCGGGCTGGCCTACCGGACGACCGACCTGGCCGGCTATTCGACCGAAGTGCGGCCGAGCAATCCGCTGCTCTTCGTGCCGGCCGGGTCGCGCAACGTCAATCGCGAGCGCCGCTATCGTAACTACGATTCCGAGGACGTTTCCTTCCAGGGCGAAGTCCACGGCAAGTTCACCACCGGCAGCATCAAGCACGAACTGCTGACCGGCCTCGACAGCTACCGCTTCACGCTCGACTCGGTGATGATGCGCGTGCGCCCCGCCAACTACGCGATCAATATCGACGATCCGGTCTACGGCCAGCCGTTGCCGACGCCGACGGCCAATACCGACACCCTGGAAAAGCAGCGCGCCACCGGCGTCTTCCTGCAGGACCAGATTCACCTCGCCGAAGACTGGCGTCTGCTGCTCGGCGTCCGTCACGACCGTTTCCACCAGACCATCGACAATCGTCGCACCGGCCTGCGCAGCAAGCAGTCGGAAGGCAAGACGACGCCGCGCGTCGGCCTGACCTGGCTGCTCAGCCCGACTGTTTCGGTTTATGCGCTGGCCAGCGAGTCGTTCCGCCCGAATACCGGCAGCAGCTTCGCCGGTGCGGCCTTTGCACCGGAAGAGGGGCAGGCCACGGAAATCGGCATCAAGTACGAATCGGCCGACAAACGCTACGGCGGCACGCTTTCCGTCTTCGACATCGACAAGAAGAACGTCCTGACCAACGATCCGGTCAACGCCGGCTTCTCGCTGGCGGCGGGCGAGGCGCGCAGTCGCGGCCTGGAGATCGACGTTTCCGGCCAGCTGACCACGAAAGTCCGGGTCACCGCCAACTACGCCTACACCGACGCCGAGATCACCAGGGACAATAACGCGGCGCTGGTCGGCGCTCGCCTGCTCAACGTGCCCAAGCACAGCGGCAGCATCCTGGCGATGTACGAGGACGGTTTCAACGACGGTCGTTACGGATTTGGCGGCGGCGCCACCTACGTCGGCAAACGCGCCGGCAATGCGCTCGCGACCTTCGAACTGCCGGCCTACACGACGGCACGCCTGATGGCCTACTGGAAACCGAGCCAGAAACAGCGCTTCTCGCTTGACGTCGAAAACCTGTTCGACAAGACCTATTACGCCAGCGCCTACGACGTGTACTGGGTGACGCCGGGTACGCCGCGCACGCTCACGCTCGGCATGCAGATGCGGTTCTGATCTTGGCCCGCCTGCCTGCACAGCGCATCGACGCCATCGATACCCTGCGCGGTATCGTGATGGCCCTGATGCTCGTCGATCACGTCCGCGAGTTCTTCTACCTGCACCGGCAGGTCGGCGATCCGATGGACCTGGCCAGTGTTGATCCGGCGCTGTTCTTCACCCGCTTGGCCAGCCACTGGTGCGCGCCGATCTTCGTTTTTCTGACCGGGATCGGCGCCTGGTGCTACGGCCAGAAGTTCGCCGACCCGCGGCCGGCGATCAGCCGCTACCTGGTCAAGCGCGGCCTGTTCCTGATCGTTCTCGAGCTGACGCTGATCAACTTTGCGTGGACTTTTGCCTTCCCGCCGAAAATGCTCTACCTGCAGGTGATCTGGGCCATCGGCCTGAGCATGCTGGCGCTGGCGGCGCTGCTCTGGCTGCCGCGCGGCTGGCAGTTCGTCGTCGGCATCGTCATCGTCGCCGGCCATCACCTGCTCGATGCCGTTCATGTCGCGCCGGGCGAGGCCGGGCAGGTGCTCTGGGCGATCCTTCATGATCGAGCAGTGATCGATTTCCTCGGCGTGCCGGCACGGACCTCCTACCCGGTGCTGCCGTGGTTCGGGGTGATTCTGCTCGGCTATGCCGCCGGGCCGCTCTATGCGCGTACGGTGGCGTCGGCCTGGCGCGCGCGCTGGCTGATCGCCTCCGGCGGCGGTGCTTTGCTGCTGTTCCTGTCGCTGCGCTGGCTCAATGTCTACGGCGACCACCCGCGGCAAGCCGCCGAAGGCCTGCTCGGCCAGACGATGAGCTGGCTCAACCTGACCAAGTATCCGCCCTCGCTACTGTTCGTGCTGCTCACCGTCGGTAGCGGACTGTTGCTGCTCGCCGCCCTGGAACGCTGGCCGCGCTCGCGTTTCTGGTCTGATTTCGGGGGGGTGCCGATGTTCTTCTACGTTCTTCACCTTTACCTGCTGCACGGGCTCTACCTGCTTTGCCGTCACCTCTTCGGCGCCGGCCAGGACGGGCGCTATGCCTTCGACAACGTCGCTCAGATCTGGCTGATGGCAGTACTGGTCATGCTCGTCATCTATCTGCCGTGCCGCAGCTTTGCTATCTACAAACGTCGTCACCCCGGTGGCTGGCGTTCCTATTTCTGATCCGGGAGAAACCATGAAAACCATCCTGAATATTGCTGCCATCCTGATCGCTGCGCTCTCTCTGACGCCATCCGCACACGCCCACGGCATCTGGTTTGCCCAACGCGCCGGCGAACTGGCGCTGGTGTACGGCGACGGTGCCGAAGAGGGGCCGATCGTACCCAAGTTCGACCGGGTCGGCGGCGTGCAGGCGGTGGACGAGAACGGCCAGGCCATCGCGGTGAACCTGCTCAAGACCGACCACCTGCTGCTCGTCGATGCCGACGGCGACCCGGCGCTGCTCGGGGCGACGCTGGACAACGGTTATTTCAGTCAGCGCGCCGACGGCAAATGGAAGAACACGCCGAAGAGCCAGACGCCGGATGTGCGCAAGAGCGGTCGCTACTACAAGCACGCCATCCATCAGGTGCGCGATCTCGCGCAGGCGATCCAGCCGCTGGCCGGGCAAGCCCTGCAGATACTGCCGGTGAATCCGCGCCTGCCGACCCGGAAAGGCGAGACGATGACGCTGCGCGTGCTGCTCGACGGCAAGCCGCTGGCTGGCCTGAAGCTGGCACCGGATTTCGTCAACGATCCCGAGCAGCGCACGGCGCCTACCGACGCCAAGGGGATTGTCCGGATCAAGGTGGCGAACCAGGGGCTCAACGTCATCTACGCAACCCACGAAGTGCCGGCGACGACCGAGGATGCCGACATCGTGCAGCACGCAGCGAGCTTCTCCTTCCTGCTCAAGCCGCCAGCCCACTGAGCCCGAAGTCGTCAGCGGCTTGGGGCGCTCGCAGAATCGTCGCAAATCCTACAAAACCGCCGGCCGGGCGCGACACCGCGCGCCCGCCCCACGCACCGGCGGCCTTTGCCGCGCTGGCACCGCTCTTGCGTTGGTCCGGGCGTTACCAATCATCGTCCCGCCTGCCATGTCCTCGCCTGAAACCGCCGGCTTTCGCTGCCTGTCCGCTGCCGACGCCCTTGCGCTGATCCGCGACGAAACGGCCGTTGCCGTTTTTGACGTCCGCGATCTGCCCAGCTATCAACGCGCCCATCTCGACGGCGCCGCGCATCTTTCCGAAGATCGCCTGTTGCCCTGGTCGCGCCGTCTGCCCAAGGACGTGCCGGTGGTGATCTATTGCTATCACGGTAATGCCAGCAAGGCTTACGCGCAGATGTTCGTCGATTTTCGCCATACCCGTGTGTTCAGCGTCGATGGCGGTTATGAAGCGCTGGCCGCTGCCCGCGCGGTCCGGACAGCATTGGTGTAAGAACTTGCGCCCGTCGCCGACTAAAGGGGAACCACCGCGCATCGCGCCAGTCAACCACCGGGTAGCGGTTGCGGCGAGCGGCGGTGTTTCAACCGCGATCCCGCGCCGGCGAAAGGCAAGCAATGTCACCCCTCAAGAGATTACAAGGATTGATCTTGGCGATATCCAGCAGTGTATTGATCAACGGCTGTGGCGACGGTGAAGCAGCCGCCAAGGCCAGCCGGCCGGCCATGCCCGCGGTCACCGACAGCATCGTCCTCGGTATGGGCTGTTTCTGGGGCGCCGAAAAACGAATGGCCGCCATTCCCGGCGTGCTCGATGTTGAAAGCGGCTACGCCAACGGCGACATCGCGGGTACCTACGACGCGGTGCTGGCACACGAACGCATGCGTCAGTGGGGCAAAACCAGCCTGCGCAACCATGCCGAAGTGGTCAAGGTGACTTTCGATCCGGCCAAGGTCGATCTGGAAACGGTGCTGATCCAGTTCTGGGAAAGTCACAATCCGACGCAGGGCGACCGCCAGGGCAACGATGTCGGCAGCAACTACCGCAGCGCCGTCTATACGCACGACGCCAGCCAGCAAGCCGTCGCCCTGAAAACCCGCGACACCTACCAGACGGCGCTGACGGCGGCAGGGCTCGGCCGCATCACCACCGAGATCGCGCCACTGGAAAAATACTTCACCGCCGAGGAATACCACCAGGACTACCTGGTCAAGAATCCGGACGGTTATTGCGGGCTGGGCGGTACCGGGGTCAAGTATCCAGGTGCGTCTTCGGCGGCGCAGTCAGCCGGCAGCACGGTGCCGCCGCTCGATCCCGCCACGCTCAACCTGCAGCGCCAGTTGATCGTCTTTGAAAGCGCCGACTGCATCTATTGCCAGAAATTCAAGGCCGACGTCCTCGACCACTGGCAATCGCCTGTGGCCATCGCCCGCAGCCTGAGTCCGCAGGCGCCGGCCGGCTGGACGCTGGCCAAGGCCTTGTTCGCCACGCCGACCATCGTGCTCTTCGAACAGGGCAGCGAGGTTTCGCGTTACACCGGCTACAGCGGCGATACCGGGCGTTTCTGGCAATGGCTGGGCTTTCACCTGCTGACCCCGGCGCAACAGAAGATCGCCTTCGAGCAGGGCACCGAGTATCCCGGCACCGGTTCGCATCTCGACGAAAAGCGCCCCGGCACCTTCGTCGATCCCCTTTCTGGTGCGCCGCTGTTCCGTAGTGATGCGAAGTACGAGAGCGGCAGCGGCTGGCCCAGTTTCTTCAATCCGCTGCCGGGCGCGATCACGCTGCACGAAGACGACAGCCATGGCATGCGCCGGGTCGAAGTCCGCAGCGCCAGTTCCGGCATCCACCTCGGCCATGTTTTCGACGACGGCCCGCCGCCCACCGGCAAGCGCTATTGCATCAACGGCAATGTGCTGAAGTTCGTGCCGGACAAGGCCAGCTAAGGCATTCACGGTTGTTCGGTCTGGTAGGCAAGGCCACCGGTCAGGCAGGCATACGGTGCCGGCAGATCGCCCGGCAGACGCCAGCCGAACAACAATTCCTCGGCGTCATCGACGCTGGCACCGGTGCACAGTATCTGCTCGGACAGATGCGCGAACGCGGCCAAACGTAGCCAGAACAGCGTTTCCTCGGTCAGTCTGGGGTTCATGATCAACTCCCGTGCTGTGATATGAGGTTCGAAGCAGTTTCCGTTCCAACAGTTCCCGGTTCCGGACAGCATTTTCCTGCTTTGGCCCGTGGTGCTACCCAGCCTGAAATAGCCAGTAAATATCCAGTGGATTGTTTCAATCAATTGGATAAATAGGAGCAGCCTCCCTAATATGGCTCCTGACCGATTTGACAGACCAACTGATTCAGGGAGAACACCATGCTCGACAGCACCATCAAGGAACAACTCAAGGCTTACCTGCAGCGCCTGCAAGGCCCGATCGAACTGGTCGCCGCGCTGGGCGAGGACGACAAGTCGCAGGAAATGCGCGCGCTGCTCAACGACATCCTCGATTGCTCGCCGCAGGTCAGCCTGCGCGAAGAAGCGCACGCCCGCATTCCCTCGTTCGGCGTCACCGTGCCGGGACAGACGCCGCGCATCCGCTTTGCCGGCCTGCCGATGGGCCACGAATTCACCTCGCTGGTGCTGGCGCTGCTGCAGGTCAGCGGCTATCCGCCCAAGGTCGAGCAGGCGGTCATTGATCAGATCAAGAGCCTGAACGACCGGTTCGATTTTGAAACCTATATTTCCCTGTCCTGCCACAACTGCCCGGACGTCGTCCAGGCGATCAACCTGATGGCCGCGCTCAACCCGAACATCAGCAGCACGATGATCGACGGTGCGCTGTTCCAGGGCGAAGTCGAGGCCCGCCAGATCATGGCCGTGCCGACGACCTACCTGAACGGCGAGGAATTCGGCGCCGGGCGCATGCTGATCGAGGAAATCCTGGCCAAGGTCGACACCGGCGCCGCTGCCCGTGCCGCTGAAGAACTCGCGGCCAAAGCCGCGTTCGACGTGCTCGTCGTCGGTGGCGGGCCGGCTGGTGCTTCGGCTGCCATCTACGCCGCCCGTAAAGGCATCCGTACCGGCGTGCTGGCCGAGCGTTTCGGCGGTCAGGTGATGGACACGCTGGGCATCGAGAACTTCATTTCGGTCAAGGAGACCGAAGGGCCGAAGCTGGTCGCCGCGCTGGAACAGCACGTCAAGGCCTACGAGGTCGACGTGATGAACCTGCAGCGTGCCGCCAAGCTGATCCCGGCTGCCGAAGAAGGCGGTCTGGTCGAAATCCAACTGGAAAACGGCGCTTCGCTCAAGTCGAAATCGGTGATCCTGGCGACCGGCGCCCGCTGGCGCGAGATGAACGTGCCCGGCGAGAAGGAATACAAGGCCAAGGGCGTGTGCTTCTGCCCGCACTGCGACGGTCCGCTGTTCAAGGGCAAGCGCGTGGCGGTGATCGGCGGCGGCAACTCCGGCGTTGAGGCGGCGATCGACCTGGCCGGCATCGTCGGCCACGTGACCCTGCTCGAATTCGCCGACACGCTGCGCGCCGACGCGGTGCTGCAGAAGAAGCTGTTCAGCCTGCCCAACGTTACCGTGATCAAGTCGGCGCAGACCACTGAAGTCACCGGCGACGGCCAGAAGGTCAACGGGCTGGTCTACAAGGATCGCGTTTCCGGCGAGGAGCGCCATGTCGAACTCGAAGGCATCTTCGTCCAGATCGGACTGTTGCCGAACACCGACTGGCTGAAGGGCACGCTCGAACTGTCGAAGTTCGGCGAGATCGTCATCGACGCCAAGGGCCACACCTCGGTGCCCGGCGTCTTTGCCGCCGGCGACTGCACGACGGTGCCGTACAAGCAGATCATCATCGCCATGGGCGCCGGTGCAACGGCTTCGCTGAGTGCTTTCGATCACCTGATCCGCAGTTGATCGACGGCTCTTGCAACTGAACATCTTCCCCCGTCATCGTCTGCACGATGGCGGGGTTTCCGTTTTTTTCCGACTTGATGAGGATCATCGATGAAAAAGCTATCCCTGCTTCCCTTCGTTCTGGCCGTCTGCGCGCTGACGGCGCAGGCGCAGACCAACGTTCTGCGCACCGGCGATACCCTGCCGGCGCTCAAGCTCAACGACCAGCACGACAAGCCGGCAGTGATTCCGGCCGATCTGCGCCAAGTCATTTTCGCTGCCGACAATGGCGGCGCCGGTCTGGTCACTGCCTGGCTCGATGCCCAGCCGAAGGACTGGCTGGCGCAGAGCAAGCGCGTCTATCTGGCCGACATCCACAAGATGCCCGGCCTGATCACGCGCATGTTCGCCTTGCCGAAATTGCGCGAGAAGCCTTACCCGATCGTTCTCGGCCGTGAGGAAGCCGACCTGGCCATGCTGCCGCGCAAGAAGGATTGCGTGACCCTGTTGCCGGTTAACGCCGGCAAGATTGGGGAGGCTGCATTCGTTTGCGATGCGCCGGCCCTGCAGGCAGCGCTCAAATAAAAAAAGGGCGGGGAACTCCCCGCCCGAAACACGCAAGGTAAATCGTCTGGCCTAGTGCTTCTTGTGGTGCTCGTCGACCTCTTCCCAACCAGTGATCATCGCCTTGATGTGGGCGAAGACGGTGTGGCCGGTGGTGGTCAGGTAGACGTGGATAAAGAAGAAGGCGGTGATCATGAAGGCGCCCAGCGTATGGGCGACGGCGACCCATTCCAGGTTCAGGTACTGGGCGATGCCCAGTTCTTGCCAGTTACCGTAGAACAGGTAAAGCAGGCCGGAAACCCAGATCAGCGGCGAGATGAAGGCGAGTAGGGCGAGGTAGGCCAGGCGCTGCAGCGGGTTATGCTTCTGCACCACGGTCTTGCGGAAAGGATGCGGGGCATCCTTGAAAATACCGATCAGGTAGTAATTGACCATCGCCAGCACGTTCTTCAGCGACGGCAGGTACTGACGCCATTCGCCGGTGGTGAATTGCCAGAAGATGGTGAATGCCCACAGGGTCAGCAGCGTCCAGGCGGCCAGGGTGTGGAGCTGGACGGCTTGCTGGAAACCGAGCAGGCTGTAGCTGCCATGAACCTCGAACCCGGTGATCATCATGCCGATGATCAGCAGGGCCTGGGACCAGTGCCAGAAGCGCTCGTAGCGCTTGTAGATGTAGATGCGTTCGACGCTCATTGTTCATTCTCCTTGCGACGACGGGTGATGATGCGGACCAGGCCGTGGATCAGGCCGCCGCCGATGGCACCGACGATGGCCAGACCGCCGAGCAGGTCGACCCAGGGATTGCGGTCGCGACCGGGCAGGTAGATGTCGGTGATCTTGGCGAGCCGACCTTCGTCACTACGTGTGTGGCATTCGGCGCAGGGCACGGCTTTTTCCTTGGGCGCGACCATGTGAGTGGTGAACCAGTTCATCCGCGTCTCGATGAAATCGAACTTGCCGCTGTAGGGCAGCCCGGCGGTTTCCATGCCCGACTGGATCGCCTTGGCGTAGTCGTAGTTTTTCCAGAACGCCGTATCGTCGTCACCGTACACGTGGTTGACCACCAGCGTGTTGTTGACAGGGTCGTAGGCCTGCTTGCCGCGCATGACCTTGAACGGCCAGATACGGGCGTTTTCGTCGCTGGCCGAACCCTGGATGCGGTTCAGTTCGAGGACGCCGTCGGCGCCGATGTACTTGTCCAGCTTGTCGACGATCGAGACCTGTTCGACGGTGCCGTTGTACCACTTGTACTCGGGCCGGACATTCTCGCCGTATTCGAAGTCGCCCTTGGCAGCCGAGTACTTCAGGTGGCCGTGGTCGTCCTTGATGAACAGCGGCTTGCCGTCAGTTCCC
Organism: uncultured Azonexus sp.; assembly: GCF_937982035.1. Lineage (NCBI taxonomy): Bacteria > Pseudomonadati > Pseudomonadota > Betaproteobacteria > Rhodocyclales > Azonexaceae > Azonexus > uncultured Azonexus sp. Next base: position 216,791 of record NZ_CALJNI010000001.1, read on the forward strand.
ATCTTGCCAGCGGTAGACCAGTCCCAGAGCATCTTGGTGGCGACGCCGCCCCGGGCGAATTCCGGGATGTGGCAGGTCTGGCAGGCGACCTTGTTGGCGTGGTTGTTGATCTTGGCCTGCTTGTGCGGCGCCTGGCTGTGACAGGATTCGCAGGTAGCACGGTTGTGGTCGTCCTTGGGCAGGTCGAAGCCGTGCTGGTCCTTGGGGTTGACCGCGTAACGGCTGCCCGATGGCTGGTGCGCGTTGAAGGTGTGGCAGTCGGAACAGACCATGTTGGCACCGTCCTTGGCCATATGCACGTCGAGTTCGCGCGACGGATTCTTCAACGAGGTGTCGAGGTCGCCATGCTTGACTGCATCACCGCCGCCGCCATTGAAATGGCAGTTGCCGCAGTTGCTGCGACCGGGCTTGCCGACATGTTGCGCGATCTTGGTCAGATCGGGTGCCTTGAACTGTTTCTTGCCCGGCGGTCCTTCCATCGGCTCGAATTCACGGTCCTCGTACAGCGGATGGCCGGCATCGGTGCTGAATTTGCGATAGCCGCCGGTGGTGTCGTGGCAGGCCAGGCAGTCGACATTTTCCTGTTGCGTGAAGTCGTAATTCTTGTCGGTCCAGCCGTAGCCGGCATGGCAACTGGTGCACCGTACTTCGTTGGAAAGCGGTGAGCCACAGAAATTGTTGGCCGCCCATTTCTTGCCGAGCGTCTTGCCGGTGGTCTTGCTGGTGGCTTCCCAGGTCCAGTGAATGCTCTTCATGACCTGATGAGAGGCCAGGTTATGGCAACTGAGGCAGGCCTTGTTGACTTCCGGGCCGGTCTTGAACGGGCCTTTGAGGGCTTCGAGCTGGCTGTGGTCGGTGGTCGATCCGGATGGTGTCTTGGCGGCTGCGGCCTGGGCTGGCGATACGGGGATGTCGGCGGCTTGCGCAAAGCGACAGCAAGATACCCGCGATCAAGGACACATGAGGCTTCATGTGGTCTCCAAGTTTCTGATTTTCGCGAGAGTCCGACCTCCCCAAGTCAGAACTTCCCGCCATCGCAGGCTTACAAGGGCGCGATTATAAGAAGATTCTGATGTTGTGCAAGTGATCAGGATCAAATTCTTGCGTAATTGTTGCAAGACGCGCCGGCGAACCGGGGCGCGCCAACGTGCTAGAATCGCGCCCGTGCCAATTCCATCCGAGGGTAGAACAATGGGTGTTGTCGATACCGGCTATGTGTCTGATCACACGCGCTGGATGAACGAAATGCTGGAAAAGAATCCGCAGTGGGTCGAAGATCAGAAGGCCGGTCGTGCGCTGTGGTGGGACAAGAAGCAGGAAACCGAGTCGACCGCGCGCAATGCCGAGTCGAAGGTCGCGCAGAAGCCTTATCCCTACGACGTGAATTTCTTCGGCGAATAAACCCCGCCGGACATGAAAAAGCCGAGGTCGATGCCTCGGCTTTTTTGCGTCCGCAAAACCGGTGTTAGCCGGTTCGCGGCTTGTTCCGAAACCTGCATCAGCCGGTCAGCGGCTTGACCACGCGCTTGACGGCGGTGTCGTCGGGGTGCGGGTGGATGGTGAAGCCGAGGCTGGTCATCAGGCGGAACATCTTGCTGTTGGTCGACAGCACGTCGCCGACCACGGCGCGGTAGCCCTTGCTGCGGGCGCAGTCGATCAGCGCCGTCATCAGCTTGCGGCCGACACCGCACTTCTGCCAGTCGTCGCCGACGGCCAGTGCGAACTCGACCGATTCGCCGTCCGGATTGAGCACGTAGCGGGCAACGCCGATCTGGTGTTCCTTGCCGGTTTCGGCGTTGGGCAGCGTCGCAACCAGCGCCATTTCGCGGTCGTAGTCGATCTGCGTGAAGCGGACCAGCATGGTCTGGGTCAGTTCGCGCAGGGTGTCCATGAAGCGGTAGTAGCGCGATTCGTCAGACATGTTCTTGACGAATTCCTGTTCCATGTCGGCATCTTCGGGGCGGATCGGGCGGATGGTGACGACCTTGCCGTCGTTCATCGTCCAGTCCTGGATCAGGTGCACCGGGTAAGGATAGATCGCCATGTGCGCGTAGCGGTCGCCGCTGCTGTTGGCCGCATGGTCGATGACGATGCGGGCGTCGGCAGCGATGGCACCGTGCTCGTCGACGATCAGCGGGTTGAGGTCCATCTCGATGATCCACGGCAGTTCGCAGACCATTTCCGAGATGCACAGCAGGACTTCCTTGAGCGCTTCGCGGTCAACCGGCGGCATGTTGTGGAACTGGTCGAGCACCTTGGAGGTGCGCGTCGAGTCGATCAGGTCCTTGGCCAGGAACTTGTTCAGCGGCGGCAGCGCGACCGAGCGGTCGGAGAAGATTTCATTGTCGAAACCACCGGCGCCGAAGGTGATCACCGGCCCGAAGATCGGGTCACGCAGCACGCCGATCATGATTTCGCGGCCATGCGGGCGGGACAGGAAGGGCTCGATCGAGACGCCGTTGATCTTGGCGGTCGGGTTGCGCTTCTGTACCGTGTCGATGATGTCGTGATAGGCGTTGCGTACCGCCGGCGCATTCTGGATGTTGAGGCGGACGCCGCCGGCGTCGGACTTGTGCGGCAGGTCGGGCGAATCGACCTTCATGGCCACCGGGAAACCGATTTGTTCGGCCAGCAGCAGGGCCTCGGTGGCGGTGCGGGCAACCATGGTCTGGGCAACCGGCACCTTGAACGCGCGCAGGATGGCCTTCGATTCCATTTCCGAGAGTACCTTGCGCCGTTCGGCGAGCAGGGCCTCGATCAGCATCTTGGCGCCTTCGGCTTCCGGGCGCCCGTGCTGACGCGTCGGTTCCGGCGTCTGCAGCAGCAGCTTCTGGTTACGGTAGTACTTGGAAATGTGGTGGAACAGCTCGATCGCCGTTTCCGGCATGCGGAATGCCGGAATGCCGGAATCCTCGAGCAGCTTGCGCGATTCGGCCACCTGGGCTTCGCCCATCCAGCAACAGATGATGCGGCGGTTGAGCTTGTCGGAGATCGAGATGATCGCCTGGGCCACGCCCATCGGATCGGTCATCGCCTGCGGCGAGAGCATGACCAGGGTGCTGTCGACGTTCGGGTCCTGCGAGATCGACAGCAGGGCGTCGCGGTAGCGTTCGGGGGTGGCGTCGCCGCCGATGTCGATCGGGTTGCTGTGCGACCAGCTGGCCGGCAGCACCTTGTTCAGGTTGCCGATGGTTTCCGCGGCCAGTTCGGCCAGCGGAATGCCGAGGTCGCCGGCGCGGTCGGCCGCCATGGCGCCCGGGCCGCCGCCGTTGGTGATGATCGCCAGGCGGTCGCCTTGCGGGCGGAACTTGGAGGCGAGTGCCTTGGCCGCGTAGAACAGCTGGCCGACGTTCTTGACGCGGACGACGCCGGCACGGCGCACGGCGGCGTCGAAGACGGTATCGGAAACGGCGGCCATGCCCGAATGCAGGCGGGCGGCGTGCGAACCGGCTTCGTGACGGCCGGCCTTGAGCAGGATGATCGGCTTGATCCGCGCCGCCGAACGCAACGCGCTCATGAAGCGGCGGGCGTGGCGGATGCCTTCGACGTACATCAGGATGTAATGGGTGCGGCTGTCGTAGATCAGGTAATCGAGGATTTCACCGAAATCGACGTCTGCGGTCATGCCCAGCGAGATGACCGACGAGAAACCGACCTGGTTGGCCTGCGCCCAGTCGAGCACGGCCGAACACATGGCGCCGGACTGCGAGACCAGGGCCAGGTTGCCGGGCGCGGCGGAAGCGCGGGTGAAGGTGGCGTTGAGGCCGAGTTCGGGGCGGATGATACCGAGGCAGTTGGGGCCGAGCACGCGCACGTTGTAGGAACGGGCGATTTCCATTACCTTGCGTTCGAGCGCGGCGCCGATGTGGCCGGCTTCGGAGAAACCCGAGGCGATGACGATGACGTTGCGCACGCCGCTGCGGCCGCACTGTTCGATGATCTGCGGCACCGTCTGCGGGCGGGTGGCGATGACCGCCATCTCGACGCGGGCGCCGATTTCCTCGATCGACTTGTAGGCCGGCTGGCCCTGGATCGTCTCGTGTTTCGGATTGATCGCGTACAGGCGGCCCTTGTAGCCCGAGCCGAGGATGTTCTTGAAGATGACGTTACCGACGGAGTTTTCGCGGTCCGAGGCGCCGATTACGGCAACTGACTTCGGTTCGAAAAGTGCGGTCAGATAGTGCTGTTCCAACATGCTGGCTCTCTTTTCAGGCTATTGTTTTTACGCGGATTGTGCAGTGCAATATTTTCTCATACTCGAGTGGGCAATACCATGCAAAAAATGCGGGTATTGCCCTCGGGTTTCACCTAATCGACAAGTTTGCAATCGAGCTGGAAAGACTGCGACAAGGCCCGGTGAACCGGGCATTTGTTGGCGATTTCAAGCAGACGCTGCCGTTGTTCCGGCGTCAGGTCGCCTTCCAGCGTGATGCGGCGCTCGATGCAGTCGCGCAGCGCGCCGTCGACCTTGTGGTGCGACAGTTCGACGTTAACCCGCCGCAGCGCCAGTTCCTTGCGTTCGGCGTACATGCGCAGGGTCATCGAGGTGCAGGCGCCTAGCCCGGCCATGACGAAATCGAAGGGCGCCGGTCCGGCATCGCTGCCGCCCATGCTGGCCGGTTCGTCGGCAATCAGGCGGTGCTGGCCGGCGATGACTTCCTGCTGGTATCTTCCCTGTCCGTTTTCCCTGACGACAACCGTTCCCGACATGACGCGCTCCGTGAATGAAATGGCTCAAATCATACGCCCATCCGGCTGGATTGAACGTTACAGTTCGTGCCTGCCAGCAGCCGGTCGAATCCTCGACCTGGCCTGCGGTAGCGGGCGTCATGCCCGGTTTCTGGCAGGGCAGGGCCGGCAGGTGCTGGCGGTCGATCGCGATGCGTCGGCGCTGGCGGCGTTGAACGACGTCGCCGGCATCGAAACCCGCTGCCTCGATCTCGAAGGCGAAGTCTGGCCGCTGGCGGGTGAAACATTCGCCGGCATCGTCGTCACCAACTACCTGTGGCGACCACGGCTGCCGGAACTGCTCGGTCAACTGGCGGGCGGCGGCGTGCTCATCTACGAAACCTTCATGCTCGGCAACGAAGCCTGGGGCAAGCCGTCGAACCCCGATTTCCTGCTTCGCCCGGGCGAACTGCGCGCCGTCGCGGCGGCGGCCGGGCTGGAAGAAATCGCCTGGTTCGAGGGCTATGCCGGCGAGCCGAAACCCTGCGTGCGTCAGGCCATCGTCGCCCGCCGGCCTACCTGAGCAGTGGTCGCAGCGCCGGCCAGACGTGCTCCAGCAGCAGCGGCTGGGCGTCGGCGGTCGGATGCAGGCGGTCGGCCTGGAACAGTTCCGGGCGGGTCGCCACCGGTTCGAGCAGGAAGGGCAGGTAGGCGGCTTTTCCCGCCTTGGCGATGTCGCCGAAGCGCTGGAAGAACTGGTCGGCGTACGGCCCGTAATTCGGCGGCAGGCGCATGCCGGCGAGCAGCACGCGGGCACCGGACTTCCTGGCGGCGGCGATCATCGTCTCCAGGTTGTTTTCCATCTGTTTCAGGGGCAGGCCGCGTAGGCCGTCGTTGGCGCCCAGCGCCAGGATGACCACCGCCGGTTGGTGCTCCTTGAGCGCGGCAGCAAAGCGGGCGCGGCCGCCGGCGCTGGTTTCGCCGGAGATCGACAGGTTGGCGACGCTATAATCGAGGCGCAATTCGCGCAGGCGCTCCTGCAGCAGCGACGGCCAGGCCTGCTGCGGACGGATGCCGTAGCCGGCGGATAGCGAGTCGCCCATGACCAGGATGGTTTTGGCGGCCAGGGCCGGCGGCGCGAAGACAAGCAGCGATAACAGGAACAGGAAAGCACGCATGACGGAAAAACCGGTAGTTGAAGTGGTGGGTCTGGGCAAGACCGTCGATAACGGCGGCGAGCCCTTGACGATTCTGCAGGATATTTCCTTTTCGGTCATGCCGGGTGAGACCGTGGCCATCGTCGGCGCTTCCGGTTCGGGAAAATCCACGCTGCTCGGACTGCTCGCCGGGCTCGACGTTCCCACGGCCGGCGAAATCCGCCTCGATGGTGTCTCGCTTGCCGCACTCGACGAAGATGCGCGCGCGCTCGCCCGGGGCCGGTTGCTCGGTTTCGTCTTCCAGTCCTTCCAGCTGTTACCGGCGCTGACCGCGCTGGAAAACGTCATGCTGCCGCTCGAACTGGCCGGCCGCAAGGATGCGGCGGCGCTGGCGCGCGACTGGCTGGAGCGCGTCGGCCTCGGCCATCGCCTGAAGCATTACCCGAAGCATCTTTCCGGCGGCGAGCAGCAACGCGTCGCCCTGGCCCGCGCCTTCTCGCCGGCACCGCGGCTGGTGCTGGCCGACGAGCCGACCGGCAACCTCGATGCGGCGACCGGCCAACAGGTCATCGAGCTGATGTTCGACCTAAATGCCAAACAGGGAACGACGCTGGTGCTGGTCACCCACGATGAAGCCATCGCCGCCCGCTGCGGTCGCGTGCTGCGGATTCAGGCGGGGCGGCTGGCCGACTGAAGGACGGTCGCGGCGGCGCGCCGGCCGCTCCTGACGGCACCTTCGAGCGTTGCCGGGTAGTCGGCCCAGGTGTAATCGCCAGCCAGGACGAGGCGTGGGTCGGCGGTGATGTGGCTCGGTCGCGTCAGTTGCGGTCGACTGCAGAAGGTCGCCCGTTTTTCCCGGATCACCTGGTGCCAGCCGGCCGGGCCGAGGCCGAGCGCGGTTTCGATTTCCGCTGCCAGGGCTTCGTCGGACAAGCTTTCCCAATCGCCGTGGCCACTGATCGCACAGCCGAACAGGCCGTTACCGCGGTCGACCGCCCAGGCGCCGGTGTTGCCGCCGAGGTGCAGGAGCGGGAAGGCTAGTCGGGTATTTGCCGCAAATTGCAGGTAGACCGTGGCAATCGGCTCGTAATCGAAGCGAGCGTCGATTTCCGGCAACAGCGCGCCGATGTGCTGCGGGGCGACGGCGACGATGACCGCATCGTAGGCCTCGCCGTCGACGCAGGCATCGTTGATGCTGCGCACCCGGTGGCCGAAACGCAGCGTCGCGCCGTTTGCCGTGAGCCAGTGGCAGGCCGGTTCCGGCAGCAGTTCGCCGAAGGGCACGCGCGGCAGCAGCAGGTCGGTGTCGGCGCGGCGCGGGCTGCCCAGGCTGTCGCGCAGGACGTTCGCAAACAATTGCGCCGACGCGCGTTCGGCCGGGGTGTTGAGCGCCGCCAGGCAGAGCGGCTCCCACAGCTTTTTACGCAGGACGCCGGTCTGGCCGGCGGCGTCGAGCCAGTCGGCGACGCTCTCGTCGCGCGTCAGGCGAAAGCCGCGCCATTTGACGCGCTGCATCCAGAGCGCGGTCTTCAGCTTTTCCGGCGGGTCGACCGTGGCCGCCGTGAGCAGCCCCCAGGCGACGTTGAACGGTGCCGGCCAGCGCGGCAGCGCCAGGCGGAAGCCGTCGCGGTCGACAACCTGCAACGGGCGACGGTCGAACAGCGCGTCCGGGTCGGCGCCGACGTTGCGCATCAGCCCCAGTGTTTCGCGGTAGGCGCCGAGCAGCAAGTGCTGGCCGTTGTCGAGCGTGCGCCCGTCGATGTTGACCGAACGCCCGCGACCGCCGGCAACTCGGCCGGCTTCGTAGAGGGTGACGGCAGCGCCGCGCCGGGTCAGGTCGACGGCGGCGGCGAGCCCGGCCCAGCCGGCGCCGACGACGGCGACCTTCATCCGTTCAGCCCTTGATCCAGGTCTTCGCCGCCAGCCACAGCTTGCGCGTCGCCGGCAGCGAGATGCGCTGGTGCAGCACTTGGAAGTTCTCGCCGCGGATTTCCTCGAGCAGGGTGCGATAGATCGCCGCCATGATCAGGCCGGGGCGCTGGTTCTTGCGGTCGACCGCCGGCAGCAGGGCGAATGCCTGTTCGTAGTAGCGCTGCGCGCGCTCGTACTGGAACTGCATCAGCGCCGTGAAATTGTCCGAATAGCGGGCGTTGAGGATGTCGGCGGCGGGCACGTTGAACTGCTTGAGTTCGTCCATCGGCAGGTAGATGCGGCCGCGCCGCGCGTCCTCGCCGACGTCGCGGATGATGTTGGTGAGCTGGAAGGCCATGCCCAGGTCGTGCGCGTATTTCTGTGTCTGCCGGTCCTGATAGCCGAAGATTTCGGCGGCGAGCAGGCCGACGACGCTGGCGACGCGGTAGCAGTAGAGCGACAGTCCCTTGAAGTCGAGATAGCGCGACTGCTGCAGGTCCATCTCCATGCCGTCGATGATTTCCAGCAACTGCTCGCTCGGCAGGTTGATGCCGGGGGCGACCGCCTGCAGCGCCAGGCCGACCGGGTGGGTGGCCTGTTTCTCGGCGATGCGCTGCACCTCCATCCGCCACCAGACCAGCTTGGTCGAGGCGAGCGAAAGGTCGGAGCATTCGTCGACGACGTCGTCGACCTCGCGGCAGAAGGCGTACAGCGCCATGATCGCCTGGCGGCGTTCGGGCGGCAGGAAGAGGAAGCTGTAATAGAAGGAGGAGCCGCTCTTGGCGCACTTCTCCTGGCAGTATTGGTCGGGGTTCATGGGCTCACATTCTAATGGAACGGGCGAGCAGCACGAACCAATCGGCCTTGCCCAGCTTGGGGCGGTGGCGGAAGACGTCGCCGCGCACGCGCGCTATCCGCTCCAGGATGCGCAGGCCGCCCTGCACGGTGAGGCGGATTTCCCAGCCGATCCGCCCGGGCAGCGCATGGACCAGCGGCGCGCCGCGCAGCATCAGGGTGCGCGCCCGGTCGACCTGGAAAGCGATCAGTTTTTCCCAAGCCTCGCCGCAGCGGCCGGCGGCGATGTCGTCCTCGCTGACGCCGAAGCCCTGCATCTCGACCTGCGGCAGGTAGATCCGGTCCTTCTGCCAGTCGATGGCGATGTCCTGCCAGAAATTGATCAACTGCAGCGCGGTGCAGATGCAGTCGGACTGCATCAACTGTGTCTCGCCGGTGCGCTTGAACAAGGCCAGTACCAGCCGGCCGACCGGGTTGGCCGAGCGTCGGCAGTAATCGACCAGCTCCGGGTAGTCAGCGTAGCGCGTCTTGACCACGTCCTGGGCGAAGGCGTCGAGCAGGTCGCGGAACAACTGGATGGGCAGGGCGTGGGCGGCGATGACTTCGGCCAGGGCGACGAATAGCGGTGTCTGCGGGGTGTTGCCGGCGTCGATGCGGTCGAGTTCGGCCTGGTAGGCGGCCAGCTCGGCCAGGCGCTGTTCCGGCCTTGCCTCGCCCTCGTCGGCAATGTCGTCGGCGCTGCGCGCGAAGCGGTAGATCACCTCGATCGGCCGGCGCAGCGGCGCCGGCACCAGGATCGAGGCGACGGGAAAGTTCTCGTAATGGTCGACTGACATGGGCGTTATTCGTGCTCGGTGTTAGAATGCGCCCTGCCTGCCCAGGTGGCGAAATTGGTAGACGCACCAGATTTAGGTTCTGGCGTAGCAATACGTGGGGGTTCGAGTCCCTTCCTGGGCACCAGGCCTAGCACTTCCTCAAGGAATTGCCCGGCAGGCAGGCGAAAGCCGGCGGCATTGCGGTGACCGCCGCCGCCGTAGCGAACGGCAATCGCGGCGACGTCGTAGTCGCCATTCGAGCGTAGCGAAATCTTGGCGTCGCCGTCGGCGGATATCTGCCAGATCATCCCGAAACTTCCCGATTTTTCTGCCAGCAGGTTGCCTAGTTCGGAGGCGAACAGGCCGTTTGCGTTGACCGCCAGCCCTGTGCAGGCCAGCCAGCTACCGGCAGCGTCACTGATGATCTCCTGGCCGTGGCGAAGGGCTTGCACCGCGTCCACCGGCTCGCCGCGCAGGCGGGCGCGACACAGCAGCTGGCTGTCGGCCAGACGGGCGGATTCGATGCGGAAGAACTGGTCGATGGCCTCTCCCCGCAGCACCATCTCGCGATAGCGCGGCGTCCCCGTGTTTTCCGTGGCTTCGACCAGCGCCTGCCAGCCGGAGAAATCGAAAGGCTGGAGGCGTAACTGCCGACAGACGGCCCGGGTGTCGGCCAATGAAAAGCGCCACAGGTCCTGGTCTTCGATATGTTGCAACAGCAAGGGCATGGGCAGGTCGTCGTGGAAATGCTCCCAGGCCAGACGGGTGCCGGATTGCGCCATGTGGAAGCGGACATCGAGCGCGCGGGCGGCATCATGGTAGCGCTGCATGCCGCCTGCTTGTGCCTGCAGTTGTCCGGCCCAGTGTTGCATGGCCGAGGCGTGATGGTCGAGTTGGCTGACCGAAGCGGCGAGGGTGCTCATCTCGCCGAGGATGTCCGGCGTGAAGGAGAAGTCCAGTATATATACGTCGCGTCCGCGGATTTCGTCAGCCAGCCAGGGGTCGCCATGATGCAGCGGGCGGTAGAAGGCGCTGTCGCCAAAACGTCGCCAGGCGGCGAAGGCGGCGCCGAAGCCGTCGAGGCAGTCGGCGTGATAATAGATCGTGCTTGGCATGCTCAGTAGTGCGGCGGTATTTCGTCGCGCAGGCTGCGGAATTCGGTCGGCTGCAGACCGTTGATCTGATCGCGCAGCGTGCGCACTTCATTGACCAGAAACTCGATCTGCTGTTGCTGGCGGTAAACGATCTTGTTCAGTTCTTCGAGCTGGTCTTCAGTGAAGCTGATCTTGATTTCCAGTTCGGTCAGGCGTGATTCCATGGTGTTCTTCCGTAGGGCTGGCCGGTGGCCGTTGGCGTTCCCTGCGCTGAGTCTGGCGTCGTTCGTGAAGCAGGGGCAGGGTGGCGCCGATCAGGGTCAATGCGCACAATCCGAATATCAGCCAGCCGGTGTTCATGTGTCGATAGGATCGTCTCGGGAAGCAAGCATGTTACTTCGGATCAAAAAAATTTCGTACGAAATGTTGACAAATCCCTTGGGGCGTCTATAATGCGCGCTTCTTCAGGCGGTTAGCTCAGTTGGTTAGAGCGCCACGTTGACATCGTGGAGGTCGTTGGTTCGATTCCAATACCGCCTACCAAATTCCTGACGGAGTCGTTTTGGTCACTTTCCGAACTTGCACTGCAGTTCAGAAACTCTAATCGAGTCGGCTTTCGTTCATCCAAAAAAAGTGCGGCTCAGCCCGCACTTTTTTTTCGTCCAGAGAATCCTGTCATGCCCGATATCAAACTTCCCGATGGTTCCATCCGTTCCTTCGAGCAGCCGGTCACCATCGCCGAGGTGGCAGCCAGCATCGGCGCCGGCCTGGCGCGTGCGGCGCTGGCCGGCAAGGTCAATGGCAAGCTGGTCGATACCTCGTACCTGATTGAAGAAAATATCGATCTGGCCATCGTCACCGATCGCGACGCTGACGGCCTGGAGCTGATCCGCCACTCGACGGCACACCTCCTGGCCTACGCGGTCAAGGAGCTGTTTCCGGAAGCCCAGGTGACCATCGGCCCGGTTGTCGAGAACGGCTTCTATTACGACTTCGCCTACAAGCGCCCGTTTACACCGGAAGATCTGGTTGCGATCGAAAAGCGCATGGCCGAGCTGGCCAAGAAGGACATTCCGGTGACGCGCGAAGTCTGGAATCGTGACGACGCGGTCAATTTCTTCCTCGGTCAGGGTGAAAAGTACAAGGCCGAACTGATTGCCGCGATTCCCGCCGATCAGCAGGTCTCGCTGTACCGCGAGGGCGATTTCATCGACCTCTGCCGAGGTCCGCACGTACCGTCGACCGGCAAGCTAAAGGTGTTCAAGTTGATGAAGGTGGCCGGTGCCTACTGGCGTGGCGATCATCGCAACGAACAACTGCAGCGTATCTACGGTACCGCCTGGGCGAAGAAGGAAGATCTCGATGCCTACCTGCACATGCTGGAAGAGGCGGAAAAGCGCGATCACCGTCGTCTGGGCAAGCAGTTCGACCTGTTCCACATGCAGGACGAGGCGCCTGGCCTGGTCTTCTGGCACCCCAAGGGCTGGTCGGTGTGGCAGGAGGTCGAGCAGTACATGCGCAAGGTGTACCGCGACAACGGCTATCAGGAAGTCCGCTGCCCGCAGATTCTCGATCGTTCGCTGTGGGAGAAATCGGGGCACTGGGATCACTACAAGGACAACATGTTCACGACCTCGTCGGAAAACCGCGATTACGCGGTCAAGCCGATGAACTGTCCGGGGCATGTCCAGGTGTTCAATTCCGACCTGCGTTCCTATCGCGAACTGCCGCTGCGTTACGGCGAGTTCGGTTCCTGCCACCGCAACGAACCGACCGGCGCGCTGCACGGCCTGATGCGCGTGCGCGGTTTCGTTCAGGACGACGGCCACATCTTCTGTACCGAAGACCAGATCGAGTCCGAAGTGACCGCGTTCAACGCGCTGGTCAAGCAGGTTTATGCCGATTTCGGTTTCAACGACGTCGCCGTCAAGCTGGCGCTGCGTCCGGAAGGGCGGGTTGGTTCCGACGAAGTCTGGGACAAGGCCGAGGATGCCTTGCGTCAGGGCTTGCGTGCTTCCGGTCTGGAGTGGACCGAGCTGCCGGGCGAGGGGGCTTTCTACGGGCCGAAGATCGAATTCCACATCAAGGACGCGATCGGTCGCTCCTGGCAGTGCGGCACCATGCAGGTCGATTTCTCGATGCCGGGCCGGCTCGGTGCCGAGTACGTGGCCGGCAACGACGAGCGCAAGGTGCCGGTCATGCTGCACCGGGCCATCCTCGGTTCGCTGGAGCGCTTCATCGGCATCCTGATCGAGAACTTCGCCGGTGCGCTGCCGCTGTGGCTGGCGCCGGTGCAGGCCGTGGTGCTGAATATTTCGGAAAAGCAGGCGGATTACGCCGCCGATGTTGCGCAAAAGCTGCACCGGGCAGGCTTCCGGGCCGAAGCGGATTTGCGCAACGAGAAAATTACCTATAAAATTCGGGAACATAGCTTGAACCGGCTGCCTTATCAGCTTGTTGTAGGCGATAAGGAAAAGGCGGACGGACTGGTGGCCGTGCGTACACGCGGCGGTCAGGATCTCGGACAGATGACTGTCGAGGCACTGATCGAGCGACTTCAAGGGGAAGTCGCGGCGCGTAGTGGCACGGCTTAATTATTGATATTTCGGGGGTTTTACCATCGCTCAGAACAAGGCCCATCGTTTAAACGATGAGATTACGGTGCCGGAGATTCGTCTCCAGGGTTTGGAAGGTGAACAGCTAGGGATCGTCAGCATCCGTTCCGCGCTGCAGATGGCCGAAGAGGCCGGTGTTGATCTCGTTGAGATCGCGCCGACGGCGAAACCGCCGGTCTGTCGCATCATGGATTACGGCAAGTTCAAGTACCAGGAACAGAAGCGCGCCCACGAAGCCAAGCTGAAGCAGAAACAGGTGCAGGTCAAGGAAATCAAACTGCGCCCGGGTACCGACGAAAACGATTACCAGATCAAGCTCAGGAACATGACGCGTTTCCTGGAAGAAGGCGACAAGGTCAAGGTGACCCTGCGCTTCCGGGGCCGCGAAATGGCGCACCAGGAATTCGGCATGCGCCAGCTGGAACGGATCAAGGCAGATCTCGACGCGATTGGTGCAGTTGAGCAGATGCCGAAGATGGAAGGTCGTCAGATGATCATGATCATCGGGCCGGCCAAGAAGAAGCAAGCGTAGTAAAGAAGTAGTTATTAGTGCTTTCGGGTAGTACAAGCGTTCCCGCCGGGAACCACCTGACGGCATGACATTAAGGAGCATCAAAATGCCCAAGATGAAGACCAAGAGCAGCGCCAAGAAGCGCTTTTCGGTCCGCGCTGGTGGTTCCATCAAGCGTGGTCAGGCCTTCAAGCGTCACATCCTGACGAAGAAGACCACCAAAGTTAAGCGTCACCTCCGTGGTGCCGCAGCGGTGAACGAGCGTGACGTCGCATCCGTTCGCGCCATGATGCCCTACGCGTAAGGAGATAGCACATGTCCCGAGTTAAACGTGGTGTAACGGCTCGCGCCCGTCACAAGAAGGTTCTCGCACTGGCCAAGGGTTACCGCGGTCGTCGCAAGAATGTATACCGTATCGCCAAGCAGGCGGTGATGAAGGCTGGTCAATACCAGTACCGTGACCGTCGTCAGCGCAAGCGCCAGTTCCGTTCCCTGTGGATCGCCCGTATCAATGCCGCCGCTCGTGAGCTGGGCATGAAGTACAGCACCTTCATGAACGGTCTGAAGAAGGCCAACATCGAAGTCGACCGCAAGGTCCTGGCCGATCTGGCCGTCTTCGATCAGCCGGCTTTTGCCGCCCTGGCCGCACAAGCCAAGGCCAAGCTCGACGCCTGAGCAGAAGCTTGAAGAAAAAAAGGAGGCGCAAGCCTCCTTTTTTGTTTGAATATCGTGCAGTCACGTTGGTAGAAGTCCATGGACAATCTTGATCAGATCGTTAACGAAGCCAAAGCGGCTTTTATTGCCACCTCGGATCCGGATGTGCTGGAGCAGGTCAAGGCCCGTTATCTGGGAAAAACGGGGCAGATCACCGAGCTCCTGAAGGGCTTGGGCAAACTTCCGCCCGAAGAGAAGAAGACCGCCGGTGCGGCGATCAACCTGGCCAAGAATGCAATCGAGGAAGCGCTGAACGATCGGCGTGAAGCCTTGCGCAAGGCCGCGCTCAATGCGCGCCTGGCCGAAGAAGCCCTGGATGTCACCTTGCCCGGTCGCGCCGAAGCGCGCGGTGGCCTGCATCCGGTGACGCGCACGCTGGAGCGCATCGAATCCCTGTTTGCTTCCATCGGCTTCGAAGTCGCCGACGGCCCGGAAATCGAAGAGGATTTCCACAATTTCACTGCGCTGAACACGCCCGAGGATCACCCGGCGCGTTCGATGCACGACACTTTCTATCTGCAGAACCCGGACGGCTCGCTGGCCGACAAGGTGCTGCTGCGCACCCACACCAGCCCGATCCAGGCGCGCTACATGCAGGCGCATGTGGCCAAGTACGGTCAACTGGAAACCATGCCCGAGATTCGCATCATTGCGCCGGGCCGGGTCTATCGCGTCGATTCCGACGCGACGCACTCGCCGATGTTCCATCAGGTCGAAGGCCTGTGGGTTGGCGAGAACGTCTCCTTTGCCGACCTCAAGGGCGTCATCGCCGATTTCCTCAAGAGTTTCTTCGAGACCGACGATCTGACCGTGCGTTTCCGCCCGTCCTTCTTCCCGTTCACCGAACCCTCTGCCGAGATCGACGTCGCTTTCATGAGCGGCGCGCTGAAGGGGCGCTGGCTGGAAATCGCCGGTTGCGGCATGGTCCATCCGAATGTGCTGAAGATCGCCGGCATCGATCCGGAAAAATACACCGGCTTCGCTTTCGGCTTTGGCCCCGACCGCCTGACCATGCTGCGTTACGGCGTCAATGACCTGCGTCTGTTCTTCGAAGGTGACCTGCGCTTCCTGCGTCAGTTCGCCTGATTCATCTTTCGGGACATCCCCATGAAATTCTCCGAATCCTGGTTGCGTACCCTCGTCGATCCCAAGCTGTCGAGCGAGGAGCTCTCCCATCTGCTGACCATGGCCGGGCTTGAAGTCGAGGAGCTCGAGCCGGTCGCGCCCGCCTTCACCAGTGTTGTCGTCGCCCAGGTGCTCGAGGTCGTCAAGCATCCCGACGCCGACCGACTGAACGTCTGCCAGGTCGATATCGGCAGCGGTACGCCACAGCAGATCGTCTGCGGCGCGCCCAATGTCGCCGCCGGCCTGAAAGTGCCGTGCGCGCTGCCCGGCGCCGAACTGCCCGGCGATTTCAAGATCAAGATCGCCAAGGTACGTGGTGTCGAGTCTTCCGGCATGCTGTGTTCCGCCAAGGAGCTCGGCATTGCCGAGGATGCGTCGGGCCTGTTGATCCTGCCGGCCGACGCGCCGGTCGGCCAGTCGATTCGCCAGTATCTCGACCTCGACGATCATCAATTCGAACTCAAGCTGACGCCGAACCGTGCCGACTGCCTGTCGCTGCTCGGCATCGCCCGCGAAGTCGGTGCCATCACCGGTGCCGCGACCTGCCTGCCGGTTGTCGCGGAAGTGCCGGCGAGCATCGCCGATACGCGTGCCGTCGTGCTCGACGCGCCGCAGGCCTGTCCGCTGTACTGCGGGCGCGTCATCAAGGGCGTCGATGCCAAGGCGCCGACGCCGGAATGGATGAAGCGCCGCCTGGAACGCAGCGGCATCCGCGCCATTTCGGCCTTGGTCGATATCACCAATTACGTGATGCTCGAACTCGGCCAGCCCTTGCATGCCTTCGACAACACCAAACTGGAAGGCGCGGTCCATGCCCGCCTGGCCAAGCCCGAAGAAAAACTGCTGCTGCTCAACGAGCAGACGATCGCTGTCGACGCCGATGTGCTGATGATTGCCGACGACGTCAAGCCGCTGGCCATGGCCGGCATCATGGGCGGCGAGGAGAGCGGCATCACGCTGGAAACCGGCGAGTTGTTCCTTGAGTCGGCTTTCTTCGCGCCGAAGGCTATCGCCGGTCGCGCCCGTCGCTACGGTTTTGGCTCGGACGCTTCGCATCGCTTCGAGCGCGGCGTCGATTTCGGCGGCACGCGCCGCGCCATTGAGCGCGCCACGCAACTGATCCTTGAAATCTGCGGCGGCCAGGCCGGTCCGGTGGTTGAAGCCAAGGCCGCATTGCCGGTCCGTCAGCCGGTGCGCCTGCGCACCGCGCGTGCCGAAAAGGTGCTCGGCCTGCCGCTCGGCGCCGAGCGCATTGCTGGCCTGTTCAAGGGCCTGGCCCTGTTCTTCGAGCAGCAGGGTGACGATTTCCTGGTGACGCCGCCGTCGTGGCGTTTCGACATGGAGATCGAGGAAGACCTGATCGAGGAAATCGCACGTCTCTACGGCTACGACAACATTCCGTCGCCGGCGCCGCGCGCGCGGATGGCGATGCTGCGCCAACCGGAAGCGCAGCGGCCGGCATTCCGCATCCGCCAGATGCTGGCTGACCGCGGCTACCAGGAAGTGGTCAATTTCGCCTTCGTCGAAACCGAATGGGAAGCCGATTTCTCCGGCAAGACCGCCGAAACCGACCTGATCCGCCTGGCCAACCCGATCGCCAGCCAGATGGCGGTCATGCGCTCGAACCTGTTCGGCGGCCTGATCGCCAACCTGGTGACCAATCTCAAGCGCAAGCAGACCCGCGTCCGTCTGTTCGAAGTCGGCCGCACTTTCCATCGCGATGCCGCCGCCGTGCCGGTGGCCGGTTATCGCCAGCCCTGGCGCCTTGGCGGTCTTGCCTTCGGCGGTGCCTTGCCCGACGGCTGGGCCAGCGGTGGCCGCAAGGTCGATTTCTTCGACGTCAAGGGCGATATCGAGGCCTTGCTGGCCCCGGCCGTCCTGCGGTTCGAGAAGCTCGCCCATCCGGCGCTGCATCCCGGTCGCGCCGCGCGCATCCTGCTTGATGGGGTCGATATCGGCTGTATCGGCGAACTGCATCCGGAATGGGTGCAGAAATACGAACTGACTGCCGCGCCCGTGTTGTTCGAGCTCGAATTCGATGCACTGAAGGCGGTCGTCGTGCCGGCCTATGCCGAGGTTTCGAAGTTCCCGGCGGTGATTCGCGACCTGGCTGTGGTCGTCGATCGCGATCTTGCCTTGCAGGCCATGTTCGATGGTCTGAGAAGCGCACTTCCGGCTCTTGTCACCGATCTTCAGTTGTTTGATGTGTACGCCGGAAAGGGCGTTCCTGAAAACAAGAAAAGTCTTGCGTTACGGGTAGTTATGCAAGATACTCAACGCACTTTGCAAGATTCGGAAGTTGATGCGGCGATGCAGCAACTGATCGCCTGTCTGGAGAAGACCTTCGGCGCCCAACTGCGAGCCTGAGGAAAGATAAGATAACGATGACGCTCACCAAAGCCGAACTCGCCGACCTGCTTTTCGAGAAAGTCGGTCTCAACAAACGCGAGGCCAAAGACATGGTCGAGGCCTTCTTCGAAGAAATCCGCAATGCCCTGGAAACCGGCGACGGCGTCAAGCTGTCCGGCTTCGGCAACTTCCAGTTGCGCGACAAGCCGCAACGTCCGGGGCGCAATCCCAAGACCGGCGAAGAAATTCCGATCACCGCGCGGCGCGTGGTGACCTTCCACGCCAGCCAGAAACTGAAGTCCGATGTCGAGCTTGCCTTTGATGGAATCGCGGCCTAAGTCCCCCGGCAGCGAAGATCTGCCGCCCATTCCCGCCAAGCGCTACTTCACCATCGGTGAAGTCAGCGAGTTGTGTGGCGTCAAGCCGCACGTGCTGCGTTACTGGGAGCAGGAATTCAACCAGTTGAAGCCGGTCAAGCGGCGGGGTAACCGCCGTTACTATCAGCATCACGAAGTGCTGCTGGTGCGTCGGATTCGTGAGCTTCTTTATAATCAGGGGTTTACCATCAGTGGAGCGCGCAATCGTCTCGACGAGGGTGGTGCCGTTGAGCGCCCTGTTGCGGGCGCAGAAGCGGCGCAGAAAAAATCTGCCGGTCTGCGTGACGAATTGAAGTCAATTATCGAGATGTTGTCGGTTTGAATTTTCCGGATTTGCGCTATAATGCTCGGCTTGTCGGGGCGTAGCGCAGCCTGGTAGCGCACTTGCATGGGGTGCAAGGGGTCGCGAGTTCGAATCCCGCCGCCCCGACCAAAGATAAGAAAACCGGCTCAGGCCGGTTTTTTTATTTCCTGTTTCAATTTTCATATTGAAAAATATATCCGGCTAAATTAAATTAGGTCGCTGATTTAATATTAACCAGGAGATTATCATGGATTTGTCTGCACTTTCCCTTGCCGAATTGCGCGATCTGCAGCAGCAGATTCCCGCCGAATTGAAGCGCCGCGAGGCTGCCGAAAAGGCAAATGTCCTGAATGAAGTCCGCGCTTTTGCCAAAGCCCGTGGTTTTGCCATCGAGGATTTGCTGGGCAAGGAAGTCAAAGTAAAAACGTCTACCGGTGGCAAGGTCAAAGTCAAATACCGTCATCCGCAAAATGCCGAGCTCGAATGGACCGGCCGTGGTCGCAAGCCGAAATGGGTTGAGGCATGGCTGGCTCAGGGCGGCAATCTGGACGCACTGCTGGTTTGATTCATGCGCATTCTGCTCAGTAACGACGACGGTTATTTCGCGCCCGGCCTGGCGGCCTTGCATGAGGCGCTCAGCGGGCTCGGCGAGATCGTCGTCGTTGCGCCGGAGCAGAATCGCAGCGGGGCCAGCAATTCGCTGACGCTGGATCGGCCATTGATGTTGAAACAGGCGGCTAGCGGGTTTTATTTCGTTAATGGTACGCCGACCGATTGTGTTCATCTGGCGGTAACCGGCATGCTGGATTCCTTGCCGGATATTATTGTTTCCGGAATCAATTCGGGCGCCAATATGGGCGACGATACGATTTATTCCGGAACGGTTGCGGCGGCGACCGAGGGATATTTGTTCGGTATTCCATCAATTGCCGTTTCGATGACCAGTTTCGACGGTTTGAATTTTGCCACCGCCGGACGGGTTGCCCGCGAACTGGTCGAGCGCCAGATCCGGAATCCGGTTTCCGGGCCGGTATTGCTCAACGTCAATGTTCCGGATATTCCCTACGAGGCATTGACCGGGATGGAAGTGACCCGCCTCGGGCGCCGCCACAAGGCCGAACCGGTGGTGCGCATGACCTCGCCACGCAAGGAAACGGTGTACTGGATCGGCGCAGCCGGCACAGCCGCCGACGCCGGGCCCGGGACCGATTTTCATGCGATCGAACAGAACCGGGTGTCGATCACGCCGCTACAGATCGATCTGACTCATACGGGACAGTTGCCGGCAATCCGGCAATGGATGGCTTGATCATGCACGGCCTGCAGGGTATCGGTATGACCTCGCAGCGCACGCGTGTGCGCATGGTCGAGCGCCTGCGCGAAAAAGGCATCCGCAACGAGCAGGTGCTGGCGGCGATGGCTGCCGTGCCCCGCCATGTTTTTGTCGAGGAGGCGCTGGCCTCGCGGGCTTACGAGGATACGGCGCTGCCACTGGGCATGGGGCAGACGATTTCCCAGCCCTACATCGTTGCCCGCATGATCGAATTGTTGCTCAACGCCCGCCCCGGACTTGGCAAGACGCTGGAGGTCGGTGCCGGTTGCGGTTACCAGGCGGCGGTGCTCGGGCAACTGAGCAAGGAAGTCTATGCCGTCGAGCGCATTGCGCCCCTGCTCGAAAAAGCCAAAGCCAACATGCGTACGCTGCAGCAGTTCAATGTCCGTCTGAAACACGCCGACGGACATTGGGGGCTGCCTGAAGCTGCGCCATTCGATAGCATCATCGTCGCTGCCGCCGGCGCCTCCATCCCGCCCGAGTTGCTCAAGCAACTGGCGCCGGGGGGGCGCATGGTCTTGCCTGTCGGGGGGCAGGCGCAGTATCTTTGCCTTGTCGAACACACGCCGACCGGCTTCACGGAAACGCGGCTGGACCCCGTCCGCTTCGTTCCCCTGCTACCAGGAACCCAATGACCCGATTCCTCGCCCCCATTGCTGTCGTATTTTTTCTCACTGCCTGTACGCAGGCACCTGCGCCGACCGTCGATCGCACGCCGACCGCTCAAGCCAGGGTTGCCGGTGCGGGCGAGTATGCCGTCAAACGTGGCGATACCCTGTACCGGATCGCCCGTGAGAACGGCATGGATCACAATGAACTGGCGGCGATCAACAACATCTCCGATCCGACGACCTTGCGCGAGGGGCAGATTCTTCGCCTGACCCGTGCCGCCGGCCAGACAGCGGAAGTCGCGCCGGTGGCAACTCCGATCGGCGTCGGCAGCGGGGTCGAAGCCCGACCGCTTGATGTGCCTGTGCCGGTGAAGCAGGGCACTGTCCTGCGTGAGCCGCGCGGCGGCAAGGAAGCCTATTCCGACGAGGCGCATGCCCGCCTGAATTCGACCCCTGCAAGTGCACCGGCGACGCCGCCTGTTTCGCCTGCCATGCCGCCCCAGCCTGCGGCAACGGAGTCTGCGCCGACACCGGCTACGTCGGCCCAGACAGCTCAGGTGGACGGCATCACCTGGGCTTGGCCGAGTTCGGCGAAGATCCAGTCGCCTTACAACGGCACCACCAACAAGGGCATCGATTTCGGCGGCCGCGTGGGTGATCCCGTGCTGGCTGCGGCCGACGGGCAGGTGCTGTATGTCGGCGAAGCGCTTGCCGGCTACGGCAAGCTGGTCATCGTCAAGCATGGCGCCAACCACCTGTCGGTGTACGCCCATAACAACCGCATCCTGGTCAAGGAAGGCCAGTCGGTAAAGCTGGGGCAGAAAATCGCTGAAATGGGCAGTACCGGCACCTCCGGTGTCAAACTGCATTTCGAGATCCGCAAACAGGGCAAGCCGGTCGATCCGGGGCCCTTCCTGCCCGGCCGATGAGTCTGGACGAGGAGGCGGGCGACGAACAGAACGGCGACGAGCTACCGCTCGCTGCCGAGGGCGATGCCCTGTTTCCGCTGGCGACCGAAGCGGCCCTGGCCGAGGCCAGTCTGCTTGAGGATGTCACCCAGATCTATCTCAACGAGATCGGTGCCCGCCCGCTGCTGACGCCGGAAGAGGAACTGGCGACGGCGCGGCTGGTGCGGGCCGGCGATTTTGCCGCCCGGCAGAAAATGATCGAGCACAACCTGCGGCTGGTGGTAAACATCGCCAAGCACTATCTCAATCGCGGGATACCCCTGCTTGATCTGATCGAGGAGGGGAACCTCGGCCTGATCCATGCGCTGGAAAAATTCGATCCGGAACGCGGTTTCCGTTTTTCGACCTATGCGACCTGGTGGATACGCCAGGGGATCGAGCGTAGCATCATGAATCACTCGCGGACCATCCGTCTGCCAGTTCATGTAGTCAAGGAAATCAACCTTGTCCTGCGCGCCATGCGTCACTTGGAATCGGCTGACAGTCGGGAGTCGACGGTGGAGAAGGTGGCCTTGCTGCTCGACCGGCCGGTCGAGGAGGTGCGTCGCATCCTGTCGCTGAACGAGCACATCGCCTCGCTCGACGCGCCGCTCGATATCGATCCCAACCACACCATGGCCGAGTTCATCCCGGATGATTCCGGCGACGATCCGGAAAGCCTGCTGCAGTCCAGCGAAGTCGGTTCCCTGCTGGCTTCGTGGCTGGACGAACTGAGCGAGCGCCAGCGCCAGATCATCGAGCGCCGCTATGGCCTGAACGGCTGCGAGATTGCCACGCTCGACGCCATCGCCGGCGATCTTGGGCTGACCCGGGAGCGGGTGCGCCAGATTCAGCTGGAAGGTCTGGACCGACTGCGCAAGATCATCCGGCGCGGCAACATCACCCGCGATTCCCTGCTTTAGCGCATGGCCTCCCGGATGGCCGGCGGCATCGCCCGACGGATTTCCTCGGCCAGCTGGAACACCGACATGGCGTAGAAACTCGAGCGGTTGTAGCGGGTGATCACATAGAAATTCTCGAAACCCAGCCAATATTCCGTGGCTTGTCCGGGGCTGACCAGGTCGACCAGCGTCACCGTCGATTCGGGGGCTGCCGTGGCCACGATGCCGCGCTCGAACAGGTCGGCGACACGCAGGCTGGGGCGGATGCCGGCGTCGAGCAGTGACTGATCCGGCGCGCCCGGCAGTCGTGCCGGCACGGCAACCGGTTGCCCCGGCTGCCAGCCGTGCTGTTCGAGGAAGCGGGCGACGCTGCCGATGGCATCGGCGACACTGTTGCTCAGGTCGACGCGCTGGTCGCCGTCGAAATCGACGGCATAGCGGCGCTGGCTACCCGGCATGAATTGCGGGATGCCGATGGCGCCGGCGAAGGAGCCCTTGACGGCAAGCGGGTCGAGGCCGTTCTCGCGGGTCATCAGCAGGAATTGTTCGAGTTCGCTGCGGAAGAACTCGGCCCGGCGCGGATATTGAAACGCCAGCGTGGCGAGTGCCTCAAGCACGCCGAAACCACCGGTATTGCTGCCATAGACCGTTTCGACGCCGATGATGGCAACGATCACTTCTTCCGGCACGCCGTAGAGGGCGCGGGCGCGCGCCAGCGTCAGCGCATTGTCCTGCCAGAAGCGCACGCCGCCGGCGATGCGCTGGGCGTTGACGAAGCGCGGGCGGTAGCGTTCCCAGGAGCGCTGGGTCGGCGAAGTCGGCGGAGCAATCAGTTGCAGGACGCGTTCGTTCGTCCGGATGGCGGAAAACTGTTCAAGCAGGCTGCTGGCATCGAAGCCTTGGCGCTGGGCGAGATCGTTGGCGAAAGCTGCCGCTTCGGGGAGGTCGGCGATGCTCCCCGGTGCGGCGACGGCAAGCTGGGTGGTCAGGGTAAAGGCCAGGGCGGCCAGTGTCTTGCTCAAGCGATTCTCCGTCTGGGAAGTCGGTTCACGGCGGCGGCGAGCGCTGCCAGCGAGGTTGGATTGTCCGGGGCGTAGCGGGCCAGCAGGAAATGCCGGACCACCGGGTCGAAACGCGCCGCCAGCGCCGGGTCTGCGGTACGCAGGCGGGCGGCGAAGGCCAGGGGTGTTTCACCCGGCGCGCAGTGTATACCGATTCGTCGCTGGGCACGATGCCAGAGGCGTATTTCCGGTGCCGGGCGTATCCGTTGGCGCAGGCTCCAGGCTGTGACCAGGGCCAGAACGAGGGCGCAGGCCAGGCCCAGAGCGATGACCAGCTGACGCCAGTCGACTTCGAAGCCGAGTCGAGACAGCAGGTCGCGCTGGCGTTGCGTGTCGTAACCCAGGATGTGCTGGTTCCAGGCATTGTTCAGGGCTTCCCAGCGATGACGCAGGTCGCGAAGCCAGTCGCCGTGGCGCATCAGGAAGGCGGGCAGGGGTTCGCCGGCCGGCAGCGCGTCGACGATGCCGCGCTCGATGCGTTCCGGGGCGACTGCGGCGGTCGGGTCGACGCGCACCCAGCCGCGCTTTTCCAGCCAGACTTCGGCCCAGGCATGGGCTTCCGACTGGCGGACGACCAGGTAGCCGTCGCGCGGATTCATCTCGCCGCCCTGGTAGCCGGTGACCACCCGGGCCGGGATGCCGGCGTTACGCATCAGGACGACGAAGGCGGCGGCGTAGTGTTCGCAAAAGCCGCGCCGGGTGCGGAACAGGAAGTCGTCGATGCCATCGCGTCCGAGCAGGGGCGGTTGCAGGGTGTAATGGAAGGGTTCTTCGCGGAAATGGCGGAGTGCCAGCGCGATCACTTCGGCCGGGTCATTTGCTTGCGCCTGCCAGTTGCGGGCGAGTTCCCGGGTTTGCGGATTGTTGTTGGCGGGCAGGCGCAGGTTGTCACTCAGGCTGAGCGGCGATTCCGCAGTGTTGAGACGATAGGCCGGGCTTGAGCTCAGGCGCAGGCGCTGGCGCTTCTCCACCGGGCGGCTGGCCAGTGCGGCCAGGCGTCCGTCGAGGTTGGCGCCAGCGGGCAGGGTGACCGGGGCGTCGAGGGCGAGCAGCCAGCGCTGGCCGTGCGCTTCCAGCGTCATTTCGTAGGCGATGCGCGGGCCGAGTTCCTCGATACGCTCGGGATTGGCCGGCCGGGTCGACTGGCGCCAGGTGCGCCCATCGAAACTCTCCAGTACCGGACCTCGCCAGTAAAGTTGCTGGCGTGCCGGTAGAGCCTCGTCGAAGCGGACGCGGAAAGCGATTTCGCCGCTGCGCACCAGATTGGCAATGTTGCCTGGGGCCATGCTGTCTGAAAGACCCGTCTGGCCGGTAAAGGCATCGGCAGGCAGGCCCCAGAGCGGGCCGTTGATCCGCGGGAACAGCAGGTAGAGTACGAGCATGAACGGCAGTGCCTGGGCCAACAGGCTGCCGGCCTGAACCAGGTTTTCCCTGGGCGGCATGGTTGCCGCCTGCAGTCGCACCAACGCGGCGGTAACCACCCAGAGTGCGAACAGCAGCCAGAGTCCGGTGGGGATGTCCTGGCTATGGAAGTAGTGTGTCAGCAGCAGGAAGTAGCCGAGCATGACGATGACCGTGGCGTCGCGCCGGCTGCGCAATTCGAGCAGTTTCATCGCCATGAACAGGACCAGCGTGGCAACCCCGGCTTCGCGTCCGAACAGGGTGCGGAAATCGGCAAGGATGGCAGCGACGCCGGCGACGACCAGGGCCAGCAGGATCCAGCGACCGGGTAGGCGACGGTCCTCGCGCCACAGCAGGAAGGCCCAGGCGAACAGCAGCGCACCGAAGGCGCTCAGCCACCAGGGTTGCTGCAGCGTGTGCGGCAAGGTGGTAACCACCGCTGCGGCGAACAGCCAGGGCGTCTGCTCGCGGCTCAGGGGATCGGGCTGGCTGCTTTTCATGTCCGGAACAGGGCCAGGGCTTCCAGGCAGCGCTGCCGGTGGGCCGCGCCGTTGCCGGCCGGGATGTTGACGCCGGGCAGGCTCAGGCTGAAAGGGATGCGTCCCTGGTCGGCGGCGAGCACCCAGCCGGTGAGCACGGACAAACGCGTTTCATCGTCGGCTGTCGGGTCGGTGGCCGACCAGGCGAGCTCGAGCTGGCTATCGCTGCCGCCGGCGAATAGCTTGACCAGCAAAGGTCGCGAGCCATCGTCACGGGCACTGGCTTTCCAGGCCACATGGCGCAGCGAATCGGAGGTCTGTCGTTCGCGAAAGCCGGCGAAGTCTTCCTGCCCGCCGCTGCCGTTGCCGCCACCCTGCGCCGCCCACAGACCATCGGGCAGGGCTTGCGGCAGCGGCTTGGGGTAGACCAGGCAGCGCATGCCTGGCTGCAGATAACTCCAGGCGGTGAACAGGCCGAGCGGATAACGCGTACTGAGGCGCGTGCGCGGCAAGGGCAGCCAGCCGCGTCGATGGGCATGGACCGGGACGCCGACGCTAGCCTGATTGCCGCCACCGACACTGCTGCTGGTGCTCAGACCTTTTTCGGCTTCAAGCTTCAGACCGTGGCGCGATCCCGGGCGATCGTTGTCGAGCAGCAGCGTGAATTCAGCCGTTTCGCCAGCGAATACCGGGGCGCAGCGGCCGGGCGTGATGCGCAGGCCATGAAGGTTGCGAAAGGTGTGCACCATGCCGACCAGACCGAGTCCGGCCAGCAGGAAAACCAGGGCATGCCCGAGTGCCAGGTTGTAGTTGATCGCCGCGAGCAGCATGACGACCAGGGTCAGGGCAAAGAGCAGGCCGGCGCGCGACGGCAGGATGAAGATGCGACGCCGGTCGAGCGTGACCGGCGTCAGGCCATCGTCCCGGCTGCCGAACAGGCGTTGTTGCAGCTCCCGGAAATTGATCGCCACGGTCGTCAGGGGATGGCAACGCCGGCCAGCAGTGCGTCGATTTCAGCACGCCCGGCGAGTTTGCCGCCCTGTGCGCCATGCAGGCGGTGGCGGGCGACCGGGCCAAAGACTGCCTGGACGTCATCGGGCAGGACCATGTCGCGCCCTGTCAGCCAGGCCCAGGCGCGGGCGGCCGAGAGCAGTGCCAGGCCGGCGCGGGGCGACAGGCCATGACGGAAACCGGCGTGGTTGCGGGTGGCTTCGATCAGCGCCTGGACGTAATCGATCAGTGCCGGCGAGACATGCACGGCGGCCACCTCGGCCTGCAGTTGCGGCAACTGTTCTGGCGCCAGCAGGCTGCTGAGCTGGTCGCTGGCCTGGCGACGACTGCCGGCGGCGAGCAGCGCGCGTTCGGCATCGCGGTCCGGGTAGCCCAGTTCGATGCGCATCAGGAAGCGGTCGAGCTGGGATTCGGGGAGCGGGAAGGTGCCGATCTGGTCGGCCGGATTTTGCGTGGCGATGACGAAAAATGGGCTGGGCAGCGTCCGCGATTCGCCTTCGATGCTGACTTGCCCTTCCTCCATGGCTTCGAGCAGGGCGCTCTGGGTCTTCGGCGTGGCGCGGTTGATCTCGTCGGCGAGCAGCAGTTGGGAGAACACCGGGCCGGGGATGAAGCGGAAACCGCCGTGTTCGCGATCGAAGATCGAAACGCCGGTGATGTCGGCGGGCAGCAGGTCGGCGGTGAACTGGACGCGGGCGAATTGCAGGCCGAGCAGCCGGGCCAGGGTGTGGGCCAGGGTGGTTTTGCCGAGGCCGGGCAGGTCTTCGATCAGCAGGTGGCCGCCGGCCAGCAGACAGGCGGCGGCCAGACGGACTTCGGTCGGTTTGCCGAGGATGACCTGGTTGGCGGCGTCGAGTATCGGCGTGAAGGCGTGGGGCCGGCCGCCGAGTATGGGTGTATTGTTGCTGCGCATGCAGGGTTTCCGTTGGGGGCTGCGGGAGTCTCCATTCTAATGCTTGAAGCGCCCGCGCAAATGAGACGATAATGATCCTTCGACGAGCGCCATTCACGGTGCCGCATCGCAGAGAGAGAACAAGTGACGACCACTGCCTTCATCACCCATCGCGACTGCCAGTTGCACGACATGGGGACGCATCACCCGGAATGCCCGCAACGCCTCACTGCCATCAACGATCACCTGATCGCCCAGGGCATCGATGCCTATTTCGTTTATTACGACGCGCCGCTGGCGACTTTCGAGCAATTGCTGCGCGTTCATCCGGCGGCGCATCTGGAACGCATCAAGCGCGCCTCACCGGAAATGGGGATCGTGCACCTCGACCCCGATACCGCGATGAATCCGCATACCTGGCAAGCGGCCTTGCGTGCAGCGGGCGCAGGTTGCATGGGAGTGGACCTGGTGATGAGCGGTGAATGCGAGAACGCCTTCTGCGCCGTCCGTCCGCCAGGCCACCATGCCGAAAAAGCCACGCCGATGGGCTTCTGCTTCTTCAACAACATCGGCGTTGCCGCCATGCATGCGATCAAAGCGCACGGCCTGGAGCGCGTCGCCATCATCGACTTCGACGTGCACCACGGCAACGGCACCGAGGACTGTTTTGCCGGCAACGAGCAGGTGCTGATGTGCAGCATCTTCCAGCATCCCTTCTATCCCTATTCGGGGACCGACAAGCCGGCCGCCAACATGTGCAATGTGCCGCTGGCCGCCGGTTGCGGCGGCGAGGAATTCCGGGATGCGGTACTGCAGGTATGGACGCCGCGGCTCAAGGAGTTCCAGCCGCAGATGATCTTCATTTCGGCGGGGTTCGACGGCCATTACGAGGACGACATGGGCGGCCTCAAACTGCTTGAGAAGGATTTCGCCTGGTGCACCGATCACCTGAAGAAGCTGGCGGCCGAAATGTGCGACAAGCGCATCGTCTCCATGCTCGAAGGCGGGTATGTGATGACCTCGCTGGCTCGGAGCGTCGGCGCGCATCTGCGCGTCCTGGCCGATCTCTGACGGTGTCTTCCTTTTGTAAAAAGGCGGGCTGGGGTAAAATCCGGCCCTCTTTTTTCATGTTTCCAACGTTTTTACGGATGAATCCATGGCGTTGATTGTTCAGAAGTACGGCGGCACTTCCGTCGCCAACCCGGAGCGCATCAAGAATGTCGCCCGGCGCGTTGCCCGTTTCCGTGCGGAAGGCCACCAGGTCGTGGTCGTCGTCTCGGCGATGAGCGGTGAAACCAACAAGCTGATCGCGTTGGCCAAGGAAATGCAGGCCACGCCGGATCCGCGCGAGCTCGATGCGGTCGTCAGTACCGGCGAACAGGTCACCACCGGTCTGCTGGCCATGGGCCTGAAGGCCATCGGTGTCGATGCCAAGAGCTACACGGGGGGGCAGGTCAAGGTCCTGACCGACAGCATCTTCACCAAGGCACGCATCCTGTCGATCGACGAAGCCAACATCCGTCGCGATCTCGACGACGGCAAGGTGGTCATCGTCGCCGGTTTCCAGGGCGTCGATGCCGACGGCAACGTCACCACGCTTGGCCGTGGTGGTTCGGATACCTCGGGCGTGGCCCTGGCGGCGGCGCTTAAGGCCGACGAGTGCCAGATCTACACCGACGTCGACGGCGTCTATACGACCGATCCGCGTGTCGTGCCGGAAGCAAAGAAGCTCGACACCATCACCTTCGAGGAAATGCTGGAAATGGCCAGCCTCGGCTCCAAGGTGCTGCAGATCCGCTCGGTCGAATTCGCCGGCAAGTACAAGGTCAAACTGCGCGTGCTGTCCAGCTTCCAGGATGAAGGCGAGGGCACGCTGATTACTGTTGAGGAAGACAAGAACATGGAACAACCGATCATTTCCGGTATCGCCTTCAATCGCGACGAAGCCAAGCTGACCATGCTCGGCGTTCCCGATACTCCGGGCATTGCCTACCAGATCCTCGGCTCGATCGCCGACGCCAACATCGACGTCGACATGATCATCCAGAACGTTGGTCATGACGGCACCACCGACTTCTCGTTCACGGTCAACCGCGGCGACTATGCCAAGGCCCAGGGCATCCTGGAAACCGTCAAGCAGAAGCTGGGCGCCCGTGAAGTCACCGGCGACAACAAAATCTGCAAGGTCTCCGCCGTCGGCGTCGGCATGCGTTCGCACCCGGGCGTTGCCTCGAAGATGTTCAAGGCCCTGGCCGACGAAGGCATCAACATCCAGATGATTTCGACTTCCGAAATCAAGATTTCCGTCGTCATCGACGAGAAGTATCTGGAACTGGCCGTGCGCGTTCTGCACCGCACTTTCGGTCTGGATCAGTAAAGGTTTGACCAAAGGGCGCGGAGCCTATATCATCCGCGCCTCGTTGCAAGACGGTTAGGAGACGTGGCCGAGTGGTCGAAGGCACACCCCTGCTAAGGGTGCATCCGGGCAAAACCTGGATCGAGGGTTCGAATCCCTCCGTCTCCGCCAAGCAACAGCAAACAAGCGCCTTTCGGGGCGCTTTTTTGTTGTCCGCGGAAATATTAACGATCCATTATTTTCCCCGCTTTTGTTCCGGTTAGTCACCGAGTCGGCTAAAATCCGAAGGTTTGTACATTTCTGCAAAGATTTGGCGGCAAGGGCGGTGCGGTGTGCAGTCTGCGGAGGCTGGGTAGCGCGGAATACGGCCTTGCGTTGTGTTAACCTCACTTCGGGCTAAGCGAATGATCAGAATTAAACGCGGTCTGGACTTGCCCATCACCGGGGCGCCTGAACAGCGTATCGAGGCCGCAAGGCCGG
This sequence comes from uncultured Azonexus sp., assembly GCF_937982035.1. Taxonomy (NCBI): domain Bacteria; kingdom Pseudomonadati; phylum Pseudomonadota; class Betaproteobacteria; order Rhodocyclales; family Azonexaceae; genus Azonexus; species uncultured Azonexus sp. The sequence continues at coordinate 246,699 of NZ_CALJNI010000001.1, forward strand.
TACGCAGCGTGGCGGTCATCGGCTTCGATTACCATGGTATGAAGCCGACGATGTCCGTTCAGGTTGGTGATCGGGTCAAGTTGGGCCAGGTACTGTTTTCCGACAAGAAAACGCCTGGCGTTCATTTCACTGCACCGGGTGCTGGCGTGGTCAGTGCCATTCATCGGGGCGAGCAGCGGGTGCTGCAATCGGTGGTGATCGATCTGGATGGCGACGAAGCCGTCGAGTTCGCCAGCTACTCCGATGCCCAGCTCGAAACCCTGAGTGCCGGACAGGTTCGCGAAAACCTCCAGCAGTCGGGCTTGTGGACCGCCCTGCGGACCCGCCCGTTCAGCAAGGTGCCGGCCGTGGATTCGACGCCGGCCTCGATTTTCGTGACGGCCATCGACACGCATCCGCTGGCCGCCGATCCGGCAGTGGTCATCGCCGAATCGGCCGAGGATTTTGCCCGCGGCCTGCGCGTGCTGGCCCGTCTGGCCAAAGTCTTCGTTTGCACTGCCGCCGATGCGAAGATTTCCGCCGCCGGCATCGCCAATGTCCAGGTCGAACAGTTCGCCGGTCCGCATCCGGCCGGTCTGGCCGGGACGCATATCCATTTCCTCGACCCGGTCGATGCGCACAAGACAGTGTGGACGATCGGTTACCAGGACGTCATCGCCGTCGGCAAGCTGTTTGTCAGCGGCCGTCTGTCGGTCGAACGCGTCATCGCCCTGGGCGGTCCGATGGTCGACAAGCCGCGCCTGCTGCGCAGCCGTCTCGGCGCCAGCCTGGATGAGCTGACCGCTGGCGAACTGAAGACCGGCAAGAAGGTGCGCGTCATCTCCGGTTCGGTGTTCGGCGGTCGCACTTCGCGCGGCGCCTGCGCCTGGCTGGGACGTTACCACCAGCAGGTGTCCTGCCTGGAAGAGGGGACCGAGCGCGAGTTCCTGCATTACCTGCGCCCCGGCGTGGAGAAGCATTCGGTGCTCAACCTCTACGTCTCCAAGCTGATGTCCGGCAAGCTGTTCGATTTCACCACCAGTACCAACGGCAGCCCGCGGGCGATGGTGCCGGTCGGCAATTACGAAGAAGTGATGCCGCTCGACATCCTGCCGACGCAGTTGCTGCGCTACCTGATCGTCGGTGATACCGAGATGGCCCAGAAGCTGGGTTGCCTGGAGCTCGACGAGGAAGACCTGGCGCTGTGCAGCTACGTCTGTGCCGGCAAGTACGAGTACGGTCCCATCCTGCGTGACAATCTCACGCGCATCGAGAAGGAGGGTTGAGCATGGGCCTGCGCTCCTGGCTCGACAGCATCGAGCATCATTTCCACAAGGGCGGCAAGTACGAGAAGTGGTACGCCCTGTACGAGGCCGTTGATACCGGCCTGTTCAAACCCAACAGCGTGACCAAGACGACGGCTCACGTGCGCGACGGCCTCGACCTCAAGCGCATGATGATCACCGTCTGGTTGTGCACCTTCCCGGTGATGTTTGCCGGCATGTGGAACGTCGGCTTCCAGGCCAACTCCGTCTTTGCCGCCAGCCCGGATCTGCTGGCTGCGCAGGACAACTGGCGTCTGAGCCTGATTGCGCTGTTTGCCGGCTTCGATCCGACCTGCCATTGGGACAACCTGGTTCATGGGGCAGCGTATTTCCTGCCGATCTACGCCGTGACCTTCGTTGTCGGTGGTTTCTGGGAAGTCTTGTTCGCGTCGATCCGCAAGCACGAGGTCAACGAAGGTTTCTTCGTCACTTCGGTGCTGTTCGCGCTGACGCTGCCGCCGTCGATTCCGCTGTGGCAGGTGGCGCTGGGCATCAGCTTCGGCGTCGTCATCGGCAAGGAAGTCTTTGGCGGTACCGGCAAGAACTTCCTGAACCCGGCGCTGACCGGCCGTGCCTTCCTGTTCTTTGCCTATCCGGCGCAGATTTCGGGCGACGCGGTGTGGACGGCCGTCGATGGTTATACCAGCGCGACCATCCTGGGTACCGCGGCAGCCGGCGGCATCGAACTGGTGACGGCCGGCGGCATTACCTGGTGGGATGCCTTCCTCGGCAACATCCAGGGCTCGATCGGTGAAACCAGTACGCTGGCCATCTTCATCGGTGGCGCGGTCCTGCTGATTGCCCGGATCGCTGCCTGGCGCATCGTCACCGGCGTGATGCTGGGCATGATCGCTATGAGCCTGCTGCTCAACATGATCGGCTCGTCGACCAACCCGATGTTCGCGATGCCCTGGTACTGGCACATGGTCGTCGGCGGCTTCGCCTTCGGCATGATCTTCATGGCCACCGACCCGGTGTCGGCGTCGATGACCAATACCGGCAAGTGGATCTTTGGCGCGCTGATCGGCGTCATGGTCGTGCTGATCCGTGTCGTCAATCCGGCATTCCCCGAGGGCATGATGCTGGCGATCCTGCTCGCCAACCTCTGTGCCCCCTTGATCGACCACTTCGTGGTCGCGGCCAACATCAAGCGGAGGGCTGCACGCCATGTCCAATAAAGAATCCACCAGCCGCACGCTGTTCGTTGCCCTGGCGGTCAGTCTGGTCGCTTCCGTCTTCGTCGCCGGCTCGGCCGTTGCGCTGAAGCCGGTGCAGATCGAGAACCGCCTGCTCGACAAGCAGCGCAGCATCCTCGCCATCGCCGGCATCGGCGGCGACAAGCTGTCGTCGCGCGAGGTCAAGGACCTGTTCAACAGCCGTATCAAGGCCCGTGTCGTCGACCTCAATACCGGCGAATACAACGACAGCCTCGATCCGGTCACCTTCGACCCGCTCAAGGCCGCCAAGGACCCGAAAACCTCCGCCGCCCTCAAGGGCAGCGAGGATCTGGCCCTGATCAAGCGCCGCGAGCAATTCACGACGGTGTACATGGTCGAGCAGAACGGTCAGCTCGAATCGCTGATCCTGCCGATCCGTGGTTACGGCCTGTGGTCCACGCTGCACGGCTTCCTCGCCGTCAAGCCGGACCTCAATACCGTCGTCGGTCTCGGCTTCTATCAGCATGCCGAAACCCCGGGTCTCGGCGGTGAAGTCGACAATCCCAAGTGGAAGGCCCAGTGGCCGGGCAAGACGCTGTTCGACGACAGCGGCAAGCCGGTCATCAAGATCGTCAAGGGCGGTGTCGATCCGGCCAGTCCGGATGCCGGTCACCAGATTGATGGTCTGGCCGGTGCCACGCTGACCAGCAACGGTGTCGACCGTCTGATGCAATTCTGGCTCGGCGAGCAGGGCTTTGGTCCCTACCTCGCCAAGCTGCGCCAGCAGGGAGCTTGATCATGTCCAAGCATACAGCCAAGGAAGTACTGCTTAACCCCGTCTTCGCCAACAACCCGATCGGTCTGCAGATCCTCGGTATCTGTTCGGCGCTGGCGGTGACCTCCAACCTCAAGACGGCATTGGTGATGTCGATCGCGCTGACGCTGGTGACCGGGTTCTCCAACCTGTTCATCGCATCGATCCGGGCGCAGATTCCGGGTTCGATCCGGATGATCGTGCAGATGGTCATCATCGCCTCGCTGGTCATCGTCGTCGATCAGGTGCTCAAGGCCTTCGCCTACAGCCTGGCCAAGCAACTGTCGGTGTTCGTCGGCCTGATCATCACCAACTGTATCGTCATGGGCCGCGCAGAAGCCTTCGCCATGCAGAATCCGCCGTGGATTTCCTTCCTCGACGGCATCGGTAACGGCCTCGGCTACAGTGCCGTCCTGATTTCCCTCGGCATCGTCCGCGAGCTGTTCGGCGCCGGCAAGCTGATGGGCATCGAAGTCCTGCCGCTGGTCAAGGATGGTGGCTGGTATGTGCCGAACGGCATGCTGCTGCTGCCGCCCTCCGCATTCTTCCTGATCGGCCTGCTGATCTGGGGTTTGCGCATGTGGCGCCGCGAGCAGATCGAGAAGCCGGCGTTCCGCATGGCGCATCAGGTCGTCGAGAAGGAGGCCTACTGATATGGAACATTACCTCAGCCTGTTCGTCCGGGCCGTGTTCATCGAGAACATGGCACTGGCCTTCTTCCTCGGCATGTGTACCTTCATCGCCATCTCGAAGAAGGTCGAAACCGCCATCGGTCTCGGTGTCGCCGTGGTTGTCGTGCAGACCATCACGATTCCGGCCAACTACCTGATCTACGCCTATTTGCTGCGTGACGGTGCGCTGGCCTGGGCCGGTCTGCCCGATGTCGATCTGTCGTTCCTCGGCCTGCTGTCGTATATCGGGGTGATCGCCGCGATCGTGCAGATCCTGGAAATGCTGCTCGACAAGTACGTGCCCAGCCTCTACAACGCGCTCGGCGTCTTCCTGCCGCTGATCACGGTGAATTGCGCAATCATGGGCGGTACCCTGTTCATGGTCGAGCGTGACTACAACTTCGGCGAAAGCGTCGTCTATGGCCTCGGCTCCGGGTTCTCCTGGGCGCTGGCGATTGCGCTGCTGGCCGGTATCCGCGAGAAACTGAAGTACAGCGACGTGCCCGACGGCCTGCAAGGCCTGGGCATCACCTTCATCACCATCGGGTTGATGTCGCTGGGCTTCATGTCCTTCTCCGGCGTTCAACTGTAAGGAGGGGCAGGGATGAATATTCAGGAAATCCTGCTCGCCATCGGCATGTTCACCGTCATCGTGCTGGCACTGGCGATGTTCATCATCGCCGCCCGCGCCAAGCTGGTGTCGAGTGGCGACGTGACCATCGAAATCAATCACGAGCGCACCATCACCGTACCGGCGGGCGGCAAACTGCTGCAGACGCTGGCCAACAACAACATCTTCCTGTCTTCCGCCTGTGGCGGCGGCGGTACCTGTGCGCAGTGCAAGTGCCAGGTCCACGAAGGCGGCGGCGAGATGTTGCCAACCGAGGAATCACACTTCACCAAGCGCGATGCCAAGGCTGGCTGGCGCCTGTCCTGCCAGACCCCGGTCAAGCAGAACATGAAGATCGAGGTGCCGGAGGAAGTGTTCGGTGTCAAGAAGTGGGAATGCACGGTCGAGTCCAACCCGAACGTCGCCACCTTCATCAAGGAGCTGACGCTGCGCTTGCCGGAAGGTGAGAACGTCGACTTCCGGGCCGGCGGCTACGTCCAGCTCGAATGCCCGCCGCACGTTGCCAACTACAAGGACTTCGACATCCAGCCCGAGTATCGCGGCGACTGGGACAAGTTCAACATGTGGCGCTTCGTGTCCAAGGTCGACGAACCGGTGATCCGCGCCTACTCGATGGCCAACTATCCGGAAGAGAAGGGCGTCGTCAAGTTCAACATCCGCGTTGCTTCGCCACCGCCCAACCGTGACGATATCCCGCCGGGCAAGATGTCCTCGTTCGTCTTCAACCTGAAGCCGGGCGACAAGGTCACCGTCTATGGTCCGTTTGGCGAGTTCTTCGCCCGCGAAACCGACAACGAGATGGTCTTCATCGGCGGCGGTGCAGGCATGGCGCCGATGCGCTCGCACATCTTCGACCAGCTGAAGCGTCTGAAGTCCACGCGCAAAATCAGCTTCTGGTACGGTGCGCGTTCGATGCGCGAAGCCTTCTACGTCGAGGAATTCGACAAGCTGGCCGAGGAAAATCCGAACTTCAAGTGGCATCTGGCTCTGTCCGATCCCTTGCCGGAAGACAACTGGACCGGCTACACCGGCTTCATCCACAACGTGCTCTACGAGAACTACCTCAAGGACCATCCGGCGCCCGAGGATTGCGAGTTCTACATGTGCGGACCACCGATGATGAATGCTGCCGTGATCAAGATGCTGCTGGATCTCGGCGTCGAGCGCGAAAACATCATGCTCGACGATTTCGGTGGTTAAGGACGGAACAAGGGAAGGAGGATCGGCATGGAAATGTTCCTGATCACTTTCGGGGTCATCGTCCTGCTGGTCCTGTTGATGGCAGTCGGCGTGCTCTTCGGACGCAAGCCGATTGCCGGCAGCTGCGGCGGTTACAAGGCGATCGACGTCGAGTGCGCCGCCGGCTGCAAGAACCCGTGTGAAAAGCGTCTGGCCCGCATGAAAGCGCAGGCCGAGGCGCAGGAAAACGCGCAGGAAAGTGCCCAAACAAAGGAATAGGCATGCTCAAATCGTTGCTCGTCAAGGATTACATGACCGCAGATCCGCTGGCCTTCAAGCCGGAGATGGATGTGCTCACCGCCGTACACCAGTTGCTCGAACATCGTCTGACCGGTGCGCCGGTGGTCGATGGTGAAGGCAAGCTGGTCGGTTTCTTCTCCGAAAAAGATGGCCTCAAGGTCGCGCTTAACGCTTCCTACTACGAACAGCCGGGCGGTCCGGTCGGTCAGCACATGACCATTCAGGTCAAGACGCTGTCCGACATGTCGTCGATGGCCGATGCGGTCGAACTGTTCGTCGCCCATCACTATCACTGCTATCCGGTGGTTGCCGATGGCCGGCTGGTCGGTCAGTTGTCGCGTACCGATGCGCTGAAGGCGCTGGAAAAACTCTGGTAAGCCATTTACCAGTCATCGGGTCGGCTTTCATCCCATGAACGCTGATCGGCACCAAGGTCCGGGCGGCATCCGCATCATCGGTGCCGCCAGCGGGCTGGGTGCCCAGGATCGGGCCTGTGCAGACGGGCCCGTTGCATTTCACCACTCCCAGGCCTGGCATGAACTGGCCAGGCATCCGCAACTCGACTGGGGACGGACGCTGTACGCACCGCCGCCGACCGGCGGGCAGGCGCCGGTGCAGCGGATCGCGGCACTTTGCCGGCAGCTCGCCGACGAGGTTGCCCAGACCCTGAAGGCGGGGAATTTCCCGCTGGTCATCGGCGGCGATCATTCGGTCGCCATCGGCACCTGGAGCGGCGTCGCTGCGGCACTCGGCGCACCGCTCGGCCTGCTCTGGATCGATGCCCACCTCGACAGTCATACCCCGGAAAGCAGTTATTCGGGCGCAATTCACGGCATGCCGCTGGCCTGCCTGCTCGGTCAGGGAGACAAGCGTCTGCTTGGCCTTGGCCTCAAGGGCACGCAGCTCAGTCCGGCGCATACCGTCGTGCTCGGCGCCCGCAGTTACGAACCCGAAGAATTCGATTTCCTGGCGCGCGCCGGGGTGCGCGTGATCATGGCCGAAGAAATCGAATCGCGCGGCTTCGCCGCCTGTCTCGACGAGGCCGTGGCGCTCGTCAGGGGTGCGCCGGCGGGCTTTGGCGTGACCCTTGACCTCGATGCTATCGATCCGCGACTGGCGCCCGGTGTCGGTAGCCCCGAACCCGATGGGCTGATGGCCAGCGATGTCCAGACTGCCTTGCACTGGATTGCCAACCAGCCCGGTTTGCGGGCGATGGAAATCGTCGAGTACAACCCGGACCGTGACCGTCATGGAAGTACCGCCCGGCTGATCTCGAACCTGATCGGTGCCTTGCTCGGCCGCTGAAGGCTTGCCCGCTGCCCGGGCGTGCGGGATACTGCAGTCGAGACTGCGGGAGGACAACAAGATGACCCATGAACAGATCCGCCAGGCCATCCGCTCGGGCTGGCCGTTTTTCGGCGTCACCCGGCAAGGCCAGGTGATGGCACGCTACGTGCCCTACGGCCCGGTATTTCGCTGGAAACGCAACCAGATGATCCCGACCCCGCTGCAAGGAGAAGATTTGCTGTGGTGGTTGCAGGCCAACGACGAAGGCGAGGAGCCTTGAGCGGCTTCAGCCGCGCGGCTGAGCGACGAAACGGTAGCGCGCGGCCAGTTCGGCCGCAGCAATGCGTGTCAGTGGCAGGTCGCGCCAGCGTACCGGCGGAGCAGCATCACGCAGGAAGGCGAGCAGGCTGGTTTCGTCGTCAGGTGAGCATTCGGCCAGACAGGCGGCCAGGTCACGGTCGTCAAGCAGACCGATACCGAGTTCGGCTTCGATCAGGAAGCTGCCTTCGTCGTCGAGCAGCACAGCGCGAACTTCGCCGGCCGACGCCCCGGTGTGGCTGACGAAACCTTCACCGTCGCGGCGAAAAACCCACGGTGTGCAGGCAAGATCGACATAGACCCGCTGCGGGCCGTTCTGGACGAACCAGCGGCCGGCCTCGTCCGAACCATACTGCCGGTTCATGAACTCGACCAGGCCGCGGTGCGTCACCCGTTCTCCCTGCAATCGCCAGTCCCCGCGCCGGTCGAGCGAAAGCCACTCGAAACAGTCGGGGACGTTGGGCCATCTGGCGATTGCCGAGAAATCGACCATCAGTCCTCGTAGGCCGAAAGCGGCGGACAGGCACAGTTCAGGTTGCGGTCGCCATACACATCGTCGATGCGGTTGACGCTCGGCCAGAACTTGTTGGCGGCCACCCAGGGCAGCGGGAAGACGGCTTGCTGGCGGCTGTACGGATGCAGCCAGTCGGCGTCGATGACGTCGGCCTGGGAGTGCGGGGCGTTCTTCAACGGATTGTTGTCGGCCGTCCACACGCCGTTCTCGATCTGGCGGATTTCTTCGCGGATGCTGACCATGGCTTCGATGAAGCGGTCCAGTTCAGCCTTCGATTCCGATTCCGTCGGCTCGACCATGATCGTGCCGGCGACCGGGAAGGACACCGTCGGTGCGTGGAAACCGTAGTCCATCAGGCGCTTGGCGATGTCGATCTCGGCGATGCCGGTGGCGGCCTTGATCGGGCGGATGTCGAGGATGCACTCGTGCGCGACGCGGCCGTTCTTGCCGACGTAGAGCACCGGGTAGTGGTCCTTGAGCTTGGTGGCGATGTAGTTGGCGTTGAGGATGGCGACCTGGGTCGCCTTCTTGACGCCGGCGCCGCCGAGCATCGCCAGGTACATCCAGGAAATGGTCAGGATCGACGCCGAACCGAAGGGCGCCGCCGAGACCGCGCCCTGGCCGCCGTGCGGACCGTCGATGGCGGCGACCGCGTGGTTGGCCATGAACGGTGCGAGGTGGGCCTTCAGGCCGATCGGGCCCATGCCCGGTCCGCCGCCGCCGTGCGGGATGGCGAAGGTCTTGTGCAGGTTCATGTGGCTGACGTCGGCGCCGATGAAGCCGGGCGAGGTCAGGCCGACCTGGGCGTTGAGGTTGGCGCCGTCCATGTATACCTGGCCGCCGTTGGCATGGACGATGGCGCAGATCTCGCGAACCGCTTCCTCGAACACGCCGTGCGTCGACGGGTAGGTGATCATCAGGCAGGCCAGGTCGTCCTTGTGTTCCTCAGCCTTGGCCTTGAGGTCGGCGACATCGACGTTGCCGTTGTCGTCGCAATCGACGACGACGACCTGCATGTTGCACATCTGGGCGGTGGCCGGGTTGGTGCCGTGCGCCGATTTCGGGATCAGGCAGACCTTGCGGTGCGCTTCGCCACGGCTGGCGTGGTAGCGGGCAATCGCCACCAGGCCGGCGTATTCGCCCTGGGCGCCGGAGTTCGGCTGCATGCAGATGGCGTCGAAGCCGGTCACCGTCTTCAGCCATTCGGTCAGGCCGGCGATCATCTCGTGGTAGCCGGCGACTTGCTCGCGCGGGGCGAACGGGTGGATGCCGCCGAATTCCGGCCAGGTGACCGGGATCATTTCGCTGGTCGCGTTCAGCTTCATCGTGCACGAGCCGAGCGAAATCATCGAATGGTCGAGCGCCAGGTCCTTGTTCTGCAGCGACTTCAGGTAGCGCAGCATCTCGTGCTCGGTGTGGTGCGTGTTGAACACCGGGTGCGCGAGGATCGCGTCATCGCGCAGCAGGGCGGCCGGCAGCGCCGGGTCGGCGGCGGCGAGCTGAGCGTCGAAGGTTTCCATGTCGAGCGTGACCTGGGTGATCAGCTTGAACAGTTCGGCAACATCGTTGCGCGTCGTCGTTTCGTCGAAGGAGACGCCGAGGACGCCGGCCGAGACGCGGCGCAGGTTGTAGCCGGCGGCGACAGCCGCCTGATGGATGCTCTCGGCGCGGGCGCCGAGGTCGATATGGACGGTGTCGAAGAACTGCCCGGTGAGCAGCTTGACGCCGGCGCGCTTGAGGCCTTCGGCGAGGATCGCGGTCAGCCGGTGGATGCGCGTGGCGATCGTCTTCAGGCCTTGCGGGCCGTGGTAAACGGCGTACATGCCGGCCATGTTGGCGAGCAGTACCTGCGAGGTGCAGATGTTGGAATTGGCCTTCTCGCGGCGGATGTGCTGTTCGCGCGTCTGCAGCGTCATGCGGTAGGCAGTCTTGCCGCGTGCGTCCTTGGAAACGCCGATGATGCGGCCCGGCATCGAGCGGACGAAGGCTTCGCGGGTGGCGAAGAAGGCGGCGTGCGGGCCACCGAAGCCCATCGGGATACCGAAGCGCTGGCTCGAACCGAGGGCGATGTCGGCGCCCATGGCGCCCGGCGACTTGAGCAGCACCAGCGCCATCAGGTCGGCGGCGACGGCGACCGTGGTGCCGCGTGCCTTGAGGCCGGCGATGATCGCGCTGAGGTCGCGCACTTCACCGTTGTCGTTCGGGTACTGGAGCAGGGCGCCGAAGAATTCTTCGTCTTTTACCGTGTCGACCGCAGCGATCACCAGTTCGAAGCCGAAGTAGGCGGCGCGCGTCTTGACCACGTCGATGGTCTGCGGGAAGCAGGCGGCGTCGACCAGGAAGCGGTTCGACTTCGACTTGGAAACGCGGCGGGCCATCGTCATGGCTTCGGCGGCGGCGGTGGCTTCGTCGAGCAGCGAGGCGTTGGCGATTTCCAGCCCGGTCAGGTCGACGACCATCTGCTGGAAGTTCATCAGCGCTTCCAGGCGGCCCTGGGCGATTTCGGCCTGGTAGGGCGTGTAGGCGGTGTACCAGCCGGGGTTTTCCATGACGTTGCGCAGGATCACCTTGGGCGTCAGCGTGTCGTAGTAGCCCATGCCAATGCACGACTTCTGGATCACGTTCTTGCTGGCGATCGCCTTCAGGTCAGCGAGTGCCTCGTGTTCGCGGCGCGGGGCCGGCAGCGGCAGGTCGGCCGGCAGGCGGATGGCGGCCGGGACGGTCTGGTCGATCAGCTGGTCGAGGCTGGCGGCACCGATGGTGGCCAGCATCTCGGTCATTTCAGTGGTGCAGGGGCCGATGTGACGGTCGATGAACTCGTCGTGCTGCTCCAGGGCGCTCAAGGGCAGGGTCTTCATGTGGATTGGTTCTCGCGGGGGCTATGCAGCGGAACAGCCCGGCCGGTTACGGTCGACCGGGCTGGTGGAGGAAAAACGGCGGGCCGGGATCAGGCGGCGTCGGCGACAGCCTGGTAGGCGGCGGCGTCGAGCAGGGCGTCGACATCGGCGATGTTGTCCGGGGTCATCTTGAACAGCCAGGCGGCGTAGGCGTCGGCATTGACCGACTCCGGCGCATCGACGGCGGCCTGGTTGACTTCGGTGACGGTGCCGGCGATCGGCGCGTACACGTCGGCGGCGGCCTTGACCGACTCGACCACGGCGATTTCCTTCTCGGCATCGTAATGGGCGCCGACTTCCGGCAGTTCGACGAAGACCAGGTCACCCAGCGCTTCCTGCGCGTGGTCGGAAATACCGACGGTGACGGTGCCATCGGCGTTCTTCAGGACCCACTCGTGGGAGGCGGCGTACTTGAGGTTGGACGGGACGTTGGACATGGTTTTCTCCAGAGTGGGGTGAATTAGATGACAGCTTTGCCGTTGCGGGCGAATACGGGTTTGGTGACCTTGGCCTTGAGCAGTTTGCCGCGGATGTCGACCTCGACTTGATCGCCGATGGCGACGCCAAGCGGCAGGCGGGCCAGCGCGATGGACTGCTGCAGTGTCGGCGAGAAGGTGCCGGAAGTAATTTCGCCATCACCGTGGGCGGTGACGACCTTCTGGTGGCCGCGCAGCACGCCCTTGTCGAGCAGGATCAGGCCGAGGAACTGTTTCTGCTGGCCGTTGGCAGCCAGTGCGGCGCGGCCGACGAAATCGCGCGCGTCTTTCATGGCGACGGTCCAGGCCAGGCCGGCGTCGAGCGGCGACACCGTCTCGTCCATGTCCTGGCCGTAGAGATTCATGCCGGCTTCCAGGCGCAGCGTGTCGCGGGCGCCCAGGCCGCAAGGCGCGACGCCGGCATCCTTCAGGGCGTTCCACACGGCTTCGGCTTCGCCGGCCGGCAGCATGATTTCGTAGCCGTCTTCGCCGGTGTAACCGGTGCTGGCGATGAAATACTGATCGACTTCGGCGGCGAAGAAGGGTTTCAGGCCTTCGCTCGCGGCCTTCACTTGCGGCAGCACCTGCCACACCTTGGCGCGCGCGTTCGGGCCCTGGACGGCGATGATGCCCAGATTGTCAGCACCGTCGCGGCGCTGGGTGATGGTCACCTCCATCTTCCACTCGGCGGCCTTGGCCTGCATCCAGGCCAGATCCTTGTCGGCGGTGCCGGCGTTGACGACGACGCGGAAGCGCGTGTCGGTGAGGAAATAAATGATCAGGTCATCGATGACGCCGCCGGCCTCGTTGAGCATGGCGGCGTAGAGCGCCTTGCCGGAAACGGTCAGCTTGGCGACGTCGTTGGCAACCAGGCGCGAGAGGAAGGGGCGGCAATCGGCGCCGACCAGATCGACCGGGCACATGTGCGAGACGTCGAACATGCCGCAGTCCTTGCGCACCGCGTGGTGCTCCTCGATCTGCGAACCGTAGTTGACCGGCATGTCCCAGCCGCCGAAATCGACCATCCGGGCGCCGAGTGCGCGATGGGCGGCATTCAAGACCGTTTGCTTCAGCATATCAATCCTTTACTGACGTTTGTTAACGTCGATTCTGGAAACAGAAAAGGGGTGAAACGTAAAACTCGCGTTTTGCGTTTCACCCCTCTGTCCTCGATACCTGAGAGATTTGCCCCATCGGTGGGCGCTGTCTACGCCGCTCTCCAGAGTTTCAGGGGGCGACATGCGCATTGCCAGCGATACGGTGTCGACTGCGCCTCGTCGTGCTATTCGCACTGTCTTCGGCTTGTCTTCGTGTCTCGCAGCCAATGCGCATGCCGCCTGGCCTCATCTTGTGGTCCTTTTGCCTGAGCGTTTTCGGGTGAAATTGCGCCTTCGGCGGCAGACGAATCTGCGCTCTCCCACAGGATGGCTCGCACTATATCCGGTCGTGGCTGTCCAATCAATATGTTGCGCCGCACAAGGCGTCTCGGTGAGGGGCGGCCTTCGTGCTAAACTCCGCGTTTGCCCGTGTCTTGCCATCCGTGAACCCAGCCAATTTCGATTTTCATTGCCATTCGTCCGTGTCCGACGGTTTGTTGCCGCCGGCGGTGGTGGCGCGCCGGGCGGCGGATAACGGTGTCGATTTCTGGGCCTTGACCGATCACGACGACATTGGCGGCTTGGCGCCGGCGGCGGAAGCGGCGGCAGAAGCCGGGATGCGCTTCGTTCCCGGGGTGGAAATTTCCATCGAGTGGCGGGAAACGCCGATCCATATCGTGGGTCTTGGCTTCGATCCGGCCAATCCGGTCCTGGTTGGCGGCCTCGAAGCGCTGCGTAGCGGTCGTCTCGAGCGCGCCCGGCGGATGGGCGAGGCGCTTGACGCCATCGGCATTCATGGCGTCTTCGAAGGGGCCATGGGCTACGTGACCAATCCGAACCTGATCTCGCGCGCCCATTTCGCCCGCTATCTCGTCTCCATCGGCATCGCCCGGGATATTCCCGGCGTGTTCCAGTATTACCTGGCACCCGGCAAGCCCGGCTATGTCGACCACCGCTGGGCTTCCCTGGCCGATGCGCTGGGCTGGATTCACGCTGCCGGCGGTGTCGCCGTGGTGGCTCATCCCGGGCGCTACAAGATGTCCGGTGGCGACATGCGCAAGTTCCTCGACGAGTTCAAGGATCTGGGCGGGCAGGCGATCGAGGTGGCCAGTGGCAGCCATTCGCCCGACCACCTGCTGCATTTCGCCCGGCTGGCCCGGCATTACGCTTTTCATGCCTCGCGCGGCTCGGATTTCCACGGGCCGGACGAGAGTTACGTCGACCTCGGTCGGGCCGCGCCGCTGCCGCCGGACCTCAAGCCGGTCTGGCGCCTGATAGATTGAAACCATGGCCCGCGTCGTCAATATCCATCCCGATTCCCCGCAGCAGCGCCTGCTTGCCCAGGCGGCCGACTTCATCCGCAAGGGCGCCATCGTCGCCTTGCCGACGGATTCCTGTTACGCCCTCGCTTGTCATCTCGGCGACAAGGAAGCGCTCGATCGCATCCGCCTGATCCGCCAGATGGACGAACGTCACCATCTGACGCTGATGGTTCGCGACCTCTCCGAGATCGCCCATTTCGCACGCGTCGACAACGCCCAGTACCGCTTGCTCAAGGCGGCAACGCCGGGTAGCTATACCTTCATCCTCGAAGGCAGCAAGGAATTGCCGCGCCGGGTCATGCACCCCAAGCGCAAGACCATCGGCGTGCGTGTGCCGGATCATCCGGTTGCCCTGGCCTTGCTGGAAGAGTTGCAGGAACCCCTGCTGACGACGACGCTGCAGTTGCCGGGCGACGACAGTCCGCTGACCGACGGCTGGGAAATTCTCGACCGTCTCGACGACCAGCTCGAACTGATCCTCGATGCCGGTACCTGCGGTATCGAACCGACCACCGTCATCGACCTGACCGGTTCGGTACCCGAACTGGTTCGCGCCGGTCGCGGCCCGCTTGCCCCGTTCGGATTCGACTGAACATGCTCGACATCAACGCCCTGATCCAGACCATCGCCATCGCTGCGTTGCCGGTGATCTTCGCGATCACCCTGCACGAAGCGGCGCACGGTTACGCGGCCCGCCATTTCGGCGACCCGACCGCCTGGCAGCTGGGGCGGATCAGCCTGAATCCGCTGCGCCACATCGATCCGGTCGGTACCATCCTGATCCCGCTGGCCATCCTGCTGTTTTCGGCCGGCAATTTCCTGTTCGGTTACGCCAAGCCGGTGCCGGTCGACTTCAGCCGTCTGCGTAATCCCAAGCGCGACATGCTCTGGGTTGCCGCTGCCGGGCCGGCCGCCAACCTGTTCATGGCACTGTGCTGGGCCTTCATGCTCAAGCTGGCCTGGGAAATGCCCAGCACCGATTTCACCGTGCCACTGTCCGAGATGAGCAAGATCGGCATCATCATCAATTGCGTGCTCATGGTGCTCAACCTTTTACCCTTGCCGCCGCTTGACGGCGGGCGCATCGCCGTCAGCCTGTTGCCGCACCGTCTGGCCTGGCAGTTCTCGCGCATCGAGCCGTGGGGCTTCCCGATTTTGCTGGTCCTGCTGTTCACCGGTATCCTCAGCGACATCATGAGCCCGCTGGTGCTTTTCTCGGCGCGCGCCATCGAAACCATTTTCGGTCTTTATTAAACGACAAACAGCTATGTACGCAGAACGTGTCCTTTCCGGCATGCGTCCCACCGGGGCGCTGCATCTCGGCCATTACCACGGCGTCCTCAAGAACTGGGTTGAACTGCAGCAGGAATATCCCTGTCTGTTCTTCGTTGCCGACTGGCACGCCCTGACGACCCAGTACGACAATCCCCAGAACATCGAGAAGGCAACCTGGGACATGGTCATCGACTGGCTGGCGGCCGGTGTGGACCCGAACCAGGCGACCCTGTTCATCCAGTCGCGCGTGCCCGAACATGCCGAACTGCACCTGCTGCTGTCGATGATGACGCCGCTCGGCTGGCTGGAGCGCGTGCCGACCTACAAGGATCAGCAGGAAAAGCTGTCGAACAAGGATCTGTCGACCTACGGCTTCCTCGGTTACCCGCTGCTGCAGGCGGCCGACATCCTCATCTACCGCGCCGACAAGGTGCCGGTCGGCGAGGATCAGGTACCGCACATCGAGTTCTCGCGCGAAATTGCCCGCCGCTTCAACCACCTCTACGGCCGCGAACCCGGTTTCGAGGACAAGGCCCGCGAGGCGGTCAAGAAACTCGGCAGCAAGCGCGCCCGCCTGTATGAGGAACTGCGTACCCGCTACCAGCAGGAAGGTCAGCGCGAAGCGCTCGAACAGGCGCATGCCGTGCTCGACGAAATCCAGCACCTGTCGGTGGCCGACCGCGAACGCCTGTTCGGCTACCTCGAAGGTACCGGCAAGATGATCCTTGCCGAGCCTGGGGCATTGCTTACCGCTGCGTCGCGCATGCCTGGCCTGGACGGGCAGAAGATGTCCAAGTCCTACGCCAACACCATCACCATGCGCGAATCGGAAGATTCGGTCGCCAAGAAGGTCAAGAGCATGCCGACCGATACCAATCGCGTGCGTCGCACCGATCCGGGCGATCCGGCGCGTTGCCCGGTGTGGCAACTGCACCAGGTGTACACCGACGAAGCCACGCGGGCGACGCTGGAGCAGGGCTGCCGCACCGCCGGTATCGGCTGCATCGACTGCAAGCAGCCGGTGATCGAAGGCATCCTCAAGGAACAGGCGCCGATGCGCGAGCGTGCCCAGCTGTATCTCGACGATCCGGTGCTGGTCAAGAACATCATCGCCGACGGTTGCGAGAAGGCACGCGAGCTGGCGCGCGAGACGATGCGCGACGTGCGCGAGTCGATGGGTCTGGAATACCACTGATGTCCGCTGCGTCGTTCCGCTTCCGCCGTCCGGCGGTCGACGCATGAATCTTGCGGTCGATCTGCCGCCGCCGCTGTTCGAACCGGTGGCGCGCATCTACGGCGAGCCGATGGAGGCCATGCCGCAGGATCTGTACATCCCGCCGGATGCGCTGGCGATCATGCTCGACGCCTTCGAAGGCCCGCTCGACCTGCTGCTCTACCTGATCCGCAAGGCCAACGTCGACATCCTCGACATTCCGATGGCGCCGCTGACCCGCCAGTATCTCGACTACATCGAGAACATGCAGGCGCAGAACCTGGAGCTGGCGGCCGAGTACCTGGTGATGGCGGCGATGCTGATCGAGATCAAGTCGCGCATGCTGCTGCCACGGCCGAAGATCGGCGACGATGGCGAGGTCGAGGACCCGCGCGCCGAACTGGTCCGCCGCCTGATGGAATACGAGCAGATGAAGCTTGCCGGCCAGAAGCTCAACGAAATGCCGCAGGCCGAGCGCGAGTTCTTCTGGGTCGAGACCCTGGTCGAGAAGTCACTGCTCATTCGGCAGCCGGAGGTTTCGGTCGAGGACATCAAGGAAGCCTGGATGAACGTGGTGCGCCAGGCGGTGCTCAAGCGCAACCACAAGATCAGCCGCGAAGAGTTGTCGGTGCGCGAGCACATGGGCATCATTCTTCGCCATCTGCAGGAAAGGGGCGGTTTCGTCCAGTTCGAGACCCTGTTCGATCCGGCCATGGGGCCGCCCGGGCTGGTCGTGCATTTCATCGCCATGCTCGAACTGGGCCGCGAAAAGCTGATCCGCATCACGCAGACCGAAGCCTTTGCGCCGATTTACGTCAATCTGCGCGACGGCGAGCCGGAACCGGTCATGGAAGAGGAAGATGGAACCGAGTCAGGTCAAGAAGATTCTTGAGGCGGCATTGCTCGCGACGCACGAGCCGATGTCCACGCACGACATGAAGAAGATGTTCGACGAAGAACTGTCTTCCGATACGCTGCGCAAGCTGCTCGACCAGATCCGTGAAGACTGGGCTGAGCGGCCGGCCGAACTGATCCAGCTCGCCTCGGGCTGGCGTTTCCGTACGCGGGCCGAGTATCTGCCTTACCTGGAGCGGCTGAATCCGGAAAAGCCGCCTCGTTATTCCCGGGCGGTGCTGGAAACCCTGGCCATCATCGCCTATCGTCAACCGGTAACCCGTGGCGACATCGAGGAAATCCGCGGCGTCGCGGTCAATTCGAATGTCGTCAAAACCCTTGAAGAACGTGGCTGGATCGACGTCGTCGGCCACCGCGACACCCCTGGTCGGCCGGCGCTGTTTGCCACGACCAAGCAATTTCTCGATGATCTGGGCCTGCGCAGCGTCAGCGAACTGCCGCCGCTTGAACAAATCAGCCAGACACTGGAGCTGAATCATGAAAACCAATAAACGCACGCCTTTCCGCGCCCCGGCCGAGGCCCCCGCCGTCGGCCAGCGTCCGCGTCGCGGTGCCGGTCGTGCCACGCCGCCGCCCCGCGAATTCATTGCGCCGCCGTCCGGTGAAGCTGATGAAATGCAGGAACCGTCAGCCAAACCGGCGCCGCGGCGCAAGCCGGCACCGAACACCGGTGGGCGGGCCAATCGTGGCGCCATCGCGCGTGACGGGCGGCCACTCGCGGCGGCCAAGCCGGAACGTCTGCAGAAGATCCTCGCCCAGGCCGGCGTCGGTTCGCGGCGCGAGATGGAAGAGTGGATCGCCGCCGGCAAGGTCAGCGTCAATGGCGTCGTCGCCACCATCGGCCAGTCGGTGATTCCGACCGACAAGGTCAAGATCGGCGGACGCCTGATCAACATCCGCTTCACCGGCAGCAGTTCGCGCCCGCCACGCGTGCTGATGTACCACAAGCCGGAGGGCGAGATCGTCTCGCGCGACGATCCCGATGGCCGCCCGTCGGTCTTCGCCGCGCTGCCGCGCATGCGCGGCGGGCGCTGGATCAACGTCGGTCGTCTCGACTTCAATACCTCGGGCCTGTTGCTGTTCACCACCTCCGGCGAACTGGCCAACAAGCTGATGCACCCGAGCTCCGAGCTGGTCCGGGAATACGCCGTGCGCGTGCTCGGCGAACTGACCATGGAAGCCCAGCAGCAGTTGCTCGACGGCGTCCAGCTCGAAGACGGCCCGGCCAGTTTTTCCAGCCTGGTCGATGCCGGCGGCGAGGGGGCCAACAAGTGGTACCGGGTCAGCCTGTTCGAAGGGCGCAACCGCGAAGTCCGGCGCATGTTCGAAGCCGTCGGTTGTACGGTCAGCCGGCTGATCCGTGTTCGTTACGGTCCGTTCACGCTGCCGCCGCAGCTCAAGCGCGGCCGATGCCGCGAGCTCGACGAGAACGAGGTCAAGCTGTTGATGCGCGAGCTGGCACGCTCGGAAAAGCCGAAGCAGGCCTGATCGAGCTTGTCGTCAGCGTGCTGGCGATTGTGAGGAAGGAATAAACTCGTTATAATTCACGGGTTTGTTCCTCCCGCTGTTTTTGGCGGGCATCTTATTTTTCTGAGGTGGGCGTTTCGCCCATTTTTTATTTGTGCCTATGGATTTGAATTCGCTGCTTGAAACGACGGTAACCGGTCTGGGTTATGAGCTTGTCGACATCGAAATGTCGCCGCGCGGCAGGACCATCCGCGTCTTCATCGATGCCCCGGAAAAGGAGAAGGGGGTCGATGTCGAGGATTGCGCCAAGGTTTCCAACCAGTTGACGCGCCTGTTCGAAGTCGAAAACATCGATTTCGACCGCCTCGAAATCTCGTCGCCCGGTCTGGATCGCGTCGTCAAGAAGGAAGCTGATTTCGCGCGTTTCGCCGGTCAGGATATTCAGATCAAGCTGCGTATTCCGCACAACAATCGCCGCAACTTCCAGGGGCAACTGCTCGGCTGCGAAGCCGGCAAGGTGGGTCTTCGCCTGGAAAAGGAAGACGTGGAACTCGAATTCAACAATATCGAAAAGGCACGCCTGGTGCCGAAATTCGACTGAAGTACCTGGAGGTTTTAGCCCATGAGCCGTGAACTGTTGCTGCTGGTCGATGCACTGGCCCGCGAAAAGAACGTCAACAAGGAAATCGTCTTCGGTGCCCTTGAGCTGGCGCTTGCATCCGCGACCAAGAAGCGTATCCACGACGAAGCCGAGGTCCGTGTCGTCATCGACCGTGCCACCGGTAGTTACGATTCCTTCCGTCGCTGGCTGGTGGTGCCTGACAGCGAGTACGTCAACGAATACCACCAGATTCCGCTGTCGGATGCCGTCAAGGACGATCCCGAAATCGAACCCGGCGATTATCTTGAGGAACCGCTGGAGCCGATCGACTTCGGTCGTATCGGTGCCCAGGCCGCCAAGCAGGTCATCCTGCAAAAGATTCGCGACGCCGAGCGTGAGCAGATCCTGGCTGATTTCCTTGATCGCAAGGAACACGTCGTCTTCGGTACGATCAAGCGCATGGAGCGCGGCAATGCCATCATCGAGGCCGGCAAGATCGAAGCCGTGCTGCCGCGCGACCAGATGATCCCGAAGGAAAACCTGCGTGTTGGCGACCGCGTTCGCGCCTACCTGCTGCGCATCGATCGCGGTGCCCGTGGCCCGCAGATCATCCTGTCGCGTACCGCGCCCGAATTCGTGATCAAGCTGTTCGAACTGGAAGTGCCGGAAATCGAAGACGGTCTGATGGAGTTGAAGGCCTGTGCCCGCGACCCCGGCATGCGTGCCAAGATCGCCGTCAAGTCGAACGATCCGCGTATCGATCCGATCGGCACCTGCGTCGGCCTGCGTGGCTCGCGCGTCACCGCCGTGCGCAACGAGATCGGCGGCGAAAACATCGACATCGTCCTGTGGTCGGCCGATCCGGCGCAGTTCGTGATCGGCGCGCTGTCGCCGGCCGAAGTGACCTCGATCGTCGTCGATGAGGAAAAGCACGCCATGGATGTCGTTGTCGACGAGGACAACCTGGCCATCGCCATCGGTCGCAGCGGCCAGAATGTCCGCCTGGCCTCCGAACTGACCGGCTGGACCATCAACCTGATGACCCAGGACGAGTCGGCCAAGAAGGCCGAAGCCGAATACGCCGTCACCCGCGTCATGTTCATGGAAAAGCTGGACATCGACGAGGAACTGGCCGATCTGCTGATCGAAGAGGGTTTCTCGACGCTGGAAGAAGTCGCCTACGTGCCGCTCGCCGAAATGCTGGAAATCGACGGGCTGGACGAAGACATCGTCAACGAGCTGCGCAATCGTGCGCGCAACGTGCTCCTGACGGAAGCCATCGCCACCGAGGAAAAGTTGGAAAACGTTGCCGAAGACCTGATTGGTCTGGAAGGCATGACCAAGGAACTGGCGGCAAAACTCGCCGAACATGACGTCAGGACGCGCGACGATCTCGCCGAGCTGGCGGTTGATGAACTGACGGAAATGACCGGCATTGAAGAAGAGCGTGCCAAGGAAATCATTCTCAAGGCACGCGCTCACTGGTTCGAGTGAGCAGGGAGGTAGTAAGTATGTCCGCAACAACCGTTTCACAATTTGCCGTTGAACTCAAAATGCCGGTCGAGTCGCTGCTCGAGCAACTCGGCCGCGCCGGTGTCGGCAAGTCCGGTGGCAGCGATACGCTGACCGATCAGGACAAGACCAGTCTGCTCGACTATCTGCGCCGTTCGCACGGCGAGGCCGAGCCCAAGAACAAGATCACCCTGACGCGCAAGCAGACCTCGGAGATCAAGGCCACCGACTCCCATGGTCGTGCCCGTACCGTCCAGGTCGAAGTGCGCAAGAAGCGCGTCCTGGTCAAGCGCGATGTCCACGAGCTGCACCCGGAAGCTGCCGAGGCCCCGGAAGAGCCGGAAGTCGTCGACACCCTGCCGGAGGTCCAGCCGGAACCGATTCCCGAGCCGGTGGTCGAGACGGTCCCGGAGCCGGTCGTCGAAATTCAGCCGGAACCGGAACCCGAGCCCATGCCAGAGCCGGAACCGGAGCCCGAAATCGTCGAGGCGGCTGCCGTCGAAACGACCGAAGCCGCACCGGTTCGCCGCACCATCGACCGCGCCAGCATCATTGGCGAGAAGGAACTCAAGGCCCGCGAAGAGGAAGCACGGCGCTTCAATCGCCTGCGCGAAATCCAGGAGCGCGAGCTCAAGGAGAAGCAGGCTCGCGAAGCCAATCTGGTTGCGATGCGCCAGCAGGCCGAAGCGGCCGCTGCCGCCGCCAAGGCTGCCGAGCAGGCCAAGCAGCAGGCTGCTGCCCAGGCACGCAGCGGCGAAGGCGAGAAGGGTACGCTGCACAAGAAGCCGGACGCACCGGGCGCCGCCAAGAAGGGCGAGAAGGGCGGACGCGCTGCCGATGACGGCAAGAAGAAGGGCGGTCTCAAGACCCGCGGCGCCGATATCGGCAGCGGCTGGAAGGATGGTCGCCACGGTCACAAGAAGTCGCACGGCAAGTCGGATGACGGTCAGGGCAGCTTCCAGGCGCCGACCGAGCCGATCACTCGCGAAGTGCACATTCCCGAAACCATTTCCGTTTCCGATCTGGCCCACAAGATGGCCGTGAAGGCGACCGAAGTCATCAAGACGATGATGAAGATGGGCTCGATGGTCACCATCAACCAGGTGCTCGACCAGGAAACGGCAATGATCGTCGTCGAGGAAATGGGTCACAAGGCGGTTGCCGCCAAACTCGACGATCCCGATGCCTTCCTCGAGGAAAGCGCGGAACACAAGGACGTGCCGCTGGTGCCGCGTGCCCCGGTGGTGACCGTCATGGGGCACGTCGACCATGGCAAGACCTCGCTGCTCGACTACATCCGTCGTGCCAAGGTGGCTTCCGGCGAAGCCGGCGGCATTACCCAGCACATCGGTGCCTACCACGTCGAAACCGAACGCGGCATGATCACCTTCCTCGACACGCCGGGTCACGAGGCCTTCACGGCGATGCGTGCGCGCGGTGCCAAGGCGACCGACATCGTCGTCCTGGTCGTCGCGGCCGACGACGGGGTGATGCCGCAGACCAAGGAAGCGATCCACCATGCCAAGGCGGCCGGCGTGCCGCTGGTGGTCGCGGTCAACAAGATCGACAAGCCGGACGCCAATCCGGACCGCGTCAAGCAGGAGCTGGTTGCCGAAGGCGTCATTCCGGAAGAGTACGGCGGCGATTCGCCGTTCTGCCCGGTGTCGGCCAAGAAGGGTACCGGCATCGACGAACTGCTCGAACAGATCCTGCTGCAGGCCGAAGTGCTCGAACTGACCGCGCAGAAGGATGCGCCGGCCAAGGGGCTGATCATCGAAGCCCGTCTCGACAAGGGGCGCGGTGCGGTGGCCACCATGCTGGTTCAGTCCGGCACCCTCAAGCGCGGCGACATCGTGCTGGCCGGTCAGGTCTTCGGCCGTGTCCGCGCCATGCTCGACGAGAACGGCAAGGCCATCAACGAAGCCGGCCCGTCGATTCCGGTCGAGATCCTCGGTCTGTCGGACGTTCCGGCAGCCGGCGAAGAAGCCATTGTGCTGGCCGACGAAAAGAAGGCACGCGAAATCGCCTTGTTCCGTCAGGGCAAGTTCCGCGACGTCAAGCTGGCCAAGCAACAGGCCGCCAAGCTGGAAAACATGTTCCAGCAGATGGAAGAGGGCCAGGTCAAGACTCTGCCGCTGATCGTCAAGGCCGACGTGCAAGGTTCCCAGGAAGCCCTGGTGCAGACCCTGTCCAAGCTGTCCAACGAGGAAGTCCGCGTCCAGATCATCCACGGCGCGGTCGGTGCGATCAGCGAATCCGACGTCAACCTGGCGCAAGCCTCGGGTGCCGTCATCATCGGCTTCAACATCCGTGCCGATGCCGGTTCGCGCAAGCTGGCCGAGAACTTCGGCGTCGATATCCGTTACTACAACGTGATCTACGACGCGGTCGACGAGGTCAAGGCGGCACTGTCCGGCATGCTGTCGCCGGAGAAGCGCGAGCAGATCACCGGTATGGTCGAAATCCGCCAGGTCTTCCACGTCTCCAAGGTCGGTGCCATTGCCGGTTGTTACGTGCTCGAAGGCATCGTCAAGCGCAATTCGCGCGTCCGCCTGCTGCGCAACAACGTGGTTCAGTGGGACGGCGAGTTGGATTCGCTCAAGCGCTTCAAGGACGACGTCAAGGAAGTCCGTTCCAACTTCGAGTGCGGTCTGTCGCTGCGTGGTAACAACGACATCCAGGAAGGCGATCAGCTCGAAGTGTACGAAATCCAGGAAGTGGCGCGCTCGCTGTAATGAAGAAGCAGGCAAGAGGCTTTCAACGGGGAGACCGGGTCGCGGAGCAGGTGCGCCGCGATCTGGCCGACCTGATCCGCAGCGAACTGAAGGATCCGCGTGTCGGCATGATCAGTCTGACCGCCGTCGAACTGACGCCGGATTATGCGCATGCCAAGGTTTTCTTCACCACGCTCAATGTCGAGCACCTGCCCGAGATCGAGCAGGGCTTGAAGCGTGCCGCCGGTTTCCTGCGGCGTGAGCTGGGGCGGCGTATCCATATTCACACTTTGCCGGAACTGCATTTCATCTACGACAGCTCACTGGAATACGGTGCCAGCATGACGGCGCTGATCCAGCAGGCCAACGCGCTCAGCGACCAGACGCCGGAAGACTAGGCCCAGCATGGAGCCGAGGGTCAGGAAAACCTGGAAGCAGGTCGATGGCGTATTGCTGCTCGACAAGGCGCAGGGCATGAGTTCCAACGATGCCCTGCAAAAGGCGCGACGCCTGTTCTCGGCCGCCAAAGGCGGGCATACCGGTACGCTCGACCCGCTGGCCACCGGCCTGCTGCCCCTTTGTTTCGGCGAGGCGACCAAGTTTTCCGCCGATCTGCTCGATGCCGACAAGACTTACGAAGCCGAGCTCCAACTCGGAGTCAGTACCGATTCCGGTGACGCCGAAGGCGTGGTCACGGCGACCGCCGAGGTCAATGTCACGCCCGCCGACATCGCCCGGGTGTTGCCGCAGTTCACCGGCGACATCCTGCAGGTGCCGCCCATGCATTCGGCGCTGAAGCGTGACGGCCGGCCGCTCTACGAACTCGCCCGGCAGGGCATCACCGTCGACCGCGAGGCCCGGCCGGTGACCATTCACGCCATCGAACTGCTGGAATTCACCGGTACCCGCCTGCGTCTGTCGGTCAGTTGCAGCAAGGGTACCTACATTCGCGTGCTGGCC
This sequence comes from uncultured Azonexus sp., assembly GCF_937982035.1. Taxonomy (NCBI): domain Bacteria; kingdom Pseudomonadati; phylum Pseudomonadota; class Betaproteobacteria; order Rhodocyclales; family Azonexaceae; genus Azonexus; species uncultured Azonexus sp. The sequence continues at coordinate 271,323 of NZ_CALJNI010000001.1, forward strand.
CAGGACATCGGTGCCGCGCTGGGTTGCGGCGCGCATCTGACTGCCTTGCGGCGGACACGGGTCGGCGATCTGGTGCTCGATGGCGCCATGACGCTGGCGCAGATCGACAGCATCGAGGAGGAGGCGCGCGTCGCTTGCCTGCGCCCGGTCGATGCGCTGCTGCAGAGCCTGCCCCGCGTCGATCTCAGCGGTGATGCCGAACAGCGCTTCAGCCACGGTAATCCGGTCGACCTGCCGGACGGTCTGAGCGGCAAGATTCGGGTCTATGCCGGAGACCGCCTGATCGGCGTCGGCGAGCCCGGAGCAGGCCAACGCCTGTGGCCAAAAAGACTGGTGCAACTGGCGCCGTAAGCTGGTACAATCCGCCGCTTTCCGATCCTGTCCGGAAAAATTTTCCAATTGGCGTTCGCTCTATCAAACCGGGGCTGCGTCGTTTTAATGAAAGAGGGTTTTGAAATGGCCGTTACCACCGAACAGAAGGCGAGCATCGTCGCCGAATACGCACAGTCCAAGGGCGACACCGGTTCTCCGGAAGTCCAGGTCGCTCTGCTGACCGCCCGCATCAACGACCTGCAGCCGCACTTCAAGGAGCACAGCAAGGATCACCACTCGCGTCGTGGCCTGCTGCACCTCGTCTCGCAGCGCCGCAAGCTGCTGGACTACCTGAAGGGCAAGGATGTCGAGCGTTATCGCACGCTGATCACGAAGCTGGGCCTGCGCAAGTAAGCAGCACGGCGTAGCCACGAAAAGCGGCCCGGAAAACTCCCGGCCGCTTTTTTGTTTTTAGTTGTCTCATTGTTCTTTGTTGTTAGTTAAGTTGTTGTTATTGTTGCGTTGTTTAATGTGATGAGAGTGAAAGGAAGTCAATGTTTAATGTCGTGAAAAAGACCTTCGCCTACGGCGAACACCAGGTCACCCTGGAAACCGGCGAAATCGCCCGCCAGGCCGGCGGTGCCGTCGTCGTCTCGATGGAAGAGACCGTCGTCCTGGTGACCGTTGTCGGTGCCAAGAATGCCAAGCCCGGTCAGGATTTCTTTCCGCTGACCGTCGATTATCAGGAAAAAGTTTACGCTGCCGGCCGTATCCCCGGTGGTTTCTTCAAGCGCGAAGGCCGTCCTTCGGAAAAGGAAACCCTGACCTGCCGCCTGATCGACCGTCCGATCCGTCCGCTGTTCCCGGATGGTTTCTACAATGAAGTCCAGATCGTCGCCACCGTCATCTCGCTGAATCCGGAAGTCGATTCCGACATCCCGGCGATGATCGGTGCTTCCGCCGCCCTGGCCATCTCCGGTATCCCGTTCGCCGGCCCGATCGGCGCTGCCCGCGTCGGTTACATCAACGGCCAGTACGTGCTTTGCCCGACGCTGTCCCAGCTCAAGGACAGCCAGCTTGACCTGGTCGTTGCCGGTACCGAATCCGCCGTGCTGATGGTCGAATCCGAAGCCGATCAGCTGTCGGAAGAAGTCATGCTCGGCGCCGTCGTGTTCGGCCACAACGAAATGCAGAAGGCGATCAACGCCATCAACGAACTGGTCGAGGAAGCCGGCAAGCCGGAATGGGACTGGCAAGCGCCGGCCAAGGACGAAGCCCTGGTTGCCCGCCTGAAGGATCTGGTCGGTGCCAAGCTGGAAGAAGCCTACAGCATCACCTCCAAGCAGGCCCGTAGCCAGCGTGTCAAGGAAATCTCCGCCGAAGCCGTTGCCACCTTGTGCACCGGCGAAGAAGGTGCACCGGATGCCAACACCGTCGGCAACCTGTTCTTCGAACTCGAAGCCGGCATCGTCCGTGGTCGCATCCTCTCCGGTCAACCGCGTATCGACGGTCGCAATACCCGTACCGTGCGCCCGATCACCATGCGTTCCGGCGTCCTGCCGCGCACCCACGGTTCGGCCCTGTTCACCCGTGGTGAAACCCAGGCGCTGGCTGTGGCCACGCTCGGTACCAACCGCGACGAGCAGATCATCGACGCGCTGTCCGGCGAATACCGCGACCGCTTCATGCTGCACTACAACATGCCTCCGTACGCCACCGGCGAATGCGGTCGCGTCGGTACGCCGAAGCGTCGTGAAATCGGTCACGGCCGTCTGGCCAAGCGCGCTCTGCTGGCCGTGCTGCCGAAGCCGGAAGACTTCTCCTACTCGATGCGCGTGGTTTCCGAAATCACCGAATCGAACGGCTCCTCGTCGATGGCCTCGGTCTGCGGCGGCTGCCTGGCACTGATGGACGCCGGCGTACCGCTCAAGGCGCACGTTGCCGGTATCGCCATGGGCCTGATCAAGGAAGGTAACCGCTTTGCCGTCCTCACCGACATCCTGGGCGACGAAGATCACCTCGGCGACATGGACTTCAAGGTGGCCGGCACCACCACCGGCATCACCGCGCTGCAGATGGACATCAAGATTCAGGGCATCACCAAGGAAATCATGCAGGTTGCCCTGGCGCAAGCTCAGGAAGCCCGTCTGCATATCCTCAACCTGATGCAGGAAGCCGCTGCCGGCCCGCGTGAAGAGATGTCGGCCTACGCGCCGCGTCTGTACACCTTCAAGATCAATCCGGAAAAGATCCGCGACGTGATCGGCAAGGGCGGCGCCGTCATCCGTGCGCTGACCGAAGAAACCGGCACCACCATCGACATCCAGGACGACGGCACGATCACCATCGCCGCCACCTCGGGCGAAGCTGCTGCCCTGGCGCGTGCCAAGATCGACGCGATCACCGCCGAAGTCGAGATCGGCAAGATCTACGAAGGCACCGTGCTCAAGATCCTCGACTTCGGTGCGATCGTTTCGGTCCTGCCGGGCAAGGACGGCCTGCTGCACATCTCGCAGATCGCCAAGGAGCGCGTCAACAAGGTCGAGGACTACGTCAAGGAAGGCCAGGTTGTGCGCGTCAAGGTTCTCGAAACCGACGACCGCGGCCGCGTCAAGCTGTCGATGAAGGCAGTTGCTGAGGAAGAGGGCGCTGCCCAGCAGGAACAGCAGCAACAGCAGTAATCCGGCGATTACGCAAAAGCAGAAAGGGCACCGCGAGGTGCCCTTTTTTTATCCGCCTGCTTTCGCGAAGCGGTTGTTCGGTAAGTCTGTGGCAATTACTTCGCCATTTGCTTTTAGCTGCGACTAACCTGAAGGTAAGTCTGCGCTGAAAGCAATTGACGATTACTTCGCCATTTGCTTTTCCTTGAGTTCGTCCAGCGTTTTGCAGTCGATGCACAGCGTCGCCGTCGGGCGGGCTTCCAGGCGCTTGATGCCGATTTCCACGCCGCACTTGTCGCAGAAGCCATAGTCGCCGGCTTCGATGCGGCCCAGGGTTTCGTCGATCTTCTTGATCAGCTTGCGTTCGCGGTCACGGTTGCGCAGTTCGATGGCGATGTCCGTTTCCTGGCTGGCCCGGTCGTTCGGGTCGGCAAACACGGTCGCCTCGTCCTGCATGGTGTGTACCGTGCGGTCGATATCCTCACTCAGCTCCTGCTTGAGCGTTTCCAGAATCTTCCGGAAATGGGCGAGCTGCTTGTTGCTCATGTACTCCTCACCCGCCTTCGGCTGGTAAGGGGCGAAATGTTTGTGGAGCAAGTCTTCTGCCATTTTGTGGACGCTTCCATTGACCAAAAAAGCGATTAAATATCAGAAAGCCGGCACCCAGGCAAGGAAAAGGCATGCTGCAGCGCAATGTGACAATGTGCTAACCCCTCGTAATCCCGCATGGTGCTGGCGTGCGGCGATTGGCGCTGATACAATGCGCACCTTCGTCGGGGCGTAGCGCAGTCTGGTAGCGCATCTGCTTTGGGAGCAGAGGGTCGTGAGTTCGAATCCCACCGCCCCGACCATTTCCTTGCCGGTGGCACTGTCGTGACACCTCCTGCGCCCGTAGCTCAACTGGATAGAGCAATTGCCTTCTAAGCAATAGGTCGGGGGTTCGAGTCCCTCCGGGCGCGCCATTGATCCGCTCCACGGATCCAGCAAATCCCCCTGAAATTCAATCGGCAACTGATCGGCCTACGCCCTCAGGCGTGCCGGAGTACTTCTTTTGGCTGATTGTCCCCGGCCGCCGCGCCTCCTACACTGTGCTTCAGGTTGTTCCAGACACAACCTGACTCCCTGATGATCGCTGACCCGATTGTCTTCAGGCCCTGCACAAACACCTCCCTGTGCGGGGCCTTTTTCTTTTCTGGCTGGCTTCAGCGGGTCAGTTGTGCGTAGCAGAGCGGCAGGCGAGCCGGCAGTTCAACCGGATTGCGGATGATGCTGTAGCCGCTGGCGCCGAACAGGTGGGGCAAATAGCTGTTGCCGGTGCGGTCGATGGTCAGGCAGAACGGCACGATGCCCTGGTGTCGGGCTTCCTGGATGGCGGCGCGGGTGTCCTCGATACCGTAGCGGCTGTCGTATTGATCGAGATCGTTGGGTTTGCCGTCAGAGAGGATGATCAGCACCTTGCGGCCGGCGGTTTCGTCGCCGAGCAACTGGCTGCTACGTCGTATCGCCGCGCCCATGCGGGTGTAGAACCCCGGCTTGATCGCCTGGATGCGGCCGCGCGCGATGTCGCCGAAGCGCTCGCCGAAATCCTTCAATCGATGAAAGCGTACCTGGCGCTTCACCGACGAAAAGCCGCACATCGCGAAGCGGTCGCCGGTGCCGCGCAGGGCCTCGCCAAACAGCAGCAGGGTATCGCGGATGACGTCGATGACGCGGGACTCGCTCGAGACATAGGCGTCGGTCGACAGGGACAGATCGGCCAGGACCAGGCAGGCCAGGTCGCGTTCCCGGCGTTCGATCGACTGGAATAACTGTTCGCTGCCATGGCGGCCGCAGGCGCGATCGGTGGTCGCCCGCACGATGGCGTCGAGGTCGAATTCGCAACCGTCGGGCTGCCCCTTGAGCCAGCGGCGCTGCGGTTGCAGGGCGGCGAATTGCTGGTGCAGCCGCTTGGCGGTCCGCCGCAATTCGACGGGGAGTTTGCCGGCCGGCACCTCGCGGGCAACGAGTTCCTGCAGGCGGACATGGTCGGCCACCAGCGTACCCTTGCGGTAATCCCATTCGGGCAGGGGCATGCCTTCGCCCAGTGGCAGGTCGTCGGCGGCAGCCGAGGGCAGGTCGAGGTCGAAACGGACGCGCGTGGCAATCCGTTCGCCGGCATCCGGTGTGGCCAGTGCCAACTGTTCGAGGTTGCGGGCGGCGTCGGCGGCGTGTGGATCGGGATCGTCGTCGACGCTGCGGTTGATGCGCAGGAACTCGGCGACCGAAAGCAGGCTCTCGGCGCGGAAGAACATCAGCAGGCCGTTCTTTTCCGCCGGTGGCGTGATCCGCTCGCCGCGATGGGCTTCGTCGCCGGCATCCTGGCTGCTGCTGCCGTCACCGGGTGCCGTTGCGCGTGATTCGGCCGGGGCGGACGGTGATTTTTCCAGCAGGTCGGCGTGCAGCCAGAGCAGTACCGGTTGGGCCGGTGGCGTGCCGGCCGGCACCGGCGGCAGGGATTCGATGCTGCCTGGTTGCTGCAAGGCCTGCCGGATCGCTACCTCGCGCGCCGCTTCGGCAGGCGGAAGGCTGGCAAGCAGAGGGCGGCAGGGCAGGTAGGCCTCGACCAGTCGGTGATAGCGGGGGTGCAGGCCGGGCCAGCGATCGAGTGCGTGGCAGGTGGCTTGTTGCTGGTGCCGCACAAAGTGCGCATGGTCGCTCGGCGCCTGTTCTGGCAGCGCATCGTGACTGGCGGCCAGTGCGGCCAGCCAGTAGTAGAGGTCGCGGTTGAGTGCCGGCTCGGCAAAGGCGTCGATAGTTGGCGGCAGGCGCAGGGTGGCGTCATCGCGCCTGGCCAGCGCGCCGCGTTCGTCGCTGCCGGCCAGGCGGGCCAGCCAGTGTCGGCGGTGGCCCGTGGCGTCGTGCGTGGCTGCCGCCACGCGCAGGCCGGGGTCGCCGCCGAGCGCGCGGAAGTAGATGGCCAGCGGCCGAGCCAGCGCTTTCAGTTCGACGGTGGCTTGTGGATGGTGGCCGCCGGCGGCGCGGGTGATCCAGCGATGCCAGACCTTGCCGACCCATTCTTCCATCCTAGTCTCCCGTCCTGTCCTGCTTGCCCGGCCGGAAGCCGGCTTCGTTCTGCCGCGCGGCGGCATCCTTGACCCAGTGCAGCAATGGGCCGCCGGGATTGTCGCGCTGACTGGTCGCGCAGGCGCTGAGGCACTGCGCGCACTGGGTGCAGGTGAACATGTGACGCTTGATGTTGCGCGGGTTGAGCCGCATCGGGCAGGCCATGTCGCAGGCCGACTGGCGTTCCGGCAGGCAGCGGTTGCAGTCGTTGCCGCGCGAACGCTGGAAACCGACCACCATGGCGTCGCGATTGCCCATCCAGACCAGCGACTGAAACAGGCCGACGGCGCAGGCGTAGCGGCAGAACAGGTGGCGGGCGAACAGGAATTCGAGGCTGAGGAGGGTGGTGAAGGCACCAATGAACAAGGCCTGGTTGCGTGTTAGCGTACCCTGCCACAGGTTGCCGTACACCTCGGTAGGCGGCAGCAGGTAGGTGAGGAAGACGACTGCCCAGGCGAAGGCAAAAATGACCGCGGCAGGCACCACCAGCAGCCACCAGCCCGGGCTGTACTGCCGCGGGCTGCGGTCGGCATGCCAGGGCGGCAGGGTTTCGCGTTCCCAGAGGCTGGGTTTGCCGCTGGCACGCAGCATCAGCGAATTGATGATCTCGACCACCGAAAAGTGCGGGCATAGCCAGCCGCAATACAGCCGCCCCCAGCGCCGCGCCACCCACAGAAACAGTGCGGCAGTGGCCAGCAAGGGCAGGAACAGGCGGGTCAGTACGTTGATGGCGGCGCTACCGGCACCGATCCGGCCGGCCAGGAAGTCGTCCAGGCCAAGCCGCCATTCAAAGCCGAGCAGCCAGGCATGACCGGCATAAAGGTCGTAGCGCAGCAGATCGAACACCGGCGCCAGCGCGAACAGGATGAAAAACGCGAACTGCAGGCCGTGACGGCGGAGCTGCAGGGTGGGGGCAATGGGCTGGTTCATGGGCTGTGCGGGCCGATCACCGGGTAACGCCAGTCATGACCGTTCATGGCGCGGACCAGGCCGAGAAAGCCGAGCAGGATCAGCAGGGCGTGTACGAGGAGGAAATAAAGTACGCCGATCACCCATGACCACGGATTGTCCAGGCCGCCGATGGCGAAGATGCCCAGGCTGCTGGCAGCCAGGAAAGCGCCGCCCCACAGGCTGGCGCTCATGGTCTGGCGCAGGTGGCTGCGTACCAGCGGGTCGTGGTGCCGGCGATGGCGGTGCCACAGCCCGCACAGGAGCAGGAAGCCTAGGACCGGCAGCAGCATCAGGTTGATCAGGAACAGGGCTTCGGCGGCGATGGCCAGCGGTGGGCCGGGCATGGCGTGGACCAGCGGGTCGGGACGTTCGATGCGCATCGTTTATTGCCCGAAACTGGCGCGGATGACTTCCATCAGCGCTTCGGCAACTTCCGTGTCGTCGGTCAGGCTGTCGACGATGGCCGCCCGGCAGGCGGTCACCGGGTCCATGCCGCCGCCGATGAGCAGGCCGGCGTAGACGAGCAGGCGGGTACTGGCCGCCTCTTCCAGGTCGTGTTCCTGCAGTTGGCGCAGCGCCTGGGCAATGCCGACCAGACGGCGGGCGAGGTCGGGTGGGCAGCCTCCTTCGCGTTCGAGGATGCGCTGCTCGCGTTCGGCTGCCGGGAAATCGAAGCGCAGGCTGACGAAACGCTGGCGGGTCGAGGGCTTCATGCCCTTGAGCAGATTCTGGTAGCCGGGGTTGTACGACACCACCAGCATGAACGACGGTGGTGCAGCGAGCAGTTCGCCGGTACGGTCGATCGGCAGCAGGCGACGGTCGTCGGCCAGGGGATGAAGGACGACTGTCGTGTCCTTGCGCGCCTCGACCACTTCGTCGAGGTAGCAGATGCCGCCTTCGCGCACGGCGCGGGTCAGCGGGCCATCGCACCAGACGGTCTGGCCGTCGACCAGCAGGTGGCGGCCGACCAGGTCGGCGGCCGTCAGGTCGTCGTGGCAGGCGACGGTGTACAGCGGCAGCTTCAGGCGTGCCGCCATGTGGGCGACGAAGCGCGTCTTGCCGCAACCGGTGGGACCCTTGATCAGCAGGGGCAGGCGGTTTTTCCAGGCGGCTTCGAAGATCTCGGCTTCGTCGGCGAAGGCTTCGTAGTAGGGATGGGACTCGGTGAGTATCGGTGCATTCATGGACGGTTTCCTTCTGCTGGGGCGGATGACGGGCGGCCGTGGCCGCCCGTCGTGGTGACCGGTCAGCGGGTGGCTGTCCGGGTTTCACCCTTGATGAAGAAGCTGACGATGTAGAGCACCAGTCCGATGAAGAAGACCACGCCCGACCATTCGCGCATCCAGTAGAACAGGGCGACCTGATCCTGGGTGGCCATGAACGACATCGGTACCTCGGCGACGCGCTGCAGCCATACCTGGAGGATGCCGGCGGCGGTCAGGAAGAGGGTGATGAAAACCATGGCGATGGTCATCAGCCAGAAACTCCACATCTCGACCACCTGGGCCTTGTTTGAATTGGCGGCACGTCCGCGCAACACCGGCATGGCATAGCTGATCAGGGTCAGGACGACCATCACGTAGGCGCCGTAGAAAGCCATGTGACCGTGGGCGGCGGTGATCTGCGAACCGTGGGTGTAGTAATTGACCGGCGCCAGGGTGTGCAGGAAACCCCAGACGCCGGCGCCGAGGAAGGCCATCACGCCGGTGCCGAGCGCCCAGAGGACGGCAGCCTTGTTCGGATGCTCGCGACGGCGGCGGTTCACCATGTTGAAGGCGAACACGGTCATGGCGAAGAAAGGAATCGGTTCCAGAGCGGAGAAGATCGAACCCCACCACTGCCAGTACTCGGGCGCGCCGATCCAGTAGTAGTGGTGGCCGGTACCGATGATGCCGGTGACCAGGGTCAGGGTGATGATCACGTACAGCCACTTCTCGATCACTTCACGGTCGACCCCGGTAACCTTGATCAGCACGAAGGCCAGCAGCGCACCGAGGATCAGTTCCCAGACGCCTTCGACCCACAGGTGCACGACCCACCACCAGTAGTACTTGTCCTTGACCAGATTGTGCGGGTTGTAGAACGAGAACAGGAAGAAGATCGCCAAACCCCACAAACCGATCAGCAGTACGGTCGAGATCGCGGTCTTGCGGCCCTTCAACACGGTCATCGTGATGTTGAAGAGGAAGGCCAGGGCGACGACGACGATGCCGAGCTTGGTCGGTAAAGGTTGTTCGAGGAATTCCCGGCCCATGGTCGCCAGCAGGTCGTTGCCAGTCATTTCGGCAAGCGTGGCGTAGGGCACGAACAGGTAGCCGAGGACGGTGGCGGCACCGGCCAGCAGGAAGATCCAGAACAGCGCGATGGCCAGTTTCGGACTGTAGAGTTCGGTTTCGGATTCCTCCGGGACCATGTAGTAGGCCGCGCCCATGAAGCCGAACAGCAGCCAGACGATGAGCAGGTTGGTGTGGACCATGCGGGCCACGTTGAAGGGGATTTCGGGGAAGAGGAAATCCCCGACGACATATTGCATGCCCATGATCAGGCCGAAGATGATCTGCCCGACGAAAAGGCCGATCGCAGCCACGAAGTAGGGCTTGGCGACCGCTTGGGTTTTGTATTGCATCGCAGTGCTCCTGAATTTATACCGCTTTAGGAATGTGGTCCGGGCTTAACCCTCGATGTTGGGTGGCCAGTTGGCGGTGTTGATTTCCGACGTGTATTTCAGGAAGGCGACTAGTTGGTCGAGTTCCGTGTCGCTCAGGTGGAATTGCGGCATCTGCCGGCGACCGGGGGCACCGGTCGGTTGGGCCTGCATCCAGGCCTTGATGAAGTCCGGACCGCGACGTGGGTAGACATTGCCCAGTTCCGGCGCGAAATAGGCGCCTTCGCCGAGCAGCGTATGGCAGCCGATGCAATTGCGCGTTTCCCAGATCTTCTTGCCGGCGATGACCTCCGGCGTCAGGTTCTGGCTGTTGTCGCGCTTGGGAAATTCGCGATGCGAATCGAAGGTCAGGGCCAGAAAGACCAGGAAGAAGAACACCGTTCCCCCATAGAAGATGTTCCTGGCCATTGATTTGGTAAATACCCCGCTCATGAAATTACTCCTTGTTATTGAGGTGGAGCGATTCTCGTTTTAGCGGGGTGTCGGAAACCATGATGCGTATCAAAGGGAGCGGGGCACCTTCGGGCTAGTTCCAAATGACTACTCCGCCTACCGTTTTTTATCTCCCGTATACCGGCGAATGGCGAATGGGCTGCAGACGCCCAAGTTCTTAATCTTCACCCAACGGAAAAACCGGAGGGAGAGACAAGAACATGACAAGCAGAAAAATGCAGCAATTGTCCGTACTGACCATGAGCACGCTGGCGTTCACCGTCTGCTTCATGGTCTGGATGATCTTTGCCGTGATCGGCATCCCGATCAAGGAACAACTGGGCCTCAACGAAACCCAGTTCGGCATCCTCGCCGCCATGCCGGTGTTGACCGGCTCGCTGATCCGCCTGCCGCTGGGCATGATGACCGACCGCTTTGGCGGTCGGCCGGTGTTCTTCGGCATCATGATGAGCACCGTAGTGCCCATCTATCTGATCGGCCAGGCCACCGAATACTGGCAGTTGCTGGTCGCCGGCCTGTTCGTCGGCATCGCCGGCGGCTCCTTTTCGGTCGGCATCGCCTACTGCGCACGCTGGTTCGAGAAGCAGAACCAGGGGTTCGCCATGGGCGTGTTCGGTGCCGGCAACGCCGGCGCAGCGCTGACCAAGTTGCTCGCCCCGTCGATCGTCGTCGCCTACGGTTGGACCATGGTGCCGACGGTTTTTGCCGTGATGATGCTGGTTACGGCGCTGGCCTTCTTCGTGTTCACCTACAGCGATCCGGCGCACCGGGTCAGTTCGACGGTGACCGTCGCGCAGCAGCTGCGCGCCTTGAAGGATCCGAACGTCTGGAAAATCTGCCAGTACTACTCGATCGTCTTCGGCGGTTATGTCGCGCTGGCGCTGTGGATGACCAAGTACTACGTCCAGGAATACGCCTTCGACCTCAAGAGCGCGGCCTTCCTGGCGGCCTGTTTTTCCCTGCCTGGCGGCGTGTTGCGAGCGCTTGGCGGCTGGTTCTCGGACAAGTTCGGCGCCCACAAGGTGACCTGGTGGGTGCTCTGGGTGTGCTGGATCTGCCTGTTCATCCTGTCCTACCCGCAGACCGAGTTCACGGTGAAGACGGTCAGCGGACCGCAGACCTACGAAATCCATCTCAACGAATACGTCTTTACCGCGCTGCTGTTCGTCGTCGGTGTCGCCATGGCGGTCGGCAAGGCCTCAGTGTTCAAGTACATCTCCGACGACTACCCGAAGAACATCGGCGTCATCTCCGGCATCGTCGGTCTGGCCGGCGGCCTGGGCGGCTTCCTGCTGCCGATCATGTTCGGCGCCCTGGTCGACCTGACCGGCGTGCGGTCCTCCTGCTTCATGTTGCTGTACGGCGTCGTCTGGGTCTCGCTGATCTGGATGTACTGGACCGAGGTGCGTGATGCCGATTTGGTCCGCGGCCGCCCAGCGCGCGTCGGTGCCGACAACCTTGAATGATCAGAACGGGGAGTTTCAATGAACAAGCAAAAATCCACCCGCCCCCAGGTCACCAGTTCGGTCGACATCGTCGACTGGCGGCCCGAGGACGAAAAATTCTGGCAGACCACCGGTCGCCGCATCGCCAACCGCAACCTGTGGATCTCGATTCCCAGCCTGCTCTGCGGCTTCGCCATCTGGTTGATGTGGGGGATCATCACCGTGCAGATGGCCAATGCCGGCTTTCCGTTCTCGCCGGACGAGCTATTTACCATTGCCGCCATTTCCGGCCTGTCCGGCGCCACCTTGCGCATTCCCGCGTCCTTCTTCATCCGTATCTGCGGTGGCCGCAACACTGTCTGGCTGACCACCGCGCTGCTGATGATTCCGGCCATCGGCACCGGTCTGGCACTGCAGGACAAGAGCACGCCGCTGTGGGTCTTCCAGTTGATGGCGCTGCTGTCCGGGATTGGCGGCGGCAACTTCGCCTGCTCGATGTCCAACATCAGCACCTTTTTCCCCAAGCGTCAGCAGGGAACGGCGCTCGGGCTCAACGCCGGTCTCGGTAATTTCGGCGTGACCACGATGCAGTTGCTGATTCCGGCGGTGATGACCGTCAGCCTGTTCGGCGCGCTGGGCGGAGACCCGATTCCGCTGGTCAAGGATTCGGCGACGCTGATCGGCAAGATCGTCGCCGGCACGCCGACCTGGATCCAGAACGCCGGCTTCGTCTGGTTGCTGTTGCTGGTGCCGCTGGCCGTCGTCGGCTGGTTCGGCATGAACAACCTGCTCACCGTTTCGCCGGCAATCGGCTCGACCGCCGCCGCGCTCGGCCGGGTCGTCGTCTTCTACGGCCTGGCGCTGGTTGTCTCCGGTCTCGGCCTCTACCTCTACCTGCCGGCACCGAGCGGCCTCGGCCTGCTCAACATGTGGGCGGTGGTGGTCCTGGTCATCGTCGCTACGCTGTTTGCCATGAAGGCGCTGGCCACCGGCGAGATGAAGGCCAACCTGGGCAAGCAGTTCGCCATTTTCGGCAACAAGCACACCTGGTCGATGACCGCGCTTTACGTTGTCACCTTCGGCTCCTTCATCGGCTTCTCGATGGCGCTGCCGTTGTCGATCACGGTCATCTTCGGCAACACACATGTCTTCGATCCGGCGACCCAGGCCTGGGTCCATGCGCGCAACCCGAATGCACCGTCGGCGCTGATGTACGCCTGGATCGGCCCCTTCGTCGGCGCGCTGATCCGTCCGCTCGGCGGCTGGATTTCCGACAAGCTCGGCGGGTCCATCGTCACCCAGGTGATCTCGCTGGTGCTCGTCGTCGCCTCGGCCGCCACCGGCTACGTCATGCACCTGGCCTACCAGTCGGCGACGCCGGAAGACTATTTCTTCCTGTTCATGGGCCTGTTCATCGTCCTCTTCGCCGCCTCCGGCATCGGCAACGGCTCGACCTTCCGAACCGTCGGCTTCGTCTTCGACCAGGACCAGCGTGGGCCGGTGCTCGGCTGGACTTCGGCGGTCGGTGCCTACGGTTCCTTCATCGCGCCGGTGGTCATCGGCGGCCAGATCAAGGCCGGCACTCCGGAAAACGCGATGTACGGCTTTGCCATCTTCTACGCCATCTGCGTCGTCATCAACTGGTGGTTCTACCTGCGCAAGAACGCCTACATCCACAACCCCTGAGCCGTTTCATCACCATCACCGCATTCTGCAATCAACCCCGCGGCCTGGGGCAGGTCGCCAAACGAGGAGCACAACATGAGTCATTTTCTTGACCGCCTGAAATTTCTGAGCAAGGTCCAGAGCACCTTCGCCAAGGGCCACGGCGTCGTCACCAACGAGGATCGCCAATGGGAGGATGCCTATCGCAACCGCTGGCGGCACGACAAGGTCGTCCGCTCGACCCACGGCGTCAATTGCACGGGCGGTTGCTCGTGGAAGATCTTCGTCAAGAACGGCCTGGTTGCCTTCGAAATGCAGCAGACCGATTACCCGCGCACCCGCGAGGACCTGCCCAACCACGAACCACGCGGCTGTCAGCGCGGCGCCTCGTTCTCCTGGTACCTGTACTCGCCGCACCGGATAAAGCACCCGATGATCCGTGGTCGCCTGCTCGACCTGTACCGCGCCGAGCGGGCCAAGGGCCTTGACCCGGTCGAAGCCTGGGAGGCAATCCAGAACGACCCGCAGAAGCGCATCAAGTATGTCGGCGTGCGCGGCCTGGGCGGCTTTGTCCGTGCCGGCTGGGAGGAAATGAAGGAGATCATCGCCGCCGCCAACATCTACACCATCAAGAAATGGGGCCCGGACCGCATCTACGGGTTCTCGCCGATTCCGGCGATGTCGATGATTTCCTATGCCGCCGGCTCGCGCTATCTGTCGCTGATCGGTGGCGCCTGCGGTTCGTTCTACGACTGGTACTGCGATCTGCCGGCCGCCTCGCCGCAGACCTGGGGCGAGCAGACCGACGTGCCGGAAGCCGCCGATTGGTACAACTCGACCTACCTGATCATCACCGGCGCCAACCTGCCGATGACGCGCACGCCGGATGCCCACTTCGCCACCGAAGTCCGCTACAAGGGCGCCAAGATCGTCTCGATGGCGCCGGACTACGCCGAGTACGTGAAGTTCGCCGACCTGTGGATGCCGGTCCGCCAGGGCACCGACACGGCGGCTTTCCTGGCCATGGGCCACGTCGCGCTCAAGGAGTACTTCATCGACCGCCAGGACGCCTATTTCCTGGAGTACGCCCGCAAGTACACCGACATGCCGATGCAGGTGATGCTGCGCCGGCATGGCGAAAACTGGGTGTCCGACCGCAACCTGCGCGCCTCCGACTTCGTCGATAACCTCGGCGAAGCGAACAACCCCGAGTGGAAGACCGTGGTCTTCGACAGCAAGCGCCAGTCCTTCGTCGTGCCCAACGGTTCGATCGGTTTCCGCTGGGGCGAGGACGGCAAATGGAACCTGCTCGAACAGGCGGCCGGTGGTGAGATCGAAGCCGAACTGAGCTGCATCGAGCGCCGCGACGGCGTGGTCAGCGTCGGCTTCCCGCATTTCGAGAATGGCGAATCGACGCTGATCCTGCGCAATGTACCGGTCCGCATCGTCAAGCTGGCCAATGGCGAGGAAGCACTGGTGACCAGTGTGTTCGACCTGCAGATTGCCCAGTACGGGATCGATCGCGGGCTGGGTGGCGGCAACGTCGCCAAATCCTACGACGATGCCGATGTCGCCTACACCCCGGCCTGGGCGGCTAAGGTGACCGGCGTCAAGGCCGCCGACATCGAACGTACCGGTCGCGAGTTTGCCGAGAACGCGTCGAAGACTCGCGGCAAGTCGATGGTCATCATGGGCGCGGCGATCAACCACTGGTACCACAATGACATGACTTACCGGTCGATCATGAACCTGCTGCACATGTGCGGTTGTGTCGGCCAGACCGGCGGCGGCTGGGCGCATTACGTCGGCCAGGAAAAGCTGCGCCCGCAGGCCGGCTGGGCGCCGATCGCCTTCGCCACCGACTGGCAACGGCCGCCGCGGCATCAGAACTCGACCTCGTACTGGTATTTCCACACGGACCAGTGGCGTTACGAAACGGTCGATGCCGATGCACTGCTGTCGCCCGCCGGTAAGAACAAGTACAAGGGCTACACGCTCGCCGACTACAACGTCGATGCGGTGCGCATGGGCTGGTTGCCGGGGGCGCCGCATTTCAACCGCAATCCGCTCGATCTGGTCGCTGAAGCCGAGAAGAAGGGTGCGACCGACGAGGCCGGCATCGCCAAACATGTGGTCGAAGAACTCAAGAGCGGCAAGCTCGACGTTGCTTTCGCCGACCCGGACAACCCGGTCAACTGGCCGCGCAATCTGTTCGTCTGGCGCGCCAACCTGATCGGCACCTCGGCCAAGGGCCACGAGTACTTCCTCAAGCACCTGCTCGGCGCCCAGAACGGCGTGATGCAGGAGGGCACCCATGGCGCCGCCTGCAGCCAGGTCAATTACCTGGAAGACGGCCCGGTCGGCAAGCTGGACCTGATGGTGGACATCAACTTCCGCCTCAATTCCACCGGCGCCTACTCCGACATCATCCTGCCGACGGCAACCTGGTACGAGAAGAACGACCTCAATACCACCGACATGCACCCCTTCATCCACCCGCTGGGCGAAGCCGTGACGCCGGGTTGGGAATCGAAGTCGGACTGGCAGATCTTCAAGGCGATTGCCGAGACCTTCTCCAAACTTGCCGAAAAGCACCTGGGCAAGAAGCGCGACCTAGTTGCCTTGCCGATGCAGCACGATTCCCCGATGGAGCTGGCCCAGCCTTTCGGTCAGGTCAAGAACTGGAAGCGCGGCGAGTGCGAGCCGATCCCGGGCAAGACCATGGCCGCGCTGCGCCTGGTCGAGCGCGACTACGGCCAGACCTACAACAAGTACATCGCGCTCGGCCCCTTGATGACCAAGCTCGGCAACAACGTCAAGGGCATCGACTGGAACACCGAGCAGGAATACAAGGAACTCGCCGTCCTCAACAAGACCGTCCAGGTCGATGGCGTGTCCAAGGGCATGCCGTCGCTGGAAGAGGACATCTACGTCTGCGACTCGGTGATGCGCATGGCGCCGGAAACCAATGGCGAGGTTGCCCACAAGTCGTGGTCGGCGCTGTCGCAGAAGACCGGCCTCGATCACCATCACCTGTACGCCGGCCGCCATGAGGACAAGATCACCTTCCGCGACATCGTCGCCCAGCCGCGCAAGATCATCACCGCGCCGACCTGGTCGGGGATCGAGTCGGAAACGGTGTCCTACACCGCCGGCTACACCAACATCCACGAGCACATCCCGTTCCGCACGCTGACCGGCCGCGCCCACTTCTACCAGGATCACGAGTGGTTCCTCGACTTCGGCGAAGGCTTCTGCGTGTTCAAGCCGCCGGTCGACCTGAAGGCCCATGAAACCGTCCCCGACAGTGTGCGCCGCAAGCCGCACCTGACGCTGTCGTGGATCACGCCGCACTCGAAGTGGGGCATCCACTCCAGCTACCAGGACAACCTGCGCATGCTGACGCTGTTCCGCGGCGGTCCCTACATCTGGATCGCCGAGGACGACGCCAGGCAGATCGGCCTGGCCGACAACGACTGGGTCGAGGCGATCAACGCCAACGGCGCGACGATGGCCCGGGCGGTGGTGTCGCAGCGCGTCCCGCGCGGCATGGCGCTGATGTACCACGCCCAGGAGAAGAACGTAAACGTGCCGGGTTCGCCGTCGTCCGGCAAACGCGGCGGCATCCTCAACTCGGTCACCCGCGTCGTCGTCAAGCCGACCAACATGGTCGGCGGCTACGCCCAGCTCGCCTATGGCTTCAACTACTACGGCACGGTCGGCTGCAACCGCGACGAGCAGGTGGTGCTGCACAAGGTCGAGGACCGCGATATCGACTGGCTGGAACGTCCGCTGACCCCGGAACGCGAAGCCCAGCGCAATCCGGTCGGTGTCGGCAGCAAGTAATCGCGAACGCAATCTAGGAGATCAACATGAAAATTCGCGCACAATTCGCGATGGTATTCAACCTCGACAAGTGCATCGGCTGCCATACCTGCTCGGTGACCTGCAAGAACGTCTGGTCCAACCGCAAGGGCATCGAATACGCCTGGTTCAACAACGTCGAATCCAAGCCCGGCATCGGCTACCCGAAGAACTGGGAAAACCAGGAGAAATGGCAGGGTGGCTGGACCAAGCTCAACGGCAAGCTCGAACTCAAGGCCGGCGGCAAGTTGAAAAAGATCGTCCAGATCTTCGCCAACCCCAACATGCCCGAGATCGACGATTACTACGAGCCTTTCACCTACGACTACGCCCGCCTGCAGAACGCGCCGCTGTCTGAAGCCGCGCCGACAGCCCGGCCGGTGTCGCAGATCACCGGCGAGAAGATGGACAAGATCACCTGGGGCCCCAATTGGGAAGACGACCTGGCCGGTGAATTCGAGAAGCGCTCGAAGGACAGCAATTTCTCGAACATGGAAAAGGAGATGTACAAGCAGTTCGAGAACACCTTCCACCTCTACCTGCCGCGCATCTGCAACCATTGCATCAACCCGGCCTGCGTCGCCTCGTGCCCGTCCGGGGCGATGTACAAGCGCGAGGAGGACGGCATCGTCGTTGCCGACCAGGATCGTTGCCGCGGCTGGCGCATGTGCATCTCGGGCTGCCCGTACAAGAAGGTCTTCTTCAACTGGGAATCGTCGAAGGCCGAGAAGTGCATCGGCTGCTATCCGCGCATCGAATCGGGTCTGCCGACCGTGTGCTCGGAGTCCTGCGTCGGTCGCATCCGCTACAACGGCATCATCCTCTACGACGCCGACAAACTCCTCGACGCCGCCAGTACCGACAACGAGCAGGATCTGTACAAGGCCCACCTCGACCTCTTCGTCGATCCGAATGACCCGAAGATCATCGAGCAGGCGCTGGCCGACGGCGTGCCGCAGTCGTGGATCGACGCCGCCCAGAAGTCGCCGATCTACAAGATGGCCGTCGAATGGAAGATCGCCTTCCCGCTGCATCCGGAATTCCGCACGCTGCCGATGATCTGGTATGTGCCGCCGCTGTCCCCGGTGCAGTCGCAGATCGACCAGAAGAACCTGCCGACCGAAGCCGACGGCGTCATTCCCAAGGCCTCGGCGATGCGCCTGCCGGTCAAGTATCTGGCCAACCTGCTGACCGCCGGCAAGGAGGAATACATCGTCTCGGCACTCAACCGCCTGATCGCCATGCGTTCCTACATGCGCTCGGTCAATGTCGAAGGCACGCCGGACATCCGCCCGCTGACTGCCGCTGGTATCGACGAGGACACGGCCAAGGCGATGTACCGCTATCTGGCGATTGCCAATTACGAGGACCGTTTCGTCATTCCGACCTCGCACCAGGAAATCTCGCTCGACGATTACCACGGCTTCCAGGGGCAGAACGGCTTCAGCTTCGGCAACGACTCGGCCAACGGTCAGTCGCCCTTTGCGCTCTTCCCGGAACGCCGGACCGAGAGCATGGAACCCCGCGAACCGGCGCCGTTGGCCGCCAAGAAGAAGTGAGGAGACGGACATGCTGATTTTCAAACTGCTTTCGGCACTGCTCGATTACCCGGATGATGCCTTGCTTGCTGAACTGCGCCGCGAAGTCGCGCAGGCCGGCAGCGCGCTGACCCTGGTCGAGAATCTCGACGAACAGGGGCTGCTCAGCGCCGAGAACCACCTTGGCGTCGCCTACGTCATCGACTACCTGCTCGACAACGAGGCGACCGTGGTCCAGGCCAATTACGTGCAGACCTTCGACCTGACGCCGGAACACAGCCTGCATCTGACTCACCACATTTTTGGCGAGGAGAAGACGCGCGGCCCGGCACTGATCGATCTGACCGAGTACCTGAAGAGCTACGGCTACCAGCACGACGAGAAGGAGTTGCCGGACTTCCTGCCGCTGATGCTGGAGTTCGTTTCCGAGCTGGCGGTCGACGAAGCCCGCGTTTTCCTGGGCGACGCCGGCAAGGTGCTCGGCGTGATCGCCGACAACCTGGACAAGGCGGCCAGCCCGTATGCCCGTCTGATCGGCGTCGTGAACCAATTCGGCTCGCTGGTGAAACTGGCGGCCTGAGGAGAGCAACATGAATCTTTCGAAATTCGTTTTTGCGGTCTATCCGTACATCGTGCTGACCGTCTTCGTCATCGGCTGCTGGATCCGTTACGACCGGGAGCAATACACCTGGAAGACGGACTCGACGCAGTTGCTGTCGAAGGGCGGCATGGTCTTCGCCAGCAATTTCTTCCATATCGGCATCCTGGCCATCTTCGCCGGGCATTTCGCCGGCCTGGTATTGCCGCACGGCCTGTGGCTGGCGCTCGGCGTCTCCGACATGCAGCACCAGTGGCTGGCGATCATTGCTGGTACGGTGTTCGGCGGCATGATGCTGCTCGGCGGCCTAGCGTTGTGGTTCCGTCGTCTGACCAATGCCCGCGTGCGGGCAGCTGGGCGCGGTTCGGACATGTTCGTCCTGAGCTGGCTGATGCTGACGCTGCTGCTCGGCCTGGCGACCATTCCCGTCTCCATCGGTCACGCCAACCACGGCAACCCGGAAGTCATGCTGGCGCTGGCCAACTGGGTGCAGAGCATCCTGACGCTGAACCCGCAACCGGAATTGCTGGATAATGTGGATTCGGTTTTCAAGACCCATCTGTTCTTCGGCATGACCGTCTTTCTGGTCTTTCCCTTCACCCGCCTGGTGCATGTCCTGACGGCACCGGTGAACTACCTCGGGCGGGCTTACCAGATCGTCCGGGCCAAACGTCGGGCCTGATTCATCACCAACACAGGGACGTGCAGCGACATGCCTGACAGCCAGCAAAAGCTCGCCAACAAGATCATCGGTATCCTCACCGTGTTCTTCCTGGTGGCCTTGCTGGCTGTCGGCATGACGCTGCTCATTTCCTGGAAGCTCGAAGGCGGTGCGGCGGCGATCAACGACGCCGGGAGTTTGCGCATGCGCTCCTACCGCATCGGCAACCTGCTCCAGCATCCCGAGCCGGTGTCCGGCCAGCAGGCGAATCTGGCCGGGGAAATCCGGGAGTTCGAACACATCCTGGCCGACCTGCGTCGTGGCGACCCGCTGCGCCCGCTGGCGCCGCCGCGCGACAACCGGATCAGCCAGCAACTGGAGCGCGTCGAACAGGACTGGCGCGAGCGCATCGTGCCGCTGCTTGCCGATTTCGACCGGGCCGACGATGTCGAATTGCAGACCCGCGCCTTCCAGTCCTACCAGGCCTCAGTCCGCGATTTCGTTGCGCAGATCGATAGCCTGGTCCAGGCCATGGAACGCAATTACGCATTCAACACCAATCTGCTGCGCACGTTGCAGGTCGGCCTGATCATCCTGGCCGTGCTGGGCACCCTGATCCTGATCCGCTTCTTCTTCGTCCAGGTCATCCGCCCGGTCGATCTCCTGCACGGCGGTATCAAGCGCATGCTGGGCGACGACTTCAGCGTCCGCCTGCCGCTCGAGTCCCGGGACGAATTCGGTGCCCTGGCATCGGGGTTCAACCAGATGGTTCAGCATCTGCAGAATTTGTACGCAACATTGGAAGAGCGTGTGACCAGCAAGACCCGGACGCTGGCCGAGCGCAATCAGGAACTGAGCGTCCTCTACGAAACGACGGCCTTTCTCAATGAGCCGGTCGGGCTGCAGGACATCTGTCATGGGTTTCGCCGGCGCGTGCGGGTGGCCATGGGGGCCGACGCCTGCATGATCCGTTTGCTCGGGCGCGATAGCGAATTCATGGAACCGGTTTCCCACGAGGGGCTGTCGGCCGCTTTTGTCGCCGAGGAAAGCAGCTTGCGCTGCGGCGAATGCCTGTGCGGTGCGGTTCTCAGTTCGGGGCAGTCGCAGCAGATCGATACCGCCAATCCGCCGCCGCTGATGTGTCGGGAAACCTGCGTGCACGAGGGCTTTCGCACGGCCAGCGCGTTTTCCATCGTCTGCCAGAAGCAGGTCGTCGGCGTGTTCAACCTCTATTACCGCCAGGAACGGCAGTTTTCCCCGCAGGAAATGGCCTTGCTCGACATTCTCGGCAAGCACCTCGGCGTGGCCATCGAAAACCTGCGTCTGCGCAGTCGCGAAAAGGAAGCGGCGGTTTACGAAGAACGCAACCTGCTGGCCCAGGAGCTGCACGATTCGATTGCCCAGGGCCTGGCCTATCTGAACATCCAGACCCAGTTGTTGCAGGACTCGTTGCGCCATGAGGAAACCGCCGAGGCGCAGGAGGTTGCCGAGCGCATCCGCAACGGCGTGCAGGAAAGCTACGACGACGTGCGCGAACTGCTGGTGCATTTCCGTACCCGGGCCAGCCACGCCGACCTGGAAACGGCGCTGATGACGGTGCTGCAACGCTTTGAGGTACAGACCGGCATGGCCGTCAACTTCAAACGCCAGGTCGGTCTGCTGCAGGTGGCGGAGGACGAGGGCATCCAGATCATCCACATCGTCCAGGAAGCGCTCTCCAACATCCGCAAGCATGCCGGGGCCCAGCACGTGGCTGTGCGTTTCGAACATGAAGGCGCGCGCATCCGCATCGTCATCGAGGACGACGGTGTCGGTTTCGTGCCGGAAGCATCGCGCTCTGAAGATCATGTCGGGCTGAGCATCATGCGCGAGCGCGCGGCGCGTATCGGCGGCGAAGTGCAGATCCAGTCGCGCGTGGGCGAGGGGACAAGGATCGTCCTCCTGCTGCGCCATTTCTCAAGTCCGGGAGCGTGAAGTGAATAAACTGTCCCTGCTGATCATCGACGATCACACCCTGTTTCGCAGCGGCATCATCGCGCTGCTGCGCCGTTACGAGGAATTCGTCCTGCTGGGTGAAACCGGCGACCCGATGGCCGGGGTGAAACTCGCCAAGAGCCTCGATCCCGATGTGATCCTGCTCGATCTCCACATGCCGGGCATTTCCGGGGTCGAGGTGCTGAAGATATTGGTGGCCGAAAAAATCCGGGCGCAGGTCCTGATGCTGACCGTTTCGGAGGATGGCGAAGACCTGATCGATGCCCTGTGTGCCGGGGCCCGGGGTTATTTGCTGAAGAACATCGACACCGAAGCCCTGGTTGCCGCCATCCGCCAGGCGGCGCATGGCGAAACCGTGGTCTGCCCGGAGATGTCGAGCAAACTCGTCGAAGGCGTCCGCAATCCCGGGCGCAAGGCGGCCAAGGGAGAGGACGAAAACCCGTTGTCGCCGCGCGAGCGGGAAATCCTTTCGCACATCGCCCGCGGCGATAGCAACAAGGAAATTGCCCAGTTGCTGAATCTGGCCGACAGCACGGTCAAGATCCACGTGCAGAACATTTTCAAGAAACTGAACATCACCAGTCGGGTGCAGGCGGCGGTGTACGCCATCGACCACGGTTTCCGCTGAGCCGGCGATGCGTCGAACGATCTACATGCCGCGCTATCCGGAGTGCTGGAGCAGCTGCGGCGCCTGCGCCAACGGGCGCGTGTTCATTCTCGAAATTCTGGTCAAACCGGGTGACCGGGTGGCGGTCGACGACGACGTTCTGGTCGTCGAAACCGGCAAGGTCGCGCTCGATATTCCTTCGCCCTACGCGGGGACGGTTGAGGAAATTTTCGTCACGCCAGGCGACGACCTGAGCGAGCGCATGCCGTTGCTGACCGTGCATACCGAGGAGTGAGCTTGGACGATCTGCTGCAATCACTGAACCGTTTCGAACGGCGTTTCTTTCCCCGCTATCGCGAGCATTTCCGCCTTCTGGTCAAGAATGGCCAGCATCCGCGCATGCTCTTCATCGGCTGCTCCGATTCGCGCGTGGTGCCGTATCTGCTGACCGGTGCAGGGCCGGGCGAACTGTTTGTGGTGCGCAATGTCGGCAACCTGGTGCCGATCTGGAGTGACGAGCATGTCGGTCATGGTACGGCTGCTGCCGTCGAGTACGCGGTGGCCGTGCTCGGTGTGCGCGACATTGTCGTCTGCGGCCACAGTCATTGCGGTGCCATCCGGGCACTCTACGACGATCACGACCTAGCCCTGCCCAATCTCAATGCCTGGCTCGACTTCGCCCGACCAGCCGTACTGCCGGTAAGCGTCAGCGAGGAAGCGTTACGGCGCACCGAACAACGCTCGGTGGTCCTGCAGCTTGAACGCTTGCTTGAATATCCCATGGTCCGCCAGGGCGTCGAAACCGGTCGCCTGTTCCTGCATGGCTGGCACTACCTGATCGAGGCTGGCAAGGTACTGGTGCTCGACGTCGAACGCGGCAGCTTCGTCGAGGCGGATGCCGTGATGGGTGTGCAGGCGCCGCCGGAGGGGGCGGTGTACCAGTTGCAGTAATCCGGGAGAATTTCAGCGGGCGGGTTGCTTGAGCAGGCGTTTGATTTCGCCATCGCAACTGTCGCCAATGCGGGCATATTCTTCTGGTGAGTCTATCTTGCGTTGGGCAAGCTTGACCTTGTCGAGCAGCCGGTGAATGTAGGGAAGCCAGCGTTCATCGAGTTCGCGCTGCAGGCGTTGCCCCGTTTCGCCGCGCTCGCCATGCCATGGTGGACCGCCTTCGAAGCGTCGCTTGAGCTGCTGGGTGATTTCTTCGTGTAGCGCCCGCGCATGCTGGCGGTAGGCTTCGACATGTTCGAGTTCGTGCCGGTATATTTCATCGTGTGCGCAGGTACCGGGAGGGAATTCGCGGCCTACATAGACGACGATCGGGCTGAAGCCGTAACTGAGCTTGATGTTGAAGCTGGCGCATTCGGTTTGTCTGCCATCGGCCTGAAGGATCTGTCCCTTGACCTCGAAGCGCGCGCTGGCCGTGCCCCGGGCCAGGCCCAATGTTTCGATGTCACGGCGGTTGTAGTCTTCGGTCAGGCCGCGGAGTTGCCGGTAGCTGTAACTGAAGTTCCGGCTTGCCGGGGTTTCCAGCAGGATGACCTCGACCTGGCTGGGCGGCAGATCGGCACAGCTCGCCGCCATTGCCAGCGGGGCGAGCGTGGTCAGCAGCAGTCCGGCGATGGTGCTGGCAAGCCGGCCAGTGTGCATGGGGGATCGTGAGCAGTTCGGCATGGCTTGATCATACCCGGCTGAAACCTGCATGAAAGTGCAATAATCTCGCTTCTTCGTCACTGACCGGGTCGATCCCGGTTTCCTGAATGTTCCTTTCGTCCTCGCCCGACGCGCGCTCGGGGGCTTTTCCAGTCGCATCCGGATTCCAGCGTTGGCTGGTGGTTGGCGTTTTGCTGCTCAATCTGGTGATGGTGACGGTCGGGGTGCAAAGCCTGCAGGCGAGCCAGACGCGGGTGCTGAAAGAGGTCCGGGGCAATGCTGCCAATCTTGCGGCTGTGCTTGAACTGGGGATGGCCGATTCGGTTCGGCGCATCGATCTGGGCCTGTTGAGCATCGTCGATGTCCTGGAATCGCAAGCCCTGGTCGGCGGTTTGTCCGATGAGGCGATCGAGCGGGTGCTGCAATTGCATCTGGCGCGCCATCCGGCCGTTGATGCCTTCCGCGTGAGTACGCGCGACGGTTTGCTGACCTGGGGCAAGGGGGTCGATCGACAAGCACCGGTGTCACTGGCTGACCGTCCTTTCTTTGCCGAGCACCAGGCGCAACCCGGGGCCCGCTTGATCGTTGCCGAGCCGGTGATGGGGCGCATCTCCAAAATCTGGGTGGTGGCATTCACGCGTTCGTATCGCGATGAGCGCGGGGCATTTGCCGGGGTAGTGACCGCGGCTGTGACCCTGGACCACTTTACCCGCCTGCTGACGCCGTTGAGTCTGGGGCCTCATGGCGTTGCAGAAGTGCGTCATCGCAGCAAGGCCTTGCTGACGCGTTATCCGGCGCTGGACGGCGCTGCCGGCATGCCGGGGTCGCTCGGCACGTCGCAGGAATTGCAGAGTTTGCTCGATACCGAGGCCGAAAGCGGTTTTTTCCAGACTCAGGATGAAGATGGCGTGGTTCGCATCCAGGCCTTCCGGCAGATACGGGATACTCCTTTCATGCTGACGGTGGCGATGGCTCCGGGAGATTTCCTTGATGACTGGCAGCGTGAGCGGCGACATACCGTGGTGTTGCTGCTTGTGTTTTTTATCGCGACGGTCTTCGCTGCCTGGATGTTGCGTCGTTACTGGTGGCAAATCCGCAACCAGGGCCTGTTCATGCAGACTTTGGTCGAAAGCCTGCCCGTACCCTTCTTTTACAAGGATAACGAAGGGCGTTATCTGGGGTGCAATGAGGCTTTTGAGCGCCTGCTGGGCAAGTCGCGCCAGGAAATCATCGGCAAGTCGGTGTTCGACATGGCGCCGCCCGAGATTGCCCAGCGCTATCACGACATGGATGCGGAGCTGTTCGAGCGTCCCGGCACCCAGACTTACGACTGGGTGATTCAGCGCCCGGAAGGCTTGCGCCACGTGATCTTCCACAAGGCCACCTTTCTGCATGCGGATGGCAGCATCGCCGGTTTGCTTGGCGGAATTACCGATGTCACCGAACTGAAACAGGCGCAGCAGGAATTGCAGTTGCATCGCGACAACCTCGAAGCGCTGGTGGCTGAGCGGACGGAGCAGTTGAAGGAGGCGAAGGAGGCCGCCGAGGCTGCGAGTCGGGCGAAAAGTGCTTTCCTGGCGAACATGAGCCATGAACTGCGGACGCCGATGAACGGCATCATGGGCATGATCGACCTGGTCTGGCGGCGCATGAGCGATCCGCTCGGACGTTCGCAACTGGCCAAGGCCAAGCAGTCGTCACAGCATTTGCTGGCCTTGATCAACGATATCCTGGATATCTCCAAGATCGAGGCGCAGCGGATGGTTCTGGAACTGACGCCGTTCCGTCTGCAGGATGTGCTCGACAACATGGCGAGCGTGCTGGCGCATCGCGCCGAGGAAAAAGCCCTGCAACTCACCGTGGCGCCTTTGCCCGAAGCAAGCCGAAATTTCCTGCTGGGCGACCCGTTGCGCCTGGGGCAGGTGCTGATCAATCTGGTCGGCAACGCGATCAAATTCACCAATCATGGCTCGGTAGCGGTCAATTTCCGGATACTGCGGGAGACTGCGACAGATGTCCTGCTCCGTGTCGAGGTGATCGACAGCGGTATCGGTATTGCTACCGAAGACATCGGGCGCTTGTTCAACTCCTTTGAACAGGCCGATAGTTCGACAACCCGGCGTTATGGCGGGACCGGTCTGGGCCTGGCGATCAGCCGGCGCCTGGTCGAGTTGATGGGTGGGTGCATTGGTGTCGAAAGCCGGCTGGGGCAGGGGAGCAGGTTCTGGTTCGAGGTGTCGCTGCAGAAGTTTCAGGCGACGACGGGCGACAGCACCGTCGAACTGCCGCATGAACTGCCAGAGCTGCGGTTGCGTCGGGAGTTTGCCGGTTGTCGGGTGTTGCTGGTCGAGGATGAGCCGATCAATAGCGAGGTGTCGTGCTGCCTGCTCGAGGAGGTCGGATTGCTGGTCGATCTGGCGGTTGACGGCCTGCAGGCGGTGGAAATGGCGCGACGCCATCCCTACGCGGCCATCTTGATGGACATGCAGATGCCGAATCTCAACGGCGCCGATGCGACACGGGCCATTCGCGCCGATTCGCTCAACCGGCATACGCCGATTCTGGCAATGACGGCCAATGCCTATGAAGAAGATCGTCAAGCCTGTTTTGAGGCCGGCATGAATGAACATTTATCCAAACCGGTTTATCCTGAGCAGCTTTTCGAGCGCTTGTTGAAATGGCTGGGAAAGTCGGTGTAAACCCCCTGGTTGTGAGGAAACGTCAATGATTTTGGTAACAGGTGGAACGGGCTATATCGGCTCGCATACGGTGGTCGAACTGCAGTCCCGCGGCGAATCTGTCGTGATTCTCGACAATCTGAGCAACAGCAGTCTGCGGGTACTCGACCGGATCGAGCAGATCACCGGTTGCCGGCCGGCATTCGTCGAGGCCGACATTCGCGACCGGGCGGCACTGGATCGCGTATTCGCCGAGAACAAGATCGAGGCGGTGGTGCATTTTGCCGGTCTCAAGGCAGTTGGCGAGTCGGTTGCGCTGCCGCTGCATTATTACGAAAACAACGTGGCGGGGACGCTGAACCTGTTGCTGGCGATGCGTGCCGCCAAAGTTCACCGGCTGGTATTCAGTTCCTCGGCGACGGTCTATGGTGATCCGCACGCAGTTCCAATCCGCGAGGATTTTCCTTTGCAGGCAACCAATCCCTATGGGCGGACCAAACTGGTCATCGAAGAGATGCTGCGCGACCTGCTGGTTGCTGAGCCGTCGTGGCGGATTGCCATCCTGCGCTATTTCAACCCGGTGGGGGCGCATGCCAGCGGTTTGATCGGCGAGAGCCCCAACGGCATTCCCAACAACCTGATGCCTTTTGTCGCACAGGTGGCGGTCGGTCAGCGCCAGGAACTTTCCGTTTTTGGCAGCGATTATCCGACGCCGGACGGGACCGGGGTGCGTGACTACATTCACGTCGTCGATCTGGCTCTGGGTCACCTTGCGGCGCTGGACGCCCTGTCCCGCAAGGCGGGCGAACTGACGGTCAACCTCGGTACTGGCCGCGGCTACAGCGTGCTCGAGATGGTTCGTGCCTTTGAAAAGGCCAGCGGCCGCGCCGTGCCATATCGCCTGGTCGACCGTCGGCCGGGGGATGTGGCCAGTTGTTACGCCGATCCGGCCCTGGCCATTTCCCAGCTTGGCTGGCGAGCCAGCCGCGGGATCGACGAGATGTGTGCCGATACCTGGCGCTGGCAGTCGGCAAATCCACAGGGGCTGTAAAGGCTTGAGCGTTGACCTGTTGCACTTCCGTCAAAATAAATATAACAAAAATAATATTGCTTAATGAATTTCATCCGTTTGTGTGAGTTTGGTTTTTAAAACACTGATTTTTGGTGTTTTTGCAGTGCACCATCGTGTGGACTCGCTTATGTCGCCGGGTTATGATCACGCCCGGTGTGCCATGTTCATGACATGGTTGAATGGAATATAAGTGGAGGTGTATCTTGCATGCGATGGAAACGCGTTCTGCAATCGGGTTGATCCTCATGCTGGGAATCCTGGGAAATGCCGCGGCGACCGAGACGGCCCCAACCCCTGCGGCGCCAGCCAGCGAGGTGGCTGTTCCCTCGTTGAACCTGCCGGCGACACGTGCCCCGGTCATTGGTGGAGACGTCTCCACCGGTGCCGCCCAACGTTCGGCGAGTGCCGGTTATGAACTGTCCGGTGCCGGCATCGGCAGCGCCAGTACGCCGGAGCAGGGCGCCATCCTGACCAACGCCGGCAGAGGGAAACCGATCCGTTTCCAGAATGGCATCTTCGTCTATCCCGCGGCCAGTCTCGCTGTCGGTCACAATGACAACGTCGGCGGTACCGATACCAATGAAACCTCTTCCAAGATCGTGATCCTGCGGCCGGAAGTGGTGGCTGAAATGAAGCGCAGCGGTGACCGTTATACGCTGAGCTATGCCGGCAACTTTGGCCGTTATACCAGTTCGACCGACGACAATTTCCGCCATCACGACATCTGGCTGGCCGGTGACAATTACTTCACCACGCGTGCCCGTCTCGGCTGGGGGGTTGGCTATCAGTGGCGTTCCGATGCCCGCGGTTCGACGGATCGTGTCAATACCAGCGATTCGCCGGATGAGTGGCGTGCTCCGGTGGCTCGCCTGATTGCCATTTATGGTGCAACGGGGGCCCGCGGACGTCTTGAGCTGGAATCCTCCTGGATGCAGAAACGCTACACCAACAACCGGATCAACACGCGGACATCCGATGTGGATATGCACATGGTTGCCGGTCGTTTCTTTTTCAGGGTGATGCCGAAGACCTCGATGCTGTTCGAAGCGCGGAATACCTGGAGCGATTACATTTCTCCGGCATCCACCAGTGACAACAGCTACCGCAAGTTGCTGGTCGGCGCGACCTGGGACATGACTGCCAAGACCACCGGGGTCCTCAAGCTCGGCCGCGCCTCCAAGGATTACGATGCGAAAAACCGGCGCGACCCTTCGGGCGGAACGTGGGAGGCGGGTATCTCCTGGGCGCCCCTGACCTATTCAGTGGTTAATCTGCAGACGGCTCAGGACATCGCTGATTCGAGCAGCGGCGCTAACAACTACTACATCGACAACCGCAGTTATACGGTCAGTTGGGACCACAAGTGGGCAAGCTATGTGACCTCCAACGTCAATGCAGGTGTGGTTCGCTCCGAGTACAACGGAATCATCCGTGACGATACGACCAAGAACTATGGCGTCGGGTTCTACCGCGAGCTTGGCTATAACTTCCGGGCAGGGATCAACTGGAACCGGACCAAGCGTGATTCCAACGTGAATGGTCTCGATTTCAAGCGTGATGTATTCATGCTGACACTCGAAGCTGTCCTGTAACCGAAGGGGAGATGTGCCGGTGATGTTGTTTCGTTGGTTGATTGCACTTGTTTTTTCTCTCGGCGCGGCTCAGGCGTGCGCCCAGACCAACGCGCAGAGCGAATCGGTCCCATCCTTGACTTCCGAAGCGCCGCTGGCCGTTCAGGCGGCGATTACCGGTCTGTCCAACTATCGCCTTTCTTCCGGCGATATTTTGACCGTGCGGGTACTGGGTGAAGAGGATTTGAGCAAGGAAAAGGTCCGCCTGACCGATGCGGGTACGGTTTCTCTGCCGGCCATCGGCGAGGTGCGTGCGTTCGGCTTGACCATGGGTGAACTCGAGCGTGCCGTCGAGGATGCGCTACGCGGTCGTTACCTCGTCAATCCGAAGGTGTCGGTCAGTATCGACGAGTACCGGCCTTTCTACATCAACGGCATGGTCGAGAAGCCGGGCGGTTATCCGTACCAGCCGGGTTTGACCGTGCGCAAGGCGGCATCGCTGGCCGGTGGCTTCCGCGAACGTGCTTCCCTGAGCAAGATCTACATCATCCGCGAGCGTGACGTCACTCAGCGCTCCCAGCGGGGCGACCTGAACACCCTGGTGTTCCCCGGCGACATCGTCACGGTTGACGAGAGCTTTTTCTAAATTCCCACATCAGTTTTGACGCAAGTGAGCGCCATGCCTCAATCTCCAGCAGCGGATTCCGAAAACCACAAACCCCTTTTCCTCCATGATCCCGAGGATCGGGAAGAAAAACTGGAGTTGCTCGAATACTGGCGCAGCATTCTCAAGCGCAAGAAGGAGATCATCGGTTTCGGGCTGGTTGTGGCCCTGGTTGCCGTCGTGATTGTCCTGGTCATGACCCCGGTATACCGCTCAACGGCAACCGTCCTGATCGAGGCGAACAAGTCCAAATTGCTGTCGATCGAAGATGTTTATTCCGGAATTTCGCAGAACCGCGAGCACTTTCAGACTCAGGTGGAAATCATCAAGTCGCGCGAAGTGGCCATCCGGACGATCGAGAAACTCAAATTGTGGGAGCACGAGGAATTCGATCCTCGTCCGAAAGAGGGAACATTGCGGGCTGCCATCGGGTTCAGCGCCGAACCGAAGGAATGGACCGATAAATTGCTCGCCGAGGCAGTTTACGAAAACTTTTCCAGGAAACTGATCGTCGAGCCTATCCGGCTGAGTCAATTGGCCAAGGTCAGTTTCGAATCCAGCGATGCCGCTCTGGCTTCGCAGGTCGCCAATACGGCGGCAGAAGTATACATCCAGACCGATCTGGAGGCCCGCTTCAAGCTGACGCGCCAGGCCAGCGGCTGGCTGCAGGATCAGTTGAGCGATTTGCGCATGAAACTCAACGAATCTGAAAAGGCGTTGCAGGAATTTCGCGAGCGCGAGGGCATCGTCGACCTAAAGAGCGTGACCCAGAGCGGTGCCGGGCGTCAGATCGAAGAGGTCATGGGGCGTCTGGTTGAGGCGCGGATGAAGCGTGCTGAAGCGGAAGGGGCGTATCAACAAATCCGTTCGGCGCCGAAGGGCAGCGATCTGAGTACCTTGCCGGCCGTATTGCGCAATCCGATCGTGGCCGACGCCAAGCGAGCCGAGGGTATTGCGGAGCGTCAGCTTTCGGAAGTCAGCCAGCGTTACGGCAAGGAGCACCCGCGTTATGTCCAGGCAGAAAGCGAACTGGCGTCGGCGCGGGATAACCTGCGTCGTCAGGTGGAGTCCATCGTTGCCAGCGTGATTCGTGAGTACGAAGTGGCGCGCGGTACGGAAAGTACCCTGGAAGGGGTTCTGAGTTCGGCCAAGGGATCGGTCCAGGTGTTGAATCGCAAGGAAGGCGAATTGAGCATCTATGAGCGCGAGGTTGAAGCCAATCGCCAAATGTACGACATGTTCATCAAGCGGACCAAGGAAACCAACGTCGCCGGTGACCTGCAAACACCGATTGCCCGCGTTGTCGACCCGGCAGTCATTGCCGACAAGCCGATCAAGCCGAAAAAGGCGCAGATTGTTGTCATTGCGTTCGCTCTCGGAATATTCCTGGGTGTGCTCGCCGCGTTGTTGCGCGACCGTCTCGACAACACTCTTAAGACTACGGAAGATGTCGAGGTGCGTCTGAAACAGCCGATTCTGACCACGCTGCCTCTGCTCAGTAAGGAAGAAGTAGTACGAACAAAGACAGCACGAATTTTCCTCGATCAGCCGCAGTCGATTTATGCCGAAGCGATCCGGACAGCACGTACCGGCGTGCTGCTGTCAGGTATCGATTTGCCGCGACGCACGCTACTTGTGACCTCCAGCCTACAGGGCGAAGGCAAGACCACTTTTTCGATCAACTTGGCGATGGCGCACGCACACACCAAAAAAACCCTGCTGATCGACGCCGACATGCGCCGCCCGGCGGTTTCCAAGGGGCTGGAAATTCCCGTCGGGGCCAAGGGACTGTCGAATTTCGTGGCCGGTTCGGCGACCTTGCAGGAGTGCCTGTTGCCCGTCGAAGGCTCGAGCCTGATGTTGATGCCGTCCGGCAGCATCCCGCCGAACCCGCTTGAGTTGCTTCTGTCGCAGCGCTTCAAGGAAACGCTTGAGCATCTGGGCAAGCACTTCGAGGTCATCATCATCGATTCGCCGCCGGTTGAACTGGTCTCGGATGCGCTGGTGATCGCCGCACTGACCAATGGAACGATCTATGTGAGCAAGGCCGAGTCCACGCCTTACCAGGTCGCGCGCAAGGGTATCCAGCGGATTCGTCGCGCCGATGGCCAGATTCTCGGCGTGGTACTCAACCAGTTCGACATGGCCAAGGCCGGCAAGTACTACGGCGATTACAGCGGTTACGGCTACCAGGGGTATCAAGGCGGTTACGGCGTGACCTATGGCGAAGAAAGCGGCAAGGCCTGATACGGTCTGTTTTCAGGCAGTCTCCGGCATGATCGATCTGCATTCGCACCTGCTTCCCGGTGTGGATGACGGTGCGCAGACATTGGAAGACAGCCTGGCGCTGGCCCGGATGGCGGTCGAGGACGGTATCCGTGTTTCCGTGCTGACACCCCATGTGCATCCTGGTCGTTACGGCAATGTCCGGAGTGAGTTACTGCCGCGATTGCTGTCCTTTCAGGAGGCGCTGGCGGCAGCCGGAATACCCTTGCAGCTGAGGTTGGGGGGCGAGGTCCGTTTGGGGATCGAATCGCTTGAGTTGCTGCTGGAGGGCGAAATTCCATTTCTGGGCGAAGTCGACGGCTATCGTGTGATGCTGCTTGAATTTCCCCATCAGACCATCCCGGTCGGTAGCCAGCAGTTCATCGAGAAGCTCGGGCAATTGAAAGTTCGTCCATTGCTGGCGCATCCAGAGCGTAACAAGGCGATCATGGCCCAGCCAGATCGCCTGGTTGGCTTGCTGGAGGCCGGATGCTGGCTGCAATTGACCGCGGGGTCGATTGCCGGGCGTTTTGGCGAGGTCTCGCAGCAGGTGGCGGGGCTCATTCTCAAGAATGGCTGGGCACATGTGATCGCCACCGACGCGCACAATCTTCAGCATCGTCCGCCGCGCTTGCGCGAAGGCTTCCTCGCTGCCGCAAATATTGTCGGCGAGTCCGCTGCCTGGCAGATGGTCAGTCAGCGACCGGCGGAAATTCTGGGCCTGCCATGCAACTGACGGCAAAACCCACCGGTTTTGTGGCACTGCTCGCACTGCTGATGCTGTTCGGCAGTATTTCGGCGTACACCGCACTCAGGCATGCCTCAGGCGATCTGGCCAGTCTCAAGGCGCGTTCGCAAATCGAACGCTGGCAGCGTGATGCTCGCCGGCAGCCGCAGATTCGCGAGATCGGCCAGGCCCGCAACGCCCTGGTCAAGGCGATTGAGCGCACCCCGGGTGATCCTGGCCTGCATGAAAACCTGGCTTATCTATATGGTTTGCGCGCATCGATGGCGAGCCGCCTGCCTGAACTGGAGCGGGCCATGCTCGACGAGGTGCTGGCGCACTATCGCCTGGCAAGTGTGCGTCGGCCGATGGCACCGTATGCGTGGGCCAATATTGCTCTGGTTTTGCACAAAAAGGGCGAGGATCCGGCTGCCATGTGGGGGGCGCTTGATCGGGCATTGGTTTATGGTCGCCGCGAAGGCGGTGTACAAATCCGGATTGCCGGCATCATTCTGGCTCGTTGGAACGAGGCGGGCATTGAACGCCAGGCCGAGTTGCGCAACATGCTGCTCAACAGCCGCGGACGCGCTGCCAAAGAATTGCGCCAGTTGCTTGATTCGGCCGGTCGTCAGGATTTGCTGGCGCAAGGCTAAGCGGCGATTCACATCGCCTTTTCCTTGGCCAGTTTTTCCAGTAGTTCGCGCCACAGGCGGACATTCGAGGCGCCGCCCTTGCGCGAATTGCCCGATGCCAGCCACAGATCGTCGTCATTGAAACTATACACAGGTTCTAGATCCGGGCGTTGCGACGCGGGGCGAAGCTCGGGCACTAGGTTGTCCATGATCAGAGGTTCGGCATCCGGGGTTGGGTAATAGGCCAGCACCATGTGCGCTTCGTCCAGAGTCTTGGCGCGGACGTAAGTGATGCGTAAACGCTCGATCGGGATGCCGAGTTCCTTCAGCGACAGGTATTTGGCTATCGAATAGTCCTCGCAGTCGCCGCCGTAGGATGAAAGCATTTCGACCGGCGTGGCCCAGTAGTCGTCTTGTCGCCAGTGCTGCATGTCCCGGTAATAAGGCACCTGGTTGAAAAAGCTGTTGATCTTGCGCAGGGTCAGCGATTCCGCCCTGGCATCGTGCTGGATTGCGCCTGGGGCATCGGTATGGCGCATGTCGTTGACCAGTCGCTGCCAGATCATCAGGCGTTTGGGGGCATCCGGTGAAAAGCGCTGGGCAACGTGGCGCAGCAGGCCCTCGGAGAATGCAACGAGACTCGCAGTCACCGGTACGGCGATGGCGATCAGTAAAGCAGCGGTGGCGATGTATTTGCGTCTGGCGCTTGCTGTCGGCATCTACGCATATGGTCTTGGGACAACGGCATTGTACAGGTAGAGCAAGCCTGAAGCGTGCTATGACCTTGGTTGTATTTGTTAATTTTTCATTCAAGGGTAAAGTCGGCGGGTTTTCCTTATGACGATTTCAAATTGAATTATCTCGTCCGGACCACTCTCCCGTTGTTGGTTTCGCTCGTCCTTGGCGGGTGTGCGTCGGTATTCG
The DNA here is from genome assembly GCF_937982035.1 of uncultured Azonexus sp. NCBI lineage: Bacteria > Pseudomonadati > Pseudomonadota > Betaproteobacteria > Rhodocyclales > Azonexaceae > Azonexus > uncultured Azonexus sp. The sequence goes on from NZ_CALJNI010000001.1 coordinate 306,022, forward strand.
ATGCGCCCTACGTGGAGGTCGAGGAAACGCCGGTGGCACTCAGTGTTCCCGACGTGGAGATCGAGCCGGAAGCGGCGATCAGCGAAGCGATGGCCGACGCCAGAACATACCCGGATATCTGGGCGCGTATCCGCGAGGGTTTCAAACTTCACGGCATCGACGGCGATGCCGAAGTTAAGGCGGTTGCCAAGCGCTTTGGTGCCAGCGGCATCATCCAGCGTATTGCCGAGCGAGCGGGGGGATTGTTGTACCACGTGGTCGATGCGGTCGAGGCGCGCGGCCCGCCGATGGAACTGGCACTGGTTCCGTTTGTCGAGTCCGGCTACTCGCTGCAGGCGGCATCGCATGCGGAGGCGCATGGTGCCTGGCAGTTCATCGAGAGCACGGCAAAGAACTACGAGATCGGTATCGACCGTTTCCGCGATGATCGCCGTAACCTGGTGGTTTCGACGCGCGCCGCCCTGGATTACCTGCAGGCATTGCACGGCATGTTCGATGACTGGCAGTTGGCGATGGCGGCCTACAATTGCGGTGAGCGCAGGGTGCAGAACGAAATCGAGCGGGCCAGGCGGCGTGGCGTCGAGAAACCGGGATTCAAGGACATCGCGGCTGCCTTGCCGCAGGAAACCCGGGAGTACGTGCCGCGTATCCTGGCGGTACGGCGACTTCTGCTCGAACCGGATGAATATGGCGTGAAGCTGCCGGTGATTGCGAACGCCCCACAATATACCGTGGTGGAAATTCACCGGGATATCGATGTACTCCTGCTGGCCAGGCTGGCAGGCCTTTCCCGGGAAGAGTTGCTGCGGCTCAATCCCTCGCTGAAGGCGCCGGTGGTCATCGGGCGACATAACGTCAATCTGCTGCTGCCTCCTCAGGCGGCACTGAAGCTCGTGGACAACATGGCGACCTATGTTGGACCGTGGGTTACCTGGCGGATGCTGCGGATCACCCGGGCGGCCACGCCGCAGGAAATTGCCGAGCGTAACAAGTTGCCGCTGAATACTGTCCTGCAGGCAAATCCGCTACCCGATGGGCATTACTACGAGGTGGGTTCGACCTTGCTGTTGCCCGCCGGGCGCCAAGGGCGGATTGACTCGGCGTTGGCCCAGCGTGCCGTGTTGCTGACCCGGGCTTCTTCGGAATGCATGGTCCTGCAGTCCTGTGCCGGTGATGCGGGGCGGGTGGTACCGTCAGCTACCGTCAACGGCTTGCCGCGTCGCTGATGGGTTTCCGGAGCAATTCCAGCCTGCTCTCTCAGGCTCGCATCCTGGTGGTGGAGAGTGATCCAGGCTTGCGTGCCGATCTGGTTCGCATGCTGTCACCTTCGGTGCGCGAGGTGGTGCAGGCGACAGACGGCGATGCCGGACTGAATTGCTGGAGCAGGATCAGCCCCGACGTCGTGATCGCCGGGCAGTCGATATCCGGTATCGATGCCCTGGAAATGAGCGGGAAAATCCGGGCGCTGGATTCCGATGCCTTGATCATGTTGATTTCGACGGCTGCGGATAACGATTTTCTGCATCGAGTGATTGATCTGGGGATTGATGCCCATCTCCTGCTGCCGCTTGATCATGCGCTGATGCTGGATATGCTCGCCCGCTGCCTGCGGGATCGTCAGCGCGTACTCGACTTGAAGATGGCCAGCATGGTCTTTGAAGTTGTCAATGAGGGCATCCTGATTACCGATGATCAAGCCAGGATCCTTGCGGTCAACCCGGCGTTTTCCCTGCTCACGGGGTATCGTCCGGACGAAGTGGTCGGGCAGCGTACGTCAATGCTTTCCTCCGGTTTGCATCCCCCGGAGTTTTATCGAACGATGTGGGAGAACCTGCTGACCCACGGGCGATGGTCGGGGGAAATCACCAACCGGCGCAAGGATGGTGTACTTTACGATCAATGGCTGTCGATTGCAGCGGTCGACGGAGAAATCGGCATGCCGAGGCGCTTTGTCGGGCTGGTGTCCGACATCACCGAGCGTAAGCGCGAGGAGGAGCGGATGCGTCGCCTGGCGCATTTCGACAGCCTGACCGGCCTGCCAAACCGCGTCCTGTTCCTTGATCGTCTGCAGCGTTCGATTGCCCGGGCTCGCCGGTATCGCCACAAACTGGCACTGCTCTACCTCGATCTGGATCACTTCAAGCTCATCAATGATAGCTGGGGCCATGCCGCCGGCGACGAGGTGCTCAGGGTGTCGGCATCGCGCATGGTCCAGGCGTTGCGCATGAGCGATACCGTCAGTCGGCGTGGCGGCGACGAGTTTGTGCTGATCCTGGAGCAGGGGGATACACCGGAATGCATGGACAGCATCTGCCAGAAACTGCTTAACGAGATATCGAGAGAGATTCCCTACGGCAATGCCCTCCTGCGCATCGATGCGAGTATCGGTGTCGCGATCTATCCCGACGATGCCGAGGAAGCGGACGAACTGCTTGCTGCAGCCGATGTTGCGTTGTACGAAGCCAAGGCTGCGGGCAAGGGGTGTTTCCGGTTTTTTCATCCTTGGGAAATGCCCCGTTCCCATGGGCGCCGTGACATGGAGCACGCCTTGCGCGAGGGGCTCACGGATTGGCGTTACACTTTGCGCTACCTGCCCGAGGTTTGCCTGAAAACAGGCCGGGCCGAGTATGTCGAAGCCTTGTTGCGCTTCCAGCACCCAGAATTCGGCCTGCTCGATGCCGGGCGTTTTCTCGAAATTGCCGAAGAAATCGGCATCATGCCGGAACTCGGGCGCAAGGCGCTGGCTCAGGCCGCCGGAGAACTCAATGACATGGGTGGGGATCTGGGCTTGGTCATCGATCTCTCAGCCAAACAGCTGTCAGCCCCGGATGCGGTAAATCACCTGCTGGAAACGCTGGCATCGGCTGGGGTTCCAACCCGGCGGCTGACCTTCGAGTGCTCCGAGGCTGCGCTTACCGGCAACGAGCGTGCTGTCAGGACTTTGCTTGGTCTGGCGGAATCGGGCTGCAAGTTCTCGCTCGACGATTTTGGTGCCGGCTATTGCTCCTTCAGCCTGCTCAGTCAGTTGCCGATGAGCTCGATCAAGATCGATCGCTCCTTTACCAGCGAGATTACCGTCAATCCGCAAATGCGGGAATTGGTGGCGGCGCTGGTGGCATTTGCCCAGCGTCTTGGTGTCAGGGCGGTTGCCGAAGGTGTGGAGACGCCGGAGCAACTCGAGGTGCTGCGCCGGATTGGTTGTGATGCCGTGCAGGGGTATGTGTTTGGCAAGCCGCTCAGTTTCAATGAATGGCGGGCGAGTTCGCTGGTGCACAAAGGGATTCTGGGGGCTGTCGGCTGATGCTTCCGCATCGCTGATCCGGTTTTCTTTCTTCGGATTTCATATCTTGAAAATCATTGTATTGAAAAGATTTTTTGTCGATATTTATGCGAAATTGAAGTTGACGAACGGGTAATCCCGGTGCTAACCTGAGACCATATCAAACCTTGTCGGGGGATCGAATGAAGATCTTTATCAAAATTGCACTGGCAGCCGGTGTTTCGCTGTCGAGTTTTGCAGCGGTCGCTGCTTTCGTGCCGAACATGACGGCTGCTCAGGTCGATGCCGAAGTCCAGCGCAGTCTGATTGCGGGGCAATCGCTTTCGGTTATTGCGGCAGGTGCAAAGAGCGCAGGTGTTTCGGAAGCCTTGTTGGTCAGCGCGATGTTAGGGCAGGGGCTGTCTGTGCAACCTGTGATTTGTGCCGTGGTCGAAGTAGGTGATCCTAAATCGGTGGTTTCTGCGGCAATTGCTGCGGGTGTTGCTCCCGCTGTCGTGACTCAGGCTGCTCTGGCGTGTGGAGTCGATCCCCAGATTGTGACCGCTTCCACTGCCGCTGGCGGTCCCCAGGGTGGCGATACTGTCGGCGGTCCGAGCGGTTTGGGTAATTTTGGTAATTCGCCAGTTCCTACCTTCACAGGTGGTGGCGGTGGTAGCGTCAGCCGTTCCTGAGCTTGTTGTTTTTTCGAAAATGGCAGCCTAAGGCTGCCATTTTTTTTGAGGGTGTTTTCATGACCTTGAGACGACAGTTGTTTCTCGGGATTTCGGTCATCTTTCTCGGCGTATTCGTCGGGTTGGCGATACTGGGCGTTTCCGGAACGCGCGCCTACCTTGAGGAGCAATTGGGCTCGCATGCCCAGGATGCCGCTTCGTCGCTGGTCCACCCGCTCTCCCAGTCGCTGGCCGACGGCGACAGGATACTGGCGGAAACCCAGGTGGCCACCCTGTTCGACCGCGGGTATTTTCAGCGTATCGCCATTCTCGGCGTTGACGGCTCGGTCATTGTCGAGCGGGAACTGGCAGCCAAGGTAGAAGGCGTGCCCTTGTGGTTCACATCGCTGGTGACCTTGCAGGCCCCTTCGGGCGAATCTTTCCTGACGGCTCGTTGGCGGCAGTTGGGCAAGGTTGTCGTGCTTTCCCAGCCGACGCATGCCTATCAATATTTGTGGAAATCGGCGCTTGAGATCTCAGGCTGGATGTTGTTCGCTTACTTTCTGGCACTGGCGCTGGTGCGCGTGGTGTTGCGCTGGATACTGAATCCCCTGTCCGAAATCGAACGTTCGGCCGTCGATATCCAGCAAAAGCATTTCGGTCAGATCAAGGTCAAGCCACGAGCACTGGAGTTGGCCAGGGTAGTCGGCGCGATGAACGAGATGTCGCGGAAAATATCCGAATTTCTCGATGCAGAATCGAGAAAGGCCGAGCAGTTTCGCCGTGAGGCCTATCAGGACGATGTGACCGGGCTGGACAACCGGCGCAGCTTTGATCTGCGTCTGGGGCAGGCATTGAGCGGAGAAATTGCATTTTCCGATGCCGCATTGATCGGTATCGAAGTGAACAACCTCAAGAATTTCAATACCGAGGCCAGTTATCGCAAGGGCGATCAGTTCCTGGCTTCTGTTGCCGCGGTTGCCCGCGAAACGCTGGGCGACCGGGCTTCGATTCTTTGCCGCATTGGCGGCAGTTCTTTCGGTTTCGTGCTGTTTGATCAGAATGCCGCAACCTTGGCCGAGATCGGTCGTCAGTTGCGTGACCGCCTGCAGCAGATTTTCGATGGGCTGGAGGAGGGGGGGGATTTCTCTTTCAGCGTCGGCATGGTGCATTTTCGTCATGGCGAGGAGCGGGCTCGGGTGATGTCCCGGCTCGACCTGGCCATCGAGAGCGCGCGTCAGTCTGGGCGTAATGCCTTGCAGTACGTGGTCGACGTCGGCTCCTCGGAGTCGTCGATCGGTTCGTTGGCCTGGCGTGAATTGATTCGCAATGCCCTGGCCGAAAATCGGTGGACGCTGCTTGGACAACCGGTGGTCTCGTTATCGAGTGGCGAAGTGATGCAGCAGGAAATCATGACGCGCCTTGTGGGTAACGACGGTAATCTGGTGCCTGCTTCGGTGTTCCTGCCGATGGCGATGCGGCATAAATTGATGCCGGATATCGATCAGGCCCTGCTGTCGCTGGTTTTCCGCCGACTGGAGGAGCGGGGCGGCGATGAGTGCGTCAATCTGGCGGTCAATCTCTCCAATCAGAGCCTGGATAACCGCGAGTTCCTGACCTGGATCGGTGGGCGGCTGTCGCGCCTGAATCAGCGGGGCGTCCGTCTGTCCTTCGAGTTGACCGAATACGGCTGCTCGCTCGACATGGAAGCGGCGCGTCAGTTCGCCGACATGCTGCGCACGCACCAGGTTCGTTTCGGGATTGATCATTTTGGCCTGATGCCAAGTTCGCTGCAGTTGCTGCGCGATCTGCCGCCGGATTATGTGAAGCTTAACGCCGGACTGGTCGCCGAAGCGCCGGAGAACGAGGCTGCACGGGCGCTACTGCGCTCGATCGTGTCGCTGGCGTCGTCGCTTGAGGTCGAAGTGATTGCCCAAGGCGTCGAGAACGCCGAGCAGGTGGAGATGTTGCTCAAGGACTCGGTGAAGGCCGGGCAGGGCTACCATTTCGGTGCGCCGTCGGCCGACCGGATCTAGTCGAAAAGCAGCGCCGCAGCGACTTTGCGGCCTTCGCCGGCGAGAATGTTGTAGGTCCGGCAGGCAGCTTGCAGGTCCATGATTTCCAGGCCGATGCCGGCTGCTGCAAATGGGCGCATCCATTCGACCGCGGGGAAACGCAGGCGTTTGCCGGTGCCGAGCAGGATGATGCCGATGCCCAGTTCGAGCAGTTTCTGGCGGTCGGCCTCGGTCAGTGCATCGACGCGGGCCGTCGACCAGTCGGCGATGATGCTTTCAGGGCACACGATCAGGTTGTTCTCGTGCTTTTGATGATTGACCGCAACGTAGTCGTCACCGTAGGCGGTGAAGAGATTGAGGCCGTCAGTGCTGGATGTATGGAGTTTCACTTTGCGGTGCAGCATTCGTAATAGTAGGATTATACCTTTGGCCCAAACCTCGCCAATCCGGACAATTTCATGAAGCACGTCAAGAAATCCGCCAAACTTGCCAACGTCTGCTACGACATCCGCGGCCCCGTGCTGCAGATGGCCAAGCAGATGGAAGAAGAAGGCCACAAGATCATCAAGCTGAACATCGGCAACCTGGCCTCGTTCGGTTTCGATTCGCCCGAAGAAATCCAGCAGGACATGATCCGCAACCTGCCCAACGCGGCCGGTTATACGGATTCGAAGGGTATCTTCGCGGCGCGCAAGGCGATCATGCATTACACCCAGCAGAAGCACATCAGGGGGGTAACGCTGGAGGACATCTACGTCGGCAACGGCGTGTCCGAACTGATCGTGATGGCGATGAACGCCTTGCTCGACGCTGGCGACGAAGTGCTCGTGCCGGCCCCCGACTATCCGCTGTGGACGGCGGCGGTCAGCCTGTCCGGCGGCAAGCCCGTGCATTACCTGTGCGACGAGGAAAAGGGCTGGCTGCCCGACCTCGACGATATCCGCAGCAAGATCAACAAGAACACGCGGGCGATCGTCATCATCAACCCGAACAACCCGACCGGTGCGCTGTATCCGGACGACCTGCTGCACGAGATCATCGAGATCGCCCGCCAGCACCACCTGATCATCTACGCCGACGAGGTGTACGACAAGGTGCTGTACGACGGCGTCACCCATACCTCGATCGCGGCCCTGTCGGAAGACGTGCTGACCATCACCTTCAACGGTCTGTCCAAAAACTACCGTTCCTGCGGCTACCGTGCCGGCTGGATGGTCGTTTCCGGCGACAAGCGCCATGCCAAGGACTATATCGAGGGCCTCGACATGCTGGCCTCGATGCGCCTGTGCGCCAACGCGCCCGGCCAGCACGGCATCCAGACTGCGCTGGGCGGTTACCAGAGCATTGACGATCTGGTGCGCGACGGCGGTCGCCTGCGTCGCCAGCGCGATCTCGCACACGAACTGATCACGGCGATTCCCGGTGTCTCCTGCGTCAAGCCCAAGGCGGCGCTGTACATGTTCCCCAGGCTCGATCCCAAGATCTACCCGATCAAGAACGACCAGCAGTTCATTGCCGAACTGCTGCAGGAAGAAAAGGTCCTGCTGGTTCAGGGGACCGGCTTCAACTGGCCGCACCCCGACCACTTCCGGCTGGTCTTCCTGCCGCACGAGGACGATCTGCGCGAGGCCGTCGGCCGTGTCGCCCGTTTCCTCGAGAACTATCGCAAACGTCACAACACCAACCATCTCATCAACAAAGACTGAGCTATGAAACCCATCAATGTAGGCCTAATCGGCATCGGCACCGTCGGCGGTGGCACCTGGACCGTTCTCAACCGTAACGCGGAAGAAATTACCCGCCGCGCCGGCCGCCCGATTCGCATTACCGCCGTGGCCGACAAGAATGTGGAACTTGCCCAGCAGGTCACCGGCGGTAGCGCCAGGGTCACGGCCGATGCCTTTGCCCTGGTCAATGATCCGGAAATCGACATCATCGTCGAGTTGATCGGCGGCTACGGCGTCGCCAAGGAGCTGGTGATGCAGGCAATCGCCAACGGCAAGCACGTCGTCACCGCCAACAAGGCGCTGCTCGCCGTGCATGGCACCGAGATCTTCACCGCCGCCCAGCAGAAGGGCGTCATGGTCGCCTTCGAAGCCGCCGTCGCCGGTGGCATCCCGATCATCAAGGCGCTGCGCGAAGGCCTCACCGCCAACCGCATCGAATGGGCCGCCGGCATCATCAATGGCACTACCAACTTCATCCTCTCCGAGATGCGCGACAAGGGCCTGCCCTTCGCCGACGTGCTCGCCGAGGCGCAGCGCCTGGGTTACGCCGAGGCTGATCCGACCTTCGATATCGAAGGTGTCGACGCCGCCCACAAGGCGACGCTGATTGCCTCGATCGCCTACGGCATCCCGGTCCAGTTCGACAAGGCTTACGTCGAGGGCATCACCAAGCTCGAAGCCTCCGACATCAAGTACGCCGAACAGCTCGGCTACCGCATCAAGCTGCTCGGCATCGCCAAGCGCCGTGAAAACGGTGTCGAACTGCGCGTGCATCCGACGCTAATCCCGGCCAAGCGCCTGATCGCCAACGTCGAGGGCGCGATGAACGCTGTCGTCGTCAAGGGCGACGCCGTCGGCACCACGCTCTACTACGGCAAGGGCGCCGGCGCCGAGCCGACCGCCTCGGCAGTGATCGCCGACCTGGTCGACGTCACCCGTCTGGCCACCGCCGACCCGGAGCACCGCGTGCCGCATCTGGCTTTCCAGCCGAACGCGATGTCCAAGCTGCCGATCCTGCCGATGAGCGAGATCGAGACCGGCAACTACCTGCGCCTGCGCGTCGAGGACAAGGCCGGCGTGCTCGCCGACGTCACCCGCATCCTCGCCGACCAGGGCATCTCGATCGACGCCATGCTCCAGCGCGAGCCGGAAGAAGGCGAGGGCGAGACCGACATCATCATCCTCACCCACGTCTGCAGCGAAAGCGCAGCACTCGCCGCAGTCGCCAAGGTCGAGGCGCTGGCCGCGGTCAAGGCCCAGGTCAAGCGTATCCGTCTGGAAGAGCTGCAGTAAACCTGCCTATCTGCGCATGAAGAAGGGGGCTGCGGCCCCCTTTGTCGTTCAGGGCGATGCAGATCAAGGAAATGCCGTTCCGGGGTCGGCAGAATCGGGGCTCTTGCTGCTAGCGGCAGCTTTTTTACAAGGAAATCCCCATGACTCACGCCATCCATGCCTGCGACCGTCCCACCGCCGAGGCGCTTTATCCCTTCGACGCCCGTGGTGTTGCCAAGCGTTTTCGTCATGCCGCCATCTTCGGCGCGCTCGAGTCGCTGATGCCGGGTGAAACCATGCGTTTCTGCAACGACCACGACCCTTTGCCGCTGCTTGCCCAGATGCAGCAGCGCTACGGCAATCAGGTGTCGATTGAGTACGTGCAGCGCGAACCGGGCGCCATCGTCATCGATTTCAAGGTGATCGGCGGCTGATTTGCTGATAACCGCTGCCCTGACGCTGCTGGCCCTGATCGCAGCCGCCTCGTTGGCGGCGGTCGGGGTCGGCACGCCGGCAGCGGTGGCGCATCTGGTGTTTGCCGTCGGCATTGTGCCGCTGATCTTTGCGGCAATGACGCACTTCGTTCCCGTGCTCACGCGAACGGGCGATGCGCCGGCAATCATCCGGCGTTTGCCGGTGTTTGCCCAGTTGGCCGGGGTCCTGCTGGTCCTCGCTTTGCAGGGCATCTTCCCTTACGAGCTGCTGCAACTGGCAGCAGCCATCGATCTGTCACTGGCCGGCGGCTTGCTCTACTGGATCGTGCGTCGGGCACGTGCCGCGCTGGGGCGGCCGCATCCGGGCTGGCGATGGTATGCGGCAGCACTTGCTGTGCTGATGCTGGCGCTAATGGCCATTCTGGCGATGGCGCTGTGGCCGGCGCATTGGCAAGTCTGGCGCCTGCTGCATCTGCACCTGAACACGCTGGGCCTGGTCGGCCTGGCCGCATTCGGCACACTGCCGGTTCTTCTGCCGACCGTGCTCGGTCGGGCCGATCCGGGCGCCGCCCAATGGCTGCAGCGTTACCTGTGGCCCATGCTGCTGGCCGTGCTGACGGTGGTTCTGAGTATTGCCGTTCACTGGTCGCTGGCGACCGTCGGGGCAGCGGTGCTGCTGGTCTTGGCCGGCCTGTTGCTGGTGCGCTGGCTGCAATGCTTCGGGTGGCAGCGACTTCTTGGCGATGGTGCGGCGGTATCGCTCATTGCCGCTGTGTTCGGCTGGATATTGGGATTGCTTGCCGGTGTGTTGCATGGTGCCGGGGTGATGCCGGCCATGCCCGGGCTATGGGCCTGGGTGGCGGCGTTCCTGCTGCCTCTTGTGACCGGCGCCTTGAGCCAGTTGCTGCCGGTGTGGGTCTGGCCGGGGCCGATGTCGCCACAGCGTCAAGCGCTCAGGGTGGCGCTGGTGGCGGGCGGGCAGGGGCGTAGCGTTGTATTTCTGACGGCAGGCGTTCTGTTTCTTGCAGGTTTGCCCGAATTGGCGATGCCGCTCGCCGCGAGCGGCCTGTTGTGGTTCGTCGGCGGGCTGGTGCGCTACCGGCAATTTCGGCCTTGAGCAGGCGTCGATCGCAGTAGCAGCCGGTGTTGTGCGCCGGGGCCTGGATCAGGCTGCCGCATCGGCCGTGCTGGCGTTGAGTTTTTCGAGGCGCGACATCAGGTCGGAGAAACGCGGCTCGCCCGGTGCGCAGGCATTGGCGGTCAACAGGTGACGGCGGGCTTCGCGGATCAGGCTTGGGTCGTTGCCGGCCTTTTCGATCTGGCTGATCAGCAGGTGTGCCGCATTGAGCAACAGGCGGACATTGCGCGGCATGATTTCCAGCGCCTGCCGCATCTTGGCGATGGCGTGGGCAAAATCGCCGGAGCGCGACAGCAGGACGCTGCTGTTCATCATGTCGACGGCCTGGGCGCGAGTTGCCTCGACCATCTCGTTGCCTTCGTCGCTGAGTCCCTGTTTCTGGAAAATCAGGCGGACGGCTTCCAGATTGGCCGGATCGTCCGGATTGTTCAGGATTTCGCTGCGCAGCAGTTCGATGGCCTTGTCGTGCTGGCCGAGCATGAGCAGCGTTTCTGCCATGTCACGGGTGGCCACCGAACCCAGGTGACCGGTATTGCCCCGGTCAAGCAGGCGGACGATTTCCTCGGCTTGCTGGCGGGCCCGGTCGATATCGCCATTGTCGAGCAGAATGCGGCATTCGACCGATTTTGACAGCAGTTTGCTGTCCTCGCTGTCGAAAATCTTCAGCATTTTGTCGAGCGTGCTCAACGCTTCCACCGAGTTGCCGCGGGAACTCAGTGCTTTGGCTAGGCCGAGATAACTATCGGGGCTCTTGTGCACGGAGAATTCGCCCAGCAGGATGGCCATCCGGAAGGCTTTTTCGGCGCGTTCGTGCTTGCCGCTGGCCAGTGCATGTTCGCCCATTGCGCGCTGTCGGGTATGCGATAGCGGTGAGAGGGCCAGTGCCTGTTCGAGAATGTGTTCGGCCTTTTCGCTCTGATTCAGGCGGCGGTAGGTTTGGGCCAGACAGTCGTAGGCTTCGAGGTAATTGCGGCTGCGATTGATCAGTTGTTCGAGCAATTGACAGGCAATGTCGGATTCGCCGAGCTGGATGTGGATTTTGGCCAGGCCCAGTTGTGCCCAGGGCAGGTCGCGGGTTGCCAACATCTTCTCGTAAAAAACCCGTGCCTGATCGGTTTGTCCGACGTGAATCAACAACTCGCATTTCAGGCGCAGCAAATCGACGGCATTGGCCTTGTCGCTTGCCGCGCGCTGCTCACAGATGCTGATCGCCCGGTAATATTCGTGCGCCATCATCGCGTGATCGACATCGTTGAACGCTTCCTTGCGCGCTTTCATCCGCCGGATTCGGGAAAGCAGCATGGCTTCGGTCACCGGTTTGAGCAGATACGCATCCGGCTGGGCTTCGGCCGTGCCCATCACGGTTTCCAGTGTCTTGTCGGCAGTGATCATCAACCAGCAGCAACTGGGACCGATCAACTCCTTGTGGCGGGCCTCCTCAAGCACCTGCATGCCGTTTTGCCCGGTGCCCAGGTTGTGGTCGCAGAGAACGACGTCGTAGCGCTTGCCGTTGAGCTGGTACAGGGCTTCCCGGCCATCGGAGGCAAAATCAATGGCGCGCGGATGAACGCCGGCACTGCGCAGGATGCCGCTGAGCATTGTGCGGATGCCGGAGAAGTCATCGATGATCAGATAAGTACTGTTGGCGATGGGTTTGTTTTCATCGTCGCTGGCCAGCAGTGGCGTGATGGGCGGCATGTTCGATGGCTCTCAAAGGCAAATGGTGGCTGGCAAACTGCGGCTGGCGATCAGGTGAAGTTACGGGTGGTCAGCTTTTCCAGGCGGGCCATCAGGTCGACGAAGCGCGATTCGTTGGGGGCCAGCTGGTTGGCGGTCAGCAGGCTGCTACGTACTTCGCGGATCAGCGAGGCTTCGACGCCGGCCTGTTCCATATAGTCGAGCATGATGTGTGCCGCGTTCAGCAACAGCCGGACATTGCGTGGCATCTTGGTCACGGCGTCGCGCATCTTGCCGATGGCTTCGAGATGATTGCCGGCGTGCGCCAGCAGGATGCCGGCGTTCATCAACCGGGTGGCTTCCTTGCGCGAGGATTCGACGACGGCATCGCCTTGTTCGGCCAGCCCGGCCTTGCGGAAAACCTGCTTGATGGCGTCCAGGTTGCGCTCGTCGTCGGGGTTGTTCATGATCTCCGACTGCAGCAGATTCAGGCCCTTCTCCTGATGTCCGGTGGCCAGCAGCAATTCGGCCATCTCGCGCGCTGTTTCGGAGTCTTGCCGGGTGTTGCCGCGTTCCAGCATGGCGCTCAGCTGTTCGGCGCTGTCACGCGCTTCCTTGGTCATGCCGTTCCGATGGTAGACGTGACCTTCGACAGCCTTGCCCTTGATCCGGGTGTCTTCGCCATCGAATACCTTGTTCATCTGCTCGAGAATGCTCAGCGCTTCCTTCGGGTTTTCCAGCGAGCCCACGGTCCGGGCGAGGCCGAGAAAAGCCTCGGGCGATTTGCGTGCCGAATATTCGGAGAGTTTCAGCGTCTTGCGGAAGGCTTTTTCGGCCCGATCGAGTTTTCCGTTACGCAGCGCCAGTTCGCCGATCACGCGTTGCCGCGCATGCGAATTGGGCGACAACTGGATGGCGCGTTCCAGAATATCCTCGGCCCGCTCGGATTCGCCGAGTTTCTGATAGGTTTCGGCCAGGCTGTCGTAGGCGTCGAGATAGTTGCGATTGCGGTCGATCAGCGTTTCGAGCAGGTTGCACGCCGCATCGTACTCTCCGGCCTGCATGTGTACCTTGGCGAGGCCCAGTTGGGCCCAGGGTATCTCGCGGCTGGCCAGGATCTTTTCGTAGGTCTGCCGCGCCTTGTCGGATTGGCCGGTCTGGGTCAGCAGGTCGCACTTGGTACGCAGCAGCTCGATGGCGTTGACCTTGTCGCTGGCCGCGCGTTCTTCGCACAGCCGGATGGCCTTCAGGTAATCGCGGGCGGCGACGGCGCGATCGATATCGGTGAAGGTTTCCTTGCGGGCGCGAATCTTGGCGATCCGGCTGGTCAGCACGGCTTCGGTGACCGGCTTGAGCAGGTAGGCATCCGGTTGTGCTTCGGCGGTCCCCATGACCGTGTCGACGGTCTTTTCCGCAGTTACCATGATCCAGCAGCAACCCGGGCCGATCAGGTTCCTGAATTTTGCCTCTTCGAGAATCTGCATGCCATTCTGGCCGTGCCCGAGATTGAAATCGCAGAGGACGATGTCGAAACGTTTCTTGGTCAGCAGCTGGATCGCTTCGGGACCGTTGGCCGCCGTGTCGATGGCGCGCGGATTGGCGCCGCAAGCCTTCAGGACGCCGGTGAGCATGCTGCGCATGCCCTGGAAATCGTCGATGACCAGATAGCTGCTGCGGGCAATGAAGTCTGTGTCGTTCGCAGGCAGGCCGGAAGGCATTTGAGCAATCATGGCAGTCGGAGAATGAAACAGCCGCCACCCAGCAGGCTACCGTTTTCGAGTCGGATGCTGCCGTTTTCCTGGCGGTTGCCGTGCATTTGCGCGACGACGGCAGCGAAGTAGAGGCCCAGCCCGGTACTGCCGGTGTTGAAGTTGACACCCCGCATCGCGGCGACCCCGTCGTCGAGCATTTGTTGCGGAAAACCCCGGCCGTTGTCTTCAATGCGGATTTCCAGCGCGTTGTCGACCATTCCGGCCACCAAGCGCAGGCGGTCCTTGGTGTAATGCACGGCATTGTTCATGGCGTGTACGACGATGCCGTTAATCAGGTCGCTATCGAAGTCCCAGTAGCAGTCTTCCTCGATCTCGGTTTCCAGCGCGATCGAGCGCGAGGTCAGCAACGGTGCGACGTGCGATACGGCAAGGTGGATGAATTCGGCGAGTTCCTGGGTTTCCGGATGGAAGGGGTACAGGTCGTTGCCGAATTTGTAGAGCGTCAGCAGCTGGATCAGGTTGCCGTGGATACGCTGCGTTTCGTACAGCATCTGCGACATTTCCCGGTAGCTTTCGGATTGATCATGTGCCACCTGGACGAGACTCCGGCGTATGGAGTCCTGCAACACGCTGATCGAATTCTTCATGTCATGGACGGATGACGCAAGAAACAATGCAGCATCGGGTTTGGGCTGATTCATGTCGAGTTGGGTCCAGTGAATCCGAAATTGATCGGACAGGCCGTACGAGCGGGAAAACTTGCGGGCGAATGGTAGCAAATTTACCTCGGCTTGGTCAGCACAGATGCGCTAGCAGTGCTGCTTTGCAGGCTTTTGCGCGGTTTGTCGATACGAATCTTGCGGTCGACGCGTTAAAATCACCTTTTTTCCGTTTTCCGGATGTTCACCATGCGCTACATTTCGACTCGCGGCCAGTCCGCGCCCCAGGCTTTTTGCGACATTCTCCTCGGTGGCCTGGCGCCGGACGGTGGGCTGTATCTGCCGGAATCCTATCCGCAAGTCAGTCGCGCCGACCTCGATGCCTGGCGCCAGCTTTCCTACGCCGATCTGGCGTACGAAATCCTGTCGAAGTTCATCACCGATATTCCGGCCGACGACCTCAAGGCCATCGTCGCCAAAACCTATACCGCCGATGTCTATCGCTTCACCCGCAACGGCGGCGACGCCAGCCAGATCACGCCGCTGACCAAGCTGGAAGACGGGTTGTACACCCAGGAGCTGTCGAACGGTCCGACGCTGGCCTTCAAGGACATGGCGATGCAACTGCTCGGCAACCTGTTCGAGTATGTTCTGGACAAGCGCGGCGAGTCGATCAACATCCTCGGCGCCACTTCCGGCGACACCGGTTCGGCCGCCGAATACGCCATGCGCGGCAAGCACAACGTCAAGGTCTTCATGCTCTCGCCGGACGGCAAGATGAGTGCTTTCCAGCGCGCCCAGATGTATTCGCTGACCGATGCCAACATCTTCAACATCGCCGTACGCGGCATGTTCGACGACGCCCAGGACATCGTCAAGGCGGTTTCCAACGACGCCGCGTTCAAGAAGCAGTACAAGATCGGCGCCGTCAATTCGATCAACTGGGCACGCGTCGCGGCCCAGATCGTCTATTACTTCCAGGGCTATTTCCTGGCGACCCAAACCAACGACGAGCAGGTCTCGTTCTGCGTGCCGTCGGGCAACTTCGGCAACATCTGCGCCGGCCACATCGCCCGCATGATGGGCTTGCCGATCAAGCAACTGGTGCTGGCGACCAATGAAAACGACGTCCTCGACGAGTTCTTCCGTACCGGCATCTACCGTCCGCGGACTTCGGCGGAAACCAGCGTGACGTCCAGCCCGTCGATGGATATCTCCAAGGCCTCGAACTTCGAGCGTTTTGTTTTCGATCTGGTCGGCCGCGACCCGGTGGTGATCCGCGACCTGTGGTCCAGGGTCGATCAGGGCAAGGCCTTCGATCTGAGCACCACGGTCTACTGGAAGGATCTGCCGAAATTCGGGTTCGTTTCCGGGCGCAGCTCGCACACCGATCGCATCAACACCATCCGCGTTGCCCAGGGGCGCTACCAGGTCATGCTCGACACGCATACCGCCGACGGACTCAAGGTCGCGCTGGAAAAACGTCAGCCGGGCGTGCCGATGATCGTTCTGGAAACCGCGCAGCCGGCGAAATTCGAGGAAACCATCCGCGAAGCGCTGGGTACCGAACCAGTTCGTCCCGCCGAACTGGCCGGGATTGAAAATCTCGAGCAGCACGTCGTGGTCATGGACCCGGATGTCGAGGCGATCAAGCGCTTCGTGGTCGAGCGCGTCTGACGACTGAGCCTCAAACCGCCGGGTAAACGCGGTTGCGGCCGCTTTCCTTGGCGCGGTAGAGGCGGCGGTCGGCTTCTGCGAACAGCAGGTCGAAACGTTCGCCGTCGCTCGGGAACTGGGCGACGCCCAGGCTGACGGTGACCGACAGCTTCAGGTTTTCATGCGTGATGACCAGGCCCGAGACGTGCTGGCGGATGCGCTCGGCAATGGCGATGGCGGCTGGCATGTCGGTTTCCGGCAGGAGGATGCCGAATTCCTCGCCGCCCAGGCGGCCGAACAGGTCGGAGCCGCGCAGCATTTCGTCGATGCGGCCGGCCATTTTCCTGAGTACGGTATCGCCGGCCTGATGACCGTGCGTGTCGTTGATCACCTTGAAGTGATCGATATCCAGCAGCAGCAGGCAGAGCGGGTGATCGTTGCGGCTGGCCCGGATCAATTCCTCGCCGGCGCGTTCGAAGAAATGGCGGCGGTTGGCAATGCCGGTCAGGGAGTCGGTGGTGGCCATCAGCGTCAGGCGTTCGTTGGCGGCTTCAAGCTGGCGGATGATGATTTCCTGGCTGTACACTGTGGCGAAAGAGCGTGTCGTCTGGAAAGCCCGGACGACCCCATAACTAAGCAGGAGAAAGCCTGAAGCGCTGATCGCGTGCGCCAGCCACCACTGGTGATTCCAGGGGCCGGCGAGCAGGAAGGACAGCGAGGATTGGGCAAACATCGCCAGCGACAGCGAGTAGATCGCCAGCAGCGGCAGGCCGCTACCGCGGCTCTGCATCCGCAACAGGGCGACGAAGGCGATGAGCAGGGCGCTTCCCTCCATGCCGATGCGGACCAGCGGCATACTGCCGGCCGGTGACAGTGCGATCCAGGCAATCAACCCGTCGAATACCAGGAATCCTGCCAGCCAGAGCAGCCAGAAAGATTTGTCTGTACGCGCCTTCGGCGGGTCTGCCGGTCGGCCGTGATTGAGTACGCCGAACAGCAGGCACAGATTGAGGGTGAGGCGTGAGGCCGGGCCGTAGAGCAGGAAGAGCATCGGGTAATCTTGCGCGTAGCCGGTGAACAGGCCGTGCGGCGCATAAACCACGGCAAAGCCGATGAAACCGAGCGTCAGCCAGCGCAGCAGGGGTTCGCCCGAATCGAGGTAGCAATGCCAGGTAATCCAGGCCACGAACAGGCAGGAGAGTATGGCGACCGCAATCGCCAGTTCGTGGAAGGCATGGCTTTCGAAGCGCAGCAACGCATCCTGGAACAGCATCAGGTAAACAATGGCGACGCAGGGGGAGAGTGCAAACAGGACGTGCAGCAGGCGCACGTACAAGCGGGTCAGGGTTTGCAGGCCGGCATCCTGGGAAGTCATTCGCCGGCTTCCGCTTAGCCGACGAAGCGCATCGACAGGTCGAGCGCCTTGACGTCCTTGGTCAGCGCACCGACCGAGATGCGATCGACCCCGGTTTCGGCAATGGCGCGGATGGTTTCCAGGCTGACGTTGCCGGAGGCTTCGAGAATGGCGCGCCCGGCGTTGACGGCGACGGCCTCGCGCATCAGGTCGGTGGTGAAATTGTCGAGCAGGATCATCCGCGCGCCGGCGGCCA
Source organism: uncultured Azonexus sp. (assembly GCF_937982035.1). NCBI lineage: Bacteria > Pseudomonadati > Pseudomonadota > Betaproteobacteria > Rhodocyclales > Azonexaceae > Azonexus > uncultured Azonexus sp. The sequence goes on from NZ_CALJNI010000001.1 coordinate 323,852, forward strand.
GTGCCTGGTGCAACTCGTCGAGGTTTTCGACTTCGACCTGGATGAACTTGCAGCGGTCGGCGGCTTGCCCGGCGACCCGCTCGGCCGCCGCGTAGGCTTGGGCGATGCCGCCGGCGGCATGGATGTGGTTTTCCTTGATCAGGATCGCATCCCACAGAGCCAGCCGGTGGTTGCCGCCGCCGCCGGCGCGGACGGCGTATTTCTGGGCAATGCGCAGGCCGGGCAGGGTCTTGCGGGTGTCGACGACCTGCGCCCGGGTGCCGGCGATGGCGTCGGCGTAGATGCGGACCTTGCTGGCCACCGCCGACAGCAATTGCAGAAAGTTCAGCGCGCTGCGCTCGGCGGTCAGCAGGGCGCGGCCGTTACCGTCGATGGTGCATAACAGCTGATCGGCAGCGATCCGGTCACCGTCACCGGCCTGCCAGGTGATGCGGGCATCCTGGTCGAGGCGGCGCACGCATTCGTCGAACCAGGCCGTGCCGCAAAGCACGCCGGCTTCCCGCGAAATGACCGTGGCCCGGACCTGACGGTCGCCGGGTACCAGGGAAGCGGTCAGGTCGCCGGGGCCGACATCCTCGGTCAGGGCGGCGTCGACATTGCGGGTGATTTCTGCGGCGAGCGGGTAGGCGAATTCTATGGACATCTCTGGGTTCCGGCGGCATGCTTAGGCGCGAATTGTACCGTCAGGGGCAGACAATGTCAGAAATCGTCGGGGTGTTTCACGTCAGTCTGGGGGTGATGGTCGTTCTGGTGCTGGCGGTGCTCCTGCTGTTCTGGTACCTGCGCGACGTCACCCAGAAGCGCCACACGGTCCTGCGCAATTTCCCCATTGTCGGCCATCTGCGTTTCTTCTTCGAAAGCCTGGGCGAATACTTCCGCCAGTACTTCTTCCTCGGTGACCGCGAGGAAATGCCCTTCAACCGGGCGACACGCGCCTGGGTCTATCGGCTGGCCAAGAACGAAGGCGGCATGATCGGCTTCGGTTCGACCTACGACATCAATCAATCCGGGGCGCTGGTTTTTGTGAACGCCGCCTTTCCGGTGCTCGACAGCGATCACCGGCCGTCGCCGCCGGTGATGATCGGTGAAGGCTGGTGCGACAAGCCGTTCGCCGCACGCTCGCTGATCAATATCAGCGGCATGAGTTTCGGCGCCATTTCCCGGCCGGCCGTCCGCGCCCTCTCGCAAGGCGCGGCCCTGGCCGGCTGCTATATGGATACCGGCGAAGGCGGGCTCAGCCCCTACCATCTCGAAGGGCGCTGCGACGTCATTTTCCAGATCGGCACGGCCAAGTACGGTGTCCGCGACGAAGCCGGTCGCCTGAGCGACCTGCGTCTGCGCGAACTGGCCGGGCACGAGCATGTTCGCGCCTTCGAGATCAAGCTGTCGCAGGGCGCCAAGCCGGGTAAAGGCGGGGTGCTGCCGGCGGCCAAGGTGACGGCCGAGATCGCCGCCATCCGCGGTATTCCGCTGGGCAAGGATTCGCTGTCGCCAAACCGTCACCCCGAGACCGGGACGATGGAGGAACTGCTCGACATGGTCGTGCATGTCCGCGAAGTGACCGGCAAGCCGGTCGGCATCAAGACTGCCATCGGCGGCTGGCAGTTCATGCATGAGCTGGCCGAAGCCGTCAGACGGCGCGGTTTGTGGAGCGCGCCGGATTTCCTCACCATCGATGGCGGCGAGGGCGGTTCGGGCGCGGCGCCGCAGGCGCTGGCCGATCACATGGCCCTGTCGATCAACGAAGCGCTGCCGCGCGTGGTCGATGCGTTGATCGAAAACGGCTTGCGCGAGCGGATCAAGGTGATTGCCTCGGGCAAGCTGCTGACCCCGGCCAAGGTCGCCTGGGCATTGGCCTGTGGTGCCGATCTGGTCAATTCGGCCCGCGGCTACATGTTTGCGCTCGGCTGCATCCAGGCCTTGCGCTGTCACCAGAACACCTGTCCGACCGGCATCACCACGCACAACCAGAAACTGCAGCGCGGTCTGGTCGTCGAGGACAAGGCCGAGCGGGTTGCCCATTACACGCGCAACATGAACCAGGAAGTGGAAATGATCGCCCATGCCTGTGGGGTGCTGCATGCCCGGGAACTGCGCCGCGAGCATGTCCGCATCGTCCAGCCCAACGGCCAGAGCCAGGCGCTGAACATGCTCTATCCCTATCCGTCGCCGCCGGCGGCGGATTGAGGCTGCACTTCAGCGCAGCCAGTCGTTGACCAGGCAGCGCGCGCTGTCGATGACTTCGCCGGCGGTCAGGCCGATCGGGCCGATGCCGTCGGCAACCAGCCGGTCGGCGGCCGCACCGTGCAGATGCACAGCCGCCAGCAAGGCCTGTTCCGCCGGCCATTGCTGGGCCAGCAGGGTGGCGATCATGCCGCTCAGGACGTCGCCCATGCCGGCCGTGGCCATGCCCGGATTGCCGGTGGTGTTGATCCACCAGCGGCCATCCGGTCCGGCAACGATCGTGCCGCAGCCTTTGAGGGCGACCGGGCAGCCGTAGCGCGCAGCCATCTCGCGGGCGGCGGCGATGCGGTCGTGCTGCACCTCGCGCGTCGAGCAGCCGAGCAGGCGACCGGCCTCGGCCGGGTGCGGGGTCAGGATGGCCGGCGCGACGCGGTTGTACAGGTTGCCTTCGAGGCGCCCGTCGCTGGCCAGGATGTTCAGGGCATCGGCGTCGAGGACCAGGGGCAGCGGGCATTTCAGCGCCTGCTCGACGCAATCGGCTGCGCTGCCGGCGGTGCCGAGCCCGGGGCCGCACACCAGCGCCTGCAGGTCGGCCTGGAAGAGCGTGTCGATGCGGCGGATCATCAGTTCCGGCTGGACAAGGTCCACGCTCGGTCCGTCCGGGTCGAGCAGGCCGAGATAGACGCGGCCGGCGCCCAGCTTGAGCGCAGTGCGACCGGCGAGCAGGGTGGCGCCGCTCATCGACTTGCCGCCGCCGACGATGCCGACGCCGCCGAAGCTGCCCTTGTGCGAATTGCGGCGCCGGGGTTTGAGGCGCCCGGCGAAATCCTGGCGGCTGACGATGTGGCCGTCGGCCGGGTCGCCGCCGGTCGTGTCGAGGTCGAGCGTGGCGATGGCGATTTCGCCGCAGTGGTCGGGACCGTCGGCGGTCAGCAGGCCGGGTTTGCCGGCGATGAAGGTCAGGGTGTGTGTGGCTTCGATGCAGATGCCGGGCCGGTGGCCGGTGTCGGCGTCGAGGCCGGACGGGCAGTCGAGCGCCAGCAGGGCGCAGTCGTCGCGCCGGGCGAGGCGGTTGGCCAGCGCGATCCACTCGGCGTAGATGCCTTCCGGCGCCCGTTTCAGTCCGATGCCGAACAGGCCGTCGATGATCAGGCCCCAGTGCCGGTCGTCCTCCACGGTCCGGGAAAACTCGCCGCCGGCGTCGATGAAGCGCCGGCAGGCCGCAGCGGCGTCGGCCGGCAGTTGTTCCGCCTGGCCGGCGAACAGCACGCGGACATCGAAAAAGCGTTGGCGCAGCAGTCGGGCCGCCTCGAAGGCGTCGCCGCCATTGTTGCCGGGGCCCGCCAGCACCAGGATGGGGCGGTTACGCTCGCCGGCCAGCTGGCTGGCCAGGTCGGCGGCGGCTTGGCCGGCGCGCTGCATCAGCGGCAGGTCGGCGTGGCGGGCTTCGATGCGGCGTAGCGATGGGCTCAGGAGGAGACGGGTGTCCATGCCGTGATTCTAGCGCCACATGGCGCGGCCGAGGCGGATCGTGGCGGCATGGATGCTGACCGTGTCGTCGATGTTGCGCGCATAGCCGCCGGCCATGGCGACGGCCACCGGAATGGCGCCGTCCCGGCAGCGCCGGAATACCCGCCGGTCGCGTTCCACCAGCCCGTTCATGCTCAGTGCCAGGCGGCCGAGCCGGTCGTCGGCATAGGGGTCGGCACCGGCCAGGTAGATGACCAGATCGGGGCAGGCGAGATCGAAGGCGGTGTCCAGTCCATGCTCGAGCTGGGCCAGGTAGGCCGGGTCACCGCAGCCGTCGGGCAGCTCGATGTCGAGATCGCTGTTTTCCTTGGTGAATGGGTAGTTGCGGGCGCCGTGAATGGAAAAGGTGAAGATGTCGGGATCGTTCCTGAGGATGGCGGCCGTGCCGTTGCCCTGGTGCACATCGCAATCGACGATCAGGATGCGCCCGGCCAGTCCTTCCGCGCGCATCGCCCGGGCGGCGACGGCAGCATCGTTGAAGACGCAGAAGCCTTCGCCATGGCCGGCAAAGGCGTGGTGGGTGCCGCCGGCCAGATTGGCGGCGATGCCCCGGCTGGCGCAGGCGGCACGACAGGCGTCGATGGTGGCGCCGGCCGAGCGCCGGGAGCGCTCGACCATGCCCGGGCTCCACGGAAAACCGATGGCCTTCTGCATCTTTTCGTCGATCTCGCCGAGGCTGATGCGCCGGATGTAGTCAGCGTCGTGGGCGCGCTGCAGTTCCTCGTCGGTAGCGGCGTGCGGCAGATGGAAGTCGTCTGGTGAAAAATCGCCGCCGGCGAGCAGTGTCTGCCGCAGGCGGGCGTATTTCTCCATCGGGAAGCGATGCCCCGGCGGCAGCGGCAGAACGAAGACGTCGGTGTAGAAAAGCTGCATCGCGGCGGTCGGTGCGCGCCGGCACCGACCGGTGAGGTCAGTTCAGCGCGGCGGAGAGTTTGCGACGATATTCGCGGACGAGATCGTCGTACTGTTCGCCAGCCAGCGCCTCGAAGAACTGGAGCAGGGCCTTGCGCCCGGCGCCTTCGTCGAAGAAACGGTCGCGCCGGACGACTTCGAGCGCGGCGTCGAGCGCCTCGCGGAAACGGCTTTGCGCGGCATAGGCCTTGGCCAGTTCGAGGCGCGTGGCGTGGTCGTCCGGGTTGGCGGCCAGCTTCGCTTCCAGCGGTTCGGTGTCGGCAGCGCCCTGGGCCAGTGCCAGGCGGGCGCGCAGGGCGCCGGCGCGCGCCGGTTCGTCCTTGAATTCGCCGGCCAGCAACTGCGCGGCTTCGTCGTTGCGGCCCAGATGCATCAGTACCTCGATGGCGTCGAGTTGCACCGCCTGATCCTGCGGATTGGCCTGACTGGCCTCGACCAGCTTGGCCAGCGCTTCCTCGAACCGGCCTTCGGCGGCCAGGGCGGCGGCCTCTTCGCGCGGGTTGGCGTTTTCGCCGGCGGGCAGGGCGATGCGGTCGAGAAACTGGCGGACCTGGCCTTCGGGCAGGGCGCCGTTGAATTCATCGACCAGTTGTCCCTGGAAAACGACCTTCACCGACGGAATGCTGCGCACGCCGAAATGGCCGGCCAGCTGGGGGTATTCGTCGGAATTGACCTTGGCCAGGAGGAAGCGGCCCTGGTATTCCTCGGCCAGTTTTTCCAGCATCGGCTTCAACGTCTGGCATGGGGCACACCAGGGCGCCCAGAAATCGACCACCACCGGCACCTGCAGCGAGGCCTGCAGGACCTTGACTTCGAATTCCTCAATGGAGACGTCAAAAGAGAATTGGGACATGTGTGCTTTTCCGGTCTGTTTCAGTTGCCGGGTATTTTAACGGAGACTGGCGGAAGCGGCGGACGGCTTTCGCTCCCGGCATGTTTTCGGCTATCATTCTGCTTTCCCGCAGCCTGTCTTTCCATGACCAAATACGTTTTCGTTACAGGTGGTGTCGTGTCCTCACTGGGCAAAGGCATCGCCGCCGCGTCGCTCGGGGCCATTCTGGAATCCCGCGGCATCAAGGTTACCCACCTCAAGCTTGACCCCTACATCAACGTCGACCCCGGCACGATGAGTCCCTTCCAGCACGGAGAGGTCTTCGTAACCGAGGATGGCGCCGAGACCGATCTCGATCTGGGGCATTACGAGCGCTTCACCAGCGCCAAGATGACCAAGCGCAACAACTTCACCACCGGCCAGATTTACGACACGGTGCTGAAGAAAGAGCGCCGCGGTGAATATCTCGGCAAGACGGTGCAGGTCATCCCGCACATCACCGACGAGATCAAGGGCAAGGTCAAGGCCGGCGCCGAGGGGGCCGACGTGGCCATCGTCGAGGTTGGCGGCACGGTCGGCGACATCGAGTCGCTGCCCTTCCTGGAAGCGATCCGCCAGATGGGCATCGAGGAAGGCCGCAACAACGTCTGCTACATGCACCTGACGCTGCTACCCTATATCCCGACCGCCGGCGAACTGAAGACCAAGCCGACCCAGCATTCGGTCAAGGAACTGCGCGAGATCGGCATCCAGCCGGACATCCTGCTGTGCCGTGCCGACCGCTCCATTCCGGTCGAGGAGCGGCGCAAGATCGCGCTGTTCTGCAACGTCATGCCGGAAGCCGTCATCGAGTGTCTCGACGCCGACTCCATCTACAAGATCCCGGGCATGCTGCACGAGCAGATGCTCGACGAAATCGTCTGCCACAAGCTCGGCATCCTGGCCAAGGCGGCCGACCTGTCGGTCTGGGAAAACCTGATCGTGGCGCTGGAGCATCCGCTGCACCAGGTGAAGATCGCCTTCGTCGGCAAGTACGTCGATCTGACCGAGTCGTACAAGTCGCTGATCGAAGCCATCAAGCATGCCGGCATCCACACGCGCAGCGAGGTGAACATCGTCTATCTCGATTCGGAAGAGATCGAGAAGAACGGCACCGGCGTGCTCGAGAGCATGGACGCCATCCTCGTGCCGGGCGGTTTCGGCCGCCGCGGTACCGAAGGCAAGATCGCCGCGATCCGCTATGCCCGCGAGAACAAGGTGCCGTATCTGGGCATCTGTCTCGGCATGCAGATGGCCGTCGTCGAATTCGCCCGCCATGTTGCCGGCCTGAAGGACGCGCACTCGACCGAGTTCGTCGCCGACACGCCGTACCCGGTGATCGGCCTGATCACCGAGTGGCTCGACGCCTCCGGCAAGATCGAGAAGCGCAGCGAGGATTCCGACATCGGCGGCACCATGCGCCTCGGCGCCCAGGTCTGCCAGCTCAAGGAAGGTTCGCTGGCCCGCCAGATCTACGGCGCCGCGGAGATCACCGAGCGTCACCGCCATCGCTATGAAGTGAACAACACGCTGCTGGCGCAACTGGAAGACAAGGGCCTGGTCGTTTCCGGCCGGGCGCCGGGCACCGACCTGTGCGAAATGGTCGAACTGCCGGCCGACGTCCATCCGTGGTTTGTCGGTTGCCAGTTCCATCCGGAATTCACCTCCAATCCGCGCCAGGGACATCCGCTGTTCACGTCCTACGTCAAGGCCGCGCTGGCCAACAAGCAGGGCAAGAACTGATGAAACTCTGCGGTTTCGAGGCTGGTCTTGACCAGCCTTTTTTCCTGATCGCCGGTCCCTGTACCGCCGAATCGGAGCAATTGTGCGTCGATGTCGCCGGCCGCATGAAGGAAATCTGCGCCCGCCTGGGTGTCAATTACATCTTCAAGGCGTCCTACGACAAGGCCAACCGCAGCTCCGGCAAGTCGGTGCGCGGTCCGGGCATCGATGGCGGATTGAAGATTCTTGAGGCTGTGCGCGCCCAGGTCGGTGTGCCGGTGCTGACCGATGTCCATGACGGCAACGACGTCGCCCAGGTGGCGAGCGTGGTCGATGTGCTGCAGACGCCGGCCTTCCTCTGCCGGCAGACCGATTTCATCCACGCCGTGGCGTCCTGCGGCAAGCCGGTGAATATCAAGAAGGGCCAGTTCCTGGCGCCGGGCGACATGAAGAACGTCGTCGACAAGGCGCGTGAGGTCAATGGCGGTGCCGACAATCTGATGGTCTGCGAACGCGGTGCCAGCTTCGGCTACAACAACCTCGTTTCCGACATGCGCTCGCTGGCGATCATGCGCGAGACCGGTTGCCCGGTGGTGTTCGATGCCACCCACTCGGTGCAGTTGCCGGGCGGGCAGGGTACGGTTTCCGGCGGTCAGCGCGAATTCGTTCCGGTGCTGGCACGGGCGGCGGTGGCGGTGGGGATTTCCGGCCTGTTCATGGAAACCCATCCGTGCCCGGAAAAGGCCTTCTCCGACGGCCCGAATTCCTGGCCACTGGATCGCATGGAAAGCCTGCTGGCGACCTTGGTGGCGCTGGACAAGGCCGCCAAATCGGCCGGTTTTGAAGAATTGAAATTCTAATAATTTACTTTAATTTGTTTTTTCAACCTTCTGTTTACAAGGAAGAAATATGAGTTCTATCGTTGATGTTGTCGCCCGCGAGATCCTGGATTCCCGTGGCAATCCCACGGTTGAGGCCGATGTCCTGCTCGAGTCCGGTGTCATGGGGCGTGCGGCTGTTCCGTCGGGCGCTTCGACCGGCACCCGCGAAGCCATCGAACTGCGTGACGGCGACAAGAGCCGTTACCTCGGCAAGGGCGTGATGCAGGCCGTCGAGAACATCAACACCGAGATCTCGGAAGCGATCATCGGCCTCGACGCTCAGGAACAGGCCTTCATCGACCAGACGATGATCGAGCTCGACGGCACCGACAACAAGTCGCGTCTCGGCGCCAACGCCATCCTGGCCGTGTCGATGGCCGTCGCCAAGGCCGCTGCCGAGGAATCCGGCCTGCCGCTGTACCGCTACTTCGGCGGCATGGCGCCGATGCAGATGCCGGTGCCGATGATGAACATCATCAACGGCGGCGAGCACGCCAACAACAGCCTGGACATCCAGGAATTCATGGTCATGCCGGTCGGTGCCAACACCTTCCGCGAAGCCCTGCGTTGCGGCGCAGAGATATTCCATGCGCTGAAGAAGCTGCTCGACAAGGCCGGCCATTCGACCGCCGTCGGTGACGAAGGCGGTTTCGCCCCGAACCTCGGTAGCCACGCCGAAGCCCTGCAGATCATCATGCAGGCGATCGAGGCCGCCGGCTACGTGCCCGGCCAGGACGTGCTGCTGGCCCTCGACTGCGCCGCTTCCGAGTTCTACAAGGATGGCAAGTACCACCTGTCCGGCGAAGGCCTGCAGCTGACCTCGGCCCAGTTCGTCGACTACCTGGCCAACCTGGCCGATCAGTTCCCGATCGTCTCGATCGAGGACGGCATGTCCGAAGCTGACTGGGACGGCTGGAAGCTGCTGACCGACCGCCTCGGTTCCAAGGTGCAGATCGTCGGCGACGACATCTTCGTCACCAACACCCGCATCTTCAAGGAAGGCATCCAGAAGGGCATCGCCAACGCCATCCTGATCAAGATCAACCAGATCGGCACGCTGTCGGAAACCTTCGCCGCCGTCGAAATGGCCAAGCGCGCCGGTTACACCGCGGTGATCTCGCATCGCTCGGGTGAAACCGAAGACAGCACCATCGCCGACATCGCCGTCGGTCTCAATGCCGGCCAGATCAAGACCGGTTCGCTGTCGCGCTCGGATCGCATCGCCAAGTACAACCAGCTCATCCGCATCGAGGAAGATCTTGGCGATACCGCTTCCTATCCGGGTCGTGAGACTTTCTACAACCTGCGCTGATCGTTCATGCGCTGGCTGACGGTCGGCCTTCTTGCCCTGATCGTCCTCCTCCAGTACCCATTGTGGCTGGGCAAGGGAGGATGGTTGAAGGTATGGGAGTACGACCGTCAGTTGAAGGTCCAGCGGGAGGAAACCCGCAAGCTGGAAATCCGCAACGCGGGCCTCGATGCCGAGGTCCGCGATCTCAAGCAGGGCTACGATGCCATCGAGGAGCGCGCGCGCTTTGAACTCGGCATGGTGAAACAGGACGAAGTGTTTGTCCAGATTCCCGACGAGCCCGCTGGCGAGCGCCGGTAAATCGCTTCAAACCTTGTAGCCACCGCCATTTTGCTCAGCTAGAATCGTTCTCAGCAGTCCCACGCTGAGCACTCAAGGAGAACGACATGCTGCTCAAGAATGGCGATAAGGCCCCGACATTCAGCTTGCCGGATGCTGATATGGAGACTGTCGATCTGGCGAGTTTTCAGGATAAGCAACACCTTGTCCTGCTTTTCTACCCGAAGGACGGAACACCCTCCTGTACGCGCGAAGTCACTGATTTTTCCGACCACGAGGTCGATTTCCGGAAGCTGGGTTGCAGCATACTCGGCATCAACCGGGAAGACTGTCTCAAACACCAGGAATTCAGGGACAGGGAAGGCATAGGCATCAATCTCCTGTCCGACGCCGAAGGCGAAGTCTGCCGGCAATACGGTGTCTGGCAGACGAGGGAGGTGGATGGGCAGCCGAAAACCGGCATCGTCCGTTCAACTTTCATCATCGATCGCAGCGGCGTCATCCGCCATGCGCTTTACAACGTCAATTTCAAGGGTCATGCCCAGGAAGTACTGGCCCTCGTCAAGGAACTCGACACATGAACCAACAGGTTGCCCGCAATACCGTCATCACCCTCGACTACCATGTCACCGATCCCGATGGCGAAGTCGTGGACGAAGGTCGCGATCCGCTCGTCTATCTGCACGGCGGCTACGACGACATCTTCCCCAAGATCGAAGAAGCCCTGCAGGGCAAGAGCGTCGGCGAGTCGGTCCAGGTCAAGCTGCAGCCCGACGAAGCCTTCGGCGAATACGACCCGCAACTCGTCCAGATCGAGCCGCGCAAGGATTTCCCCAAGGAACTCCAGGTCGGCATGCAGTTCGAAGGCGGCCCGGAAGACGGTAGCGACGACGATTTCGTGATCTACCGCGTGACCGACATCGAAGGCGACAAGGTCGTCCTCGACGGCAACCATCCGCTCGCCGGCAGCGCCCTGGTATTCACCTGCACCGTCACCGCCATCCGCCCGGCCAGCGCCGAGGAAATCGAGCACGGCCACGTGCATGGCGCCGACGATGAGGACGGCTGCGACCACTAAGCTCGCTACTTCAGCAAACCTTTCAGCGCGTACAGCGCATCGAGTGCCTCGCGCGGCGTCAGACTGTCCGGGTCGATGGCGCCGAGGTGCTCGACCACCGGATGCGGCGCCGGTTCGCTGGCTTCGGCCTGTTCAGCCGGGAAATCCTGGGCGAACAGGTCGGGTTGCAGCGGATCGACGGCAGCGCGCTGCTCGAATTCACGTAGCTGTTTTCTCGCCGCACGCACCACGGCCGACGGAATTCCCGCCAGCGCCGCCACCTGGATCCCGTAACTCTGGTTGGCCGGGCCTTCCTCGACAGCGTGCATGAAGACGATGCGGTCGTTGTGCTCGACGGCGCCGAGGTGCACGTTGGCCAGTTCGCTGTATTCGTGCGACAGCCGGGTCAGTTCGAAATAGTGCGTGGCGAACAGCGTCAGGCTGCGGTTCTTGTCGATCAGGTGGCGCAGGATGGCGAAGGCCAGCGCCATGCCGTCGAAGGTTGAGGTGCCGCGGCCGATCTCGTCCATCAGCACCAGGCTCTGGTTCGTCGCGTGGTGCAGGATGGCGGCGGCTTCGGTCATCTCGACCATGAAGGTCGAGCGGCCGGACGCCAGATCGTCGGAAGCGCCGATGCGGGTGAAGATGCGGTCGAGCGGGCCGAGCACGCAGCGGTCGGCGGGCACGAAGCTGCCGATGTGGGCGAGCAGGGCGATCAGCGCCACCTGGCGCATGTAGGTCGATTTACCGCCCATGTTTGGGCCGGTGATCAGCAGCAGCCGCCGGCTTTCGGCCAACCGGCAGTCGTTGGCGATGAAGGTCTCGGCGCTCTGCGCGAGTTCGTTTTCGACGACCGGATGACGGCCGCCTTCGACGGTCAATTGGGTTTCTTCGGCAAATTCCGGCTTGCACCAGTTGCGCTTCAAGGCCGACTCGGCGAACCCGGCGAGCAGGTCGAGCTGGGCGACGGCGCGGGCAATGGTCTGCAGCGTCGGCACGACCGGCAGCAGCGCGTCGAGAATGCCCTCGTAGAGCAGCTTCTCGCGCGCTAGCGAACGCTCCTGCGCCGACAGCGCCTTGTCTTCGAAAGCCTTCAGTTCCGGCGTGATGTAGCGCTCGGCGTTCTTCAGCGTCTGGCGGCGGCGGTAGTCGTCGGGGATCTTGTCGACATTGGCGTGCGTGACCTCGATGTAGAAGCCATGCACCTTGTTGTATTCGACCTTGAGGCTGGCGATGCCGGTGCGCTCGCGCTCGCGCACTTCCATGTCGACCAGAAAGGCGCCGCAGTTGTCGTTGAGCGAGCGCAGCTCATCCAGGTCGGCGTCGTAACCCGGCGCGATGACGCCACCGTCGCGCACCTGGGCGCCCGGTTCGGCGGCGATGGCGCGGACCAGCAGGTCAAGCGTTTCGGCCGGCATTTCGAGTTCGGCGAACGACTGCTGCAGCAAAGCCGACGGCGTGCCGGCCAGCGGCGCGCGCAGTTCCGGCAGGCGGGCCAGCGATTCGCGCAGGCTGGCGAGGTCGCGCGGACGGGCGTTGCGCAAGGCAATGCGGCCAGCGATGCGCTCGATGTCGGCGATGCCGCGCAGGGCTTTTCTGGTCTCGCCGGCCAGGCGGCCGTAATCGTCGAGCAGGGCTTCGACGGCACCGTGGCGGGCGGCCGGGATCGCCCGATCGCGCAGCGGGTGGTGCAGCGTATGGCGCAAGAGGCGCGAGCCCATGCTGGTGACGCAGTTGTCGAGCAGCGAAAACAGCGTCGGCGACGGCTGGCCGCGCAGTGTCTCGGTCAGTTCCAGGTTGCGCCGGGTAGCGAGATCGAGGCCGAGGTAGGCGCCCTCGATTTCCACGGTCAAGCCGCGCAAATGCGGCAATTTGCCCGACTGCGTCGCCTGCGCGTACTGGAGCAGGGCGCCGGCCGCGGCAATCGCCGGCTTCAGGCCTTCGGCGCCGAAACCGGCGAGCGAGGCGACTTCGAACTGGTCGCAGAGCAGGCGCCGGGCTGAGTCGAAATCGAAATACCAGTCCGGCTGGCGCGTGCGCGCCACGTCGACGCCGAAATTGGGCGTCCAGCTTTCCGGATAGAGGATTTCCGCCGGGCGGATGCGCTCCAGCGTCGCCGGAATCTGCTCAGCCGGCACCTCGATCAGTATGAACTCGCCGCTGGCCAGGTTCAGCCGGGCAATGCCGGCCGTGTTGCGCAGCGTCGTCACCGCCAGCAGCCAGATGTCCTGTTTGTCGTCGATCAGCGCCGCATCGGTCAGCGTGCCGGGCGTGACGATGCGCGCCACCGCCCGCTCGACCGGCCCCTTGCTGGTCGCCGGATCGCCGATCTGCTCGCAGATCACCGCCGACTCCCCCAGCTTTACCAGCCGCGCCAGATAAGGCTCCAGCGAATGGAAAGGCACGCCGCACATCTTGATCGGCACCCCGGCCGACTGCCCGCGCGTGGTCAGCGTGATGTCCAGCAGCCGCGCCGCCTTCTCGGCGTCCTCGTAGAACAACTCGTAGAAGTCGCCCATGCGGTAAAAGAGCAGGGTGTTCGGATGCTTTGCCTTGAGCCCGAGGTACTGGACCATCATCGGGGTGTGCTTGGGGCTGTCGGCGGTTTTGCTCATCGGCTGGGTCAGGTGGAAAAAGATGCGGATTTTAGCAGGCGCTCAGCAAGTGCCCGAACATGTCGTTGCCGTCGACAGATCAAGGAAACCTGTCGATATTTCCGCAAAACATCGACACGTTCTCCGGCTCAGCCCTGAAGCAGTTCAGTATCCGCGTGGTCGTAAGCCGGAGAACAGCAGCACAGCAGCTTGAGCGGTGCCTCGCCGGTGGCTTCGATGCAGTGTGGCGTGCCCGGTGGAATGCAGACGGTGTCGCCCGGCCGGACAGGGAAATGTTCCTGGCCCAGGGTCATCAGGCCGGTGCCGGCGGTGATGTGGTAAAGCTCTTCGGTGATCGCGTGGCGGTGCAGTTCGGTTTTGCAGCCGGGCAGGATGGTGGCTTCGGCGAGACTTTGCGCGCGATTGCCATGTACCGACGGGTGCATCAGTTCGCGGATTTCGGAGCCGTCCTTGGTGATGTAGGGGGCGACGCCTGCGTAGGCTTGCAGCGTCATGGTCAGTGCGGGGAATCGTCCAGGTGCATCACGTCGTCGCGGTCGCGCTGGTTGGCCAGGTGGCGTTCGCGGATCAGGTACATGATGCCGCTGACGAACAGCCCGAACAGGGTCAGAACCCAGTAGATCGACATGTCGGCGCGGATCATCACGTAGTACAGGCCGGTCATCACCAGGATGGATAGGTTTTCGTTGAAATTCTGCACGGCGATCGAGTGGCCGGCGCCCATCAGGATGTGGCCGCGGTGCTGGAGCAGGGCGTTCATCGGTACGACGAAGAAGCCGGACAGGGCGCCGATCAGGATCAGCAGCGGGACGGCCAGCCACATGTCGCTGACAAAGTTCATGATCAGCACGATGATGCCCATGGCGATGCCGAGCGGGATGACCCGCACCGACTTGCGCAGGGTGATGAACTTGGCGGCGACGATGGCGCCGGTGGCGACGCCGACCGCGACCACGCCCTGAAGCATCGAGGATTGCGACAGGTTGAGGCCGAGTGCGGTTTCGGCCCATTTGATGACGATGAACTGCAGCGTCGCGCCGGCCCCCCAGAACAGGGTGGTGACGGCCAGGGAAATCTGGCCGAGCCGGTCACGCCAGAGCAGTTTGAGGCAGTGATTGAATTCGTGGAACAGGTAGGCCGGATTCTTCTTCAGCGGCTTGTGGTCGACGCCGGTGTCGGGAACGAAGAAATTGAACAGCGCAGCCAGCAGGTAGAGCAGGGCGATGATGGCCACGGCAATCTCGGCGGTGGTGTCGAGTCCGGTGTCGATCAGCGGGAAATCAATGGCCAGCAGGTGGTTGGTCACGTTGGGCTGGATCAGCAGGCCGCCGATGACAACGCCGAGGATGATGGCGCCGACGGTCAGGCCTTCGATCCAGCCGTTGGCCACGACCAGCAGGCGATGCGGCAGGTATTCGGTGAGGATGCCGTACTTGGCCGGTGAATAGGCGGCGGCGCCCAGTCCGACGATGGCGTAGGCGGCGAGCGGGTGAACGTGGAGGAACATCAATCCGCAGCCGAAAATCTTGACGCTGTTGCTGATCAGCATGACCCGGCCCTTGGGCATCGAGTCGGCAAACGCGCCGACGAAGGCGGCCAGGGCAACATAGGAGATGGTGAAGCAGGTCTTGAGCAGCGGCTCGTACTCGGCCGGCGCCTGCATGTCGCGCAGGGCGGCAATGGCGACGATCAGCAGGGCGTTGTCGGCCAGCGCGGAAAAAAACTGCGCGGCCATGATGATGTAGAAGCCGAACGGCACGAAACTTTGTCTCTTAATCTATTACTTTGGGCGAGGTTTATACCACGGAATGCGCCCGCCGATGGCGGGCATCGCAGCCTGAAGGCCCTTGCTTACCGCTTGATGACAGCGACTAGGGAAAAATACACGCCGTTACGCGGACAGGCGGACGAATGTGGTTGAATAACGCTTTGCCAATTTCTGGAGTTCTCCCATGGCTGACCGGCGTTTGCAGGTGTTCCATGCCGTAGCCAAACATCTGAGTTTCACCCGTGCGGCCGATGCCCTGTTCATGACGCAGCCGGCGGTCACCTTCCAGATCCGGCAACTGGAAGAACAATACGCCACCCGCCTGTTCGAGCGTCGTCACGGCAGCATTTCGCTGACGCCGGCCGGCGAACTGGCCTTCGAATACGCTCGCAAGATCCTCGCCTTGTCCGACGAAATGGACATCCGCATCGGCGAGATGACCGGTGAAATGCGCGGGCCGCTGCTGGTCGGCGCCAGCACGACGATTGCCGAGTTCATGCTGCCGCGCGTGCTCGGCGAATTCAATGCGCTCTACCCGCAGGTCAGGGCCCGGCTGATTGTCGGCAATTCGGAGAGCATCGAAGGTCAGGTCGCCGAACATACGCTCGACGTCGGACTGATCGAAGCACCGGCGAAACTGTCCGGGCTGGAAAGCCGGATGTGTTGCGAGGACGAACTGCAGGTCATCTGCGTGCCGGATTATCCGCTGGCCGAGTTTCCGGTGTTGCGTCCGGCCGACCTCGCTGATTACGAATTCATTTCGCGCGAGCCGGGGTCGGGAACGCGCGAGATCACCGACGCCTATTTTGCCGAGCACGGCATTGCCCCGGAAAGCCTGAAGGCGCAGATGGAACTGGGCAGTCCGGAGGCGCTGAAGGGCGTCGTCGCTACCGGCCTGGGGTTTGCCATCGTGTCGCGCGCGGTGGCCGCCCGTGAGATTGCGCTCGGCGAATTGCGCGGGATTCCGCTCGATCCGCCGCTCAAGCGCGGCCTCTACCTGATTCACCCGCAGGAACGTTTCCAGTCGCGGGTGCTGACCACCTTCATCGATTTCGCCCGGCGCCAGCTCAAGGAACACGCAGCATGAAGATTTCCCGCCCGATCCGCGCCCGCGTCCGGCCGGCGGCCATTCTCAACAATTATCGCCAGGCCAAGGCGCATGCCCCGGATGCCTGGGCCTGGGCGGTGGTCAAGGCCGATGCCTACGGTCACGGCCAGATGCGCGCGGTCGACGCCCTGCGCAGCGAGGCCGATGGCTTTGCCCTGCTCGAATGTGAAAACGCCGTCGCCCTGCGCGAGCATGGCGTGCGTCAGCCCATCCTGCTGCTCGAAGGCATTTTCGGCATCCACGACGCCAAGCAGGTGGTCGAACACGGCCTGCACAGCGTCGTCCATTGCCTGGAGCAGATCGACATGCTGGCCGCGCAGGCCCGCAACGACCGGCCGTTGAGCGTCTATCTCAAACTCAATACCGGCATGAACCGCCTCGGTTTCACCGAAAGTGCGCTGCCGACCGCCTGGGAGCGCCTGAAGCGGATTCCCGCGCTCAACCTGACGCTGATGACGCATTTCGCCGAAGCCGACGGCGAGCGCGGCGTGCTCTGGCAACTGGAGCGTTTCCAGGCGATGGCTGGCGAATGGCACGGGCCGGTCAGCCTGGGTAATTCGGCGGCCATCCTGCGCCACCCGCTGGCGCATGGCGACTGGGTAAGGCCGGGGATCATGCTCTACGGCGCTTCGCCGTTTGCCGACCAGTCGGCCGAGGAGTTCGGCCTGCAGCCGGCGATGGTGCTGGAAAGCCGGATCATCGGCGTGCAGACGGTCGCCACCGGCGAACGCATCGGCTACGGCGGCACCTATGTTGCCGAACGGCCGATGCGCATCGGCATCGTCGCCTGCGGTTACGCCGACGGCTATCCGCGTCATGCGCCGACCGGCACGCCGATTGCCGTTGCTGGCAAGCTGACGCGTACCGTCGGCCGGGTGTCGATGGACATGCTGGCCTGCGATCTCAACGACATCCCCGACGCCGGCATCGGCAGTCCGGTGACGTTGTGGGGGCCGGGCGAGGCCGGTTACGTGCCGGCCGACGCGGTGGCCGCCGCCGCCGGCACCATTGCCTACGAACTTTTCTGTGCCCTGGCGCCGCGCGTGCCGGTGACCATCGACGGACAATAAATGGCCAAAGCCAAGACGCTCTACAGTTGTACCGAATGCGGGGCGACCAGCCCCAAGTGGCAGGGCCAGTGCCCCGGCTGCAATGCCTGGAACACGCTGGTCGAGACGATTGCCGAAAAGCCCGGCAACCACCGTTTCGAGTCGCTGGCCCCGGCAGCGAAGCTGCAGAACCTGGCCGACATCGAGGCGCGTGAGGCCGACCGCATCGCGACCGGCATCGGCGAGTTCGACCGCGCGCTCGGCGGCGGTCTGGTCGGTGGCGGCGTGGTGCTGATCGGCGGCGATCCGGGCATCGGCAAGAGTACCTTGTTGTTGCAGGCGCTGGCGCACCTGGCCCAGGCGCACAAGGTGCTTTACGTGACCGGCGAGGAATCCGGGCAGCAGGTCGCCCTGCGCGCCCGCCGGCTCAATCTCGATACCGGCAATCTGCCGCTGATGGCCGAGATCAACCTCGAGCGCATTCTGGCGACGCTGCAGGCCGAGCAACCGCAGGTGGCGGTGATCGACTCGATCCAGACGCTGTGGTCGGATCAGTTGTCGAGTGCGCCGGGGTCGGTCGCCCAGGTGCGCGAATGCGCGGCGCAACTGACGCGTCTGGCCAAGCAGGCTGGCATCACCGTGATCCTGGTTGGCCACGTGACCAAGGAAGGCGCGCTGGCCGGGCCGCGCGTGCTCGAACACGTGGTCGATACCGTGCTCTATTTCGAGGGCGACACGCATTCCAGTTTCCGCCTGGTGCGCGCGGTCAAGAACCGCTTCGGCGCAGTCAATGAACTTGGCGTCTTCGCCATGACCGAGACCGGGCTCAAGGGGGTCAGCAATCCGTCGGCGATGTTCCTGTCGCAGCACGGCCAGGAAGTCGCCGGGTCGTGCGTGATGGTGACGCAGGAGGGAACGCGGCCGCTGCTGGTGGAAATCCAGGCGCTGGTCGATACCGCGCATGGTAACCCGCGCCGGCTGACGGTGGGGCTGGACGCGCAGCGTCTGGCCATGCTGCTGGCGGTGTTGCACCGCCACGCCGGCATCGTCTGCTTCGATCAGGACGTCTTCGTCAATGCCGTCGGCGGGGTCAAGATCGGCGAACCGGCAGGCGATCTGGCAGTCATTATGGCAATTACTTCTTCATTGAAAAACAAGGCATTGCCAGATAAACTTATAGTGTTTGGTGAAGTTGGTCTGGCCGGTGAAATCCGGCCCGCACCGCGCGGTCAGGAGCGATTGAAGGAAGCGGCCAAGCTCGGTTTCACGCGGGCGCTGATTCCCGAGGCCAACCGCCCGCGCCAGGTCATTCCAGGCATGGAGGTGATCGCCGTCAAGCGCGTCGAGGAAGCCGTCCAGCGCATCCGGGAACTGCAATGATGTTGGGCCTGGCCTGGCGCATGCTCAAGCGCGAATTGCGAGCCGGCGAGTTGCGCCTGCTGTTCGTCGCCCTGTGCATCGCCGTTGCCGCCGTGTCGGCGGTCGGTTTCCTGGCCGACCGGGTCGGCCGCACCCTGGAACTGGAAGCGCGCCAGATGCTCGGCGCCGATCTGGTGCTGGTCGCCGATCAGCCGATCGACGAGGCATTCGTTCGTGAAGCCCAGGCGCGCGGCCTGCGTGTCGTGCGCACGCTGGTTTTCCCAAGCATGGTTTTCGCCGAAGGGCGGGCGCAACTGGTCGAAATCAAGGCGGTCGGCAGCGCCTATCCCTTGCGCGGGCAGTTGCGTCTGGCTGCTCAGGTCGATGGCGAAGATCAGGCGGTGGCCGGCGGGCCATCCGCCGGCAGCGTCTGGGGCGATGCCCGCCTGTTCGGCCTGCTGGCGCTGACGCCGGGGGCGAAGGTCGGGGTCGGCGAATTGCAGTTGCCGGCGGCTGGGGTGCTGACCCAGGAGCCGGATCGCAGCTTCAACCTGTTTTCGGTGGCGCCGCGCTTGATGATGCATATCGACGACGTGCCGGCCAGCGGACTGATCCAGTTCGGCGCCCGCGTCCGTTACCGGCTGCTGCTCGCCGGCAGCGATCCGGCGCTGGCCGGCTGGCGCGAGTGGGCCGAAAGCCGGCTGGATCGCGGCCAGCGTCTGGAAGGAATCGCCGATGCCCGCCCGGAAGTGCGCAATGCGCTCGACAAGGCGCAGCGTTTCCTCGGTCTGGCGACCTTGCTGACGGTGATCCTGTCAGCGATCGCCGTGGCCCTGGCGGCGCGCCGCTACATGCAGCGCCATCTCGATGCCTGTGCCGTGCTGCGTTGCCTGGGAACGACCCAGGGCGGGCTGCTGCGCCTGCACGTGCTGGGTTTTCTGATGATGACGCTGCTGGCCACCTTGCTTGGCGTGTTGCTCGGCTTTGCCGCCCATTTCGCGCTGGTTTCGGCAATGAGCGGCCTGCTCGGCGCGCAGTTGCCGATGCCCGGCAGCGGCCCGGTACTTGAAGGCCTGCTGGTTGCCGCCGTGCTGTTGTTCGGTTTCGCCGTGCCGCCATTGTTGCAACTGGCGCGGGTGCCGACCCTGCGGGTGCTGCGCCGGGAACTGGGGCCGCCGGCACCACT
The DNA here is from genome assembly GCF_937982035.1 of uncultured Azonexus sp. Lineage (NCBI taxonomy): Bacteria > Pseudomonadati > Pseudomonadota > Betaproteobacteria > Rhodocyclales > Azonexaceae > Azonexus > uncultured Azonexus sp. The sequence continues at coordinate 343,682 of NZ_CALJNI010000001.1, forward strand.
GGCGGTCATCGGTTACCTGTTCGGTTTCCTGCTGCTGGCCGTGCTGATCGTGCGTGCGGCCGGCGATTTGCGCCTGGGCTTGCTGGCGGTGGGCGGTTTTGTCGGGGCGCTGGCCTTGTTCTGGGGCATTGCCTGGCTGGCCGTGCGTCTGGCCGGCCGGCTGCGCGGCGGTGCCGGCTTCGGCTGGCGTCAGGGTCTGGCGACGCTGGCGCGGCATGGCGCGGCCAATACCCTGAAGGTCGTCGCTCTCGGCATCGGTCTGATGGCCTTGCTGCTGCTCGGCGTGACCCGGCTGGAGCTGGTCGAGGCCTGGCAGAAATCGGTGCCGGCCGACGCGCCGAATCGTTTCGTCATCAATATCCAGCCGGACCAGCGCCAGGCGGTGGCTGAATGGCTGGCCGGGCAGGGCATCGCCGCCGAACTGGCGCCGATGGTTCGCGCCCGCCTGCTCAGCGTCAATGGCCGGCCGATCAGCGCCGCCGATTTTCCTGACGACGACCGGGCGCAGCGCCTGATCGAACGCGAATTCAACCTCTCCTGGCGGGCCGACCTGCCGACGGGCAATGAACTGGTCAGCGGGCGCTGGTTCTCCGGTAAAGCGGGAGAAGCCTCGGTCGAGGCCGGGCTGGCCAAGACCCTGGGTATCGCCCTCGGCGACCGCCTGGTGTTTTCGGTGGCCGGTGTCGAAAAGCCGGTCGAGGTGACCAGCCTGCGCAAACTCGACTGGGATTCGATGCGCGTCAATTTCTTCGTGCTGACGCCGCCGGGCGTGCTCGAAGACGCGCCGGCCAGCTACATCACCAGCTTCCACCTGAGCGCCGCGCAACGTCCGGCAGCGGCGCGGCTGGTCGAGGAATTCCCCAACCTGACGGTGATCGACATCGACGCCATCCTGGCCCAGATCCAGTCGGTGGTCGGGCAGGTGGTGGCGGCCGTTCAGGTGGTTTTCCTGTTCACGCTGGCGGCCGGCGCCGTGGTGCTGTACGCCGCGCTGTTGTCGGCGATCGACGAGCGGCGTTTCGAACTGGCCGTGATGCGCGCGCTGGGCGCCCGCCGCGATCAATTGCGCGCCGCCCTGCTGGTCGAACTGGCGGCCGTCGGCGCGCTGGCCGGCCTGATTGCGGCACTGGGCGCGGCGGTGGTCGGCCAGTTGCTGGCGCGCCAGGTGTTCCAGCTCGACCCCGTGTTTTCCTTGACATCGCCGCTGCTGGCGGCCGTGCTTTGCGCGCTGGCGACCACGCTGGCCGGCTGGCTGGGCATGCGCCGGCTGCTCGCCGTGCCGCCGCTGGCGGCGTTGCGTCAGGGAGCCTGAAGGCCGATCTCGACGATGTTGCGCCCGCCTTCGCGGCGATAGTGCTGCGACTGGCTCATGCCGCTGAGCAGTGCCAGGCCGAGTCCGCCGATGCTGTCGTCGCCGGCCGTTGTGGCGGGCGGCAGGAAGGGGTTGAAGGCCGGTGCTTCATCCTCGTAACGCAGCGTCAGACCGCCGTCGTCGCGTCCGACAACCAGGCGGACGATGCTGTCGCTGTTTCGCTGCAGGCCATGGTCGATGGTGTTGATGAACAATTCCTCGGCGACGAGTTGCAGGCGCAGGCAATCCGTCCCGGAAATACCCAGGCCCGCGCAGGCATCGGCGATGCCGGCGTTCAGCTGGGCCAGCGCCTGGTGGCGCGCCGGGACCGAAATTTCCGTAGAATGTTCGCTCATGACAAATACAGGACGACAGGGCAATGATTAGATCACATCGTGCAGCAGCTTTGATGATTGTCGGCATGGCCGGCAGTCTTTCCGCGCTGGCGGCCGACGTGGCCGGCATGGTCAAGACGAGCAGCGGGCAGGTCGTCATTGAGCGCCAGGGCGCAACCCTGCCGGCTCCGGTGGGTACCCAGGTGCTGGTTGCCGACCGTGTGCGCACCGGGGGCGATGGTGCCGTGGGTGTGACCTTGCGCGACAACACGCTGCTTTCCGCTGGTCCGGGCTCGCTGGTGGTGATCGACAAATTCGTTTTCGACAGTTCGACGCTGGATGGCCGGATGTCGGTCGGCGTCCGTAAAGGGACGTTGTCGGTCGCTACCGGCAAGATCGCCAAGCGGACACCGGAATCGGTCGATTTCCATACGCCGACGTCGGTGCTTGGCGTTCGCGGCACGGAGTTCATCATCGAGGTCGCCGGGGGCAGCAATGAATAAGTTGCTGCTGCCGGGGCTGGCGTTACTCCTGCTGGCCGGTTGTGCCAGCGAGCGCGTGGTCCTGCTGCCGTCGCCCGACGGCAAGCCGGCCGCCGTCGTGCTGCGGGATCGCGCTGGTACCGAACAGGTGCTCGACCAGCCCTACGCGGCAACGGTCCGGCGCCTTGGCATCAATCGCGCCGATCAGACCGATGCCGAAACGGTGCAGGCCCGTTACGCGCAGACCTTGCAGGCGCTGCCGGTCCGTCCGGTCAGCTTCGTGCTCTATTTCGAACTCGGCAGCGATCGTCTGACGCCCGAGTCCGAGGCCGAGTTTGCCCGGGTCAGGCAGGAAGTTGCAGCGCGCACGGCGCCTGAGGTCATGGTCATCGGCCATACCGACCGGGTCGGTTCGGTGGAAGCCAACGACGCGCTGTCATTGCAGCGGGCGCAGACCATGCGCGATCTGCTGGTGGCTGAGGGCCTGCCGGCAGAAAAACTCGAAGTCGCCGGTCGCGGTGAGCGGGAGCCGCTGGTGGCCACCGCCGACGAGGTCGAGGAAGCGCGTAACCGCCGGGTGGAAATCAATATCCGCTGAGTGGTCCGTTCCAGCGCAGCAGCAGCAGGGTCAGGTCATCGGCCGGCGCCGCGCCGGCCTCGAAGCGCCGGACCGCGTCGCGGATCAGCGCGCATTGCCGGTTCGGTGAGGCGTCGGGGAGCGTCGCCAGGCAGTCGGCCAGCCGCTGCGTGCCAAATAGTTCGCCGCCGTCACCGGCCTCGCTGACGCCATCGGTGAACAGGCAGAGCAGGTCGCCGGGCGACAAGGTGCTCCGGCCGGCAACGTAAGGATAGTCGCCCAGCGCACACAGGGGCGGACCGGCGATGGTGTCGGTATCGATGCGCAGGATGTCTGCGCCGCGCTTGAGCATCGGCGCATCGTGGCCGGCGCAGACGTAATCCAGGGTTCCGGATTCGACGTCGAGAATGGCGATGAAGGCGGTGACGAACAGATAGGCCGGATTTTCCCGGCTGAGTTCGCGTTCGATGTCCTGCACGGCGGCGGCCAGATCGTCGTGGCGGCGGGCCAGTGTGCCGCTCAGGGTCTTGGAGATGGCCATGAACAGGCTGGCCGGCACGCCCTTGCCGGAAACGTCGCCGATGGCGATGCACAGGCGCTGCCTGTCGAGCATGAAACAGTCGTAGTAATCGCCGCCGACAGCTCGGGCGGGTTCGAGCACGGCGCCGATGGCGAAACGCTTTTCTCCGGCAAAGCACTTTTCCGGGTCGGGCAGCAGGCCCATCTGGATTTTGCGGGCGGCATCGAGTTCGCCGGCGACGCGGGCGGCTTCCTCGCGGCTGCTCTGCAACTGGCGTTCCGCTTCGCGGCGGCGGGCGTCGGCGGCAATCAGCGTGCTGCCGAGCAGGGCCATGAAGACCGGGGCCAGGAGGACGCTCAGCGACGGTCCGTCGAACAGCCAGCGACCGGCCAGGAAGGCCAGGTAACCGCTGCCGACCAGGCTCAGGCTGAGGCCGGCGAAGGTGAAGACCGCGTAACGCGGACGTAGCGCCGGCACGGCAGCGATCAGCAACAATCCGCCAAACAGCAGGGCGCTCATCTCGACCAGCGGCATCCAGTGCGGCCGGCGTAAAGCGGTTTGCTCGAGCAGGCTTTCGATGACCTGGGTGTGAATGTCCACGCCGGGCAGACTGTCGCCGAGCGGGCTGATCACCCGGTCCTGCAGGCCGATGCTGTTGAAACCGACGATGACGAAGCGCGAGGCGAATATTTCCGGCGGATGCTCGCCGGCCAGGACGTCGGCCGCCGACAGATAGTAGTTGGCGCTGGCCTTGCCGAAGTGCAGCAGCAGTTCGCCGTTGGCCTGCGTCGGCAGGTGGTAGTCGCCGATCCGGATGCCACGCATGCCGGCGCTGCTCTGGTCGACCGCGACCTCGCCGCCGCCCAGCGCCTGGCGCACCATTTCCAGCGGCAGCGACAGGTAGGGCTGGTCGTGAATGAAGGCCAGCGTGGGGACCCGGCGCAGGATGCCGCGTTCGCCGTGGCTGGCCAGATTGTCCGGGGTGGCGTTGATGAAGCCCTCGCTGCCGGCTGCGGTCTGGAGTTCGGGGCGGCTGGCGAGGGCGCTGGCAAAGTGCGGCAGGGCGGTCGTCGCGGCGGGGTCCATTGTTACCGCCGGCAGGGGATGCAGCGGCTTCCGGGCGCCCGGCAACTCGCGGGACAGGCCGACGACCGCCAGCGTGGTCGGGGCGCGGCCGACGGCCTCGGCCAGGACCGCATCCGGGTCGGGCAAACCGTGCAGCAGGTGGGCGCTGCCGGGCAGGCGACGGGCGATCAGTTCGGGGGCATGCTGGTCGCGCTCGGCGAAAACGAAGTCGAGACCGACGGCCAGCGGTTTGCCGGCCTGTATCCTAGTCAACAAGCGGGCGACCAGATCGCGCGGCCAGGGCCACTGGCCATGGGCAACCAGACTCTGGCTGTCGATGCCGACGACGATGACCGGCTCGTTCTCGCGTTGTCTCGGCTGCAGTCGCTGATAGCGGTCGAACTGGCTGGCCTGCAGGTTGTGCAAGGGCGTGCGCTCGATGTTGTGCAGCAGGCCGGCGGCTATCGCCAGCAGCACGACCGGGAACAGGCGTCCCCGCCCGGCGCGCAGCAGGGCCGCGGCGAGGGCGGTCAGGCGGCTCACAATTCGACGATCAGTCCGTCGTAAGCGGAGACGATCTCCAGCGGCGCCCGATCGCCGCGCGTGATTTGCTCGAGGCGGCGGGTTTCGGCGAGCAGTCGGCTGAGCTGTTTGTCGTCGTGGATCGGTTCGTGGTGGAACAGCGCCAGTTTCTTGGCGGCAGCGGCCTGGCACAACTCGACGCCAACGACATTGCTCGAATGTCCCCAGTCCGATTTGACCGAGGCGGCCTCGGCCAGCGAGTACATGGCGTCGAAGATGACCAGGTCGGCCTTGTCGAAGAAGCGGATGAATTCGTCGAAGGATTCGATGTCGTCGAGCTTGTGTTCCGAGTCGGTGCTGTAGACCACCGATTTGTCGACGCTGTCGAAACGGTAGCCGTAGGAGTCGCCGGCATGCAGTTGCAACTTGGGCGTGACGTTCAGGCCGCAGATGAAATGCGGTTTGCCCGGCGTCATCAGGTCGAATTCGATTTTCGCGCCGGCCTGCGAGTAATCCACGGGAAAGCAGGGGGCTCGCATCTGCAGGCGGATGGCTTCCTCGAGTTGCGCGTGGCAACCGTGGATGACGATCCGGTTGCCCGGAATGTACATCGGCGTGAAGAACGGGAATCCCATCAGGTGATCCCAGTGCAGGTGCGAGACGAAGATGTGATAGGTCTGCGGGTTGGGCACGCCGAAACGGGCGATCTTGGCCTGGCCGAGCGGGCGGGCGCCGCTGCCCATGTCACAGATGATGTGTTCAGGGCAGTCGGCGACGATCTCGACGCACGAGGAATTGCCGCCGAAGGTCGAGCTGACGGCAAAAGGCAGGCTGTCGACGAATTCGTCGATGGCGGCGCGATTGCGGAAACTCCGGCCATTGGCGGTAACCAGCGCGGAAACGATCTTTTCCCGGATGTCGTGACTGGTCATTGCCGTCGGCAATGAGCCCCGGGTACCCCAGAAAACCACCTGTTTCATTGGCCGAGTACCTTGCAGGCTGCGTCCACGCTGGCATAGCAGGGAACGATTAGGTTGAAGCGGCTGATCGTGAATACTTCCTGGACCAGGGGCGTCAGCGCGGCGATGGCGAAGCTGCCCTGCTGGGCCTTGGCCTGGCGCGAGGCCATCATCAGGACGCGCAGTCCGGCACTGCTGATGTAGATCACGCCGGAGAAATCGAGCAAGACCGGCAATTGACCCTGGGAGCAGTTGGCCAGCAAGGGGTCGAGTGCCCGGGTGAACTCTTCTGCAATGCTGTGGTCTATGCGACCGCCGACTTCGACGATCAGCACGCCTGACTGTTCGCGGATGGGTAGATTCATCGTTGCCTGAAAGCTTTACGGGCGTTGAAAAATCCAAGTATGCCATGGCACTTGGCACACTTAGGTAAAATATTGCATGCTTACAAACACCACTCAGCCAGCCATTCGTCCGCTCTTCTCGTGGCGCAAATTCTGGGCCCACCGCTTCGGTCCGGCGCCCTTCCTGCCGATGTCCCGGGCCGAAATGGACCAGCTCGGCTGGGACTCCTGTGACATCATCCTGATCACCGGCGACGCTTACATCGACCACCCGAGTTTCGGCATGGCGCTGATCGGGCGCCTGCTCGAAGCCCAGGGCTTCCGCGTCGGCATCATCAGCCAGCCGGACTGGAATTCGGCGGCCGACTTCCGCCAACTGGGCAAGCCCAACCTGTTCTTCGGCGTCACCGCCGGCAACATGGATTCGATGGTCAACCGCTACACCTCGGACCGCAAGCCCCGCTCGGACGACGCCTACACGCCGCATGGCGAGGCCAACAAGCGGCCCGACCGTGCGGTCACCGTCTATGCCCAGCGCTGCCGCGAGGCCTTTCCCGGTTCGGCCGTGGTGATCGGTTCGATCGAGGCCAGCCTGCGGCGCATCGCGCACTACGATTACTGGTCGGACAAGGTGCGCCGCTCGGTGCTGCCCGATTCCAAGGCCGACCTGCTGGTCTTCGGCAATGCCGAACGCGCCATCGTCGAACTGGCGCATCGCCTGGCCAAGGGCGAGAAAATTTCGGAAATCCGCGACCTGCGCGGCACCGCCTTCATGGTCGGGCGCGACTGGCTGCCGTCCGCTGAGTGGGAAGAGATGGATTCGACCGAGGTCGATACGCCCGGCCCCTTGGTCAAGCACGCCGATCCCTACGCGATGGACGAGGGCACTGACAATAATGCCTGTGCGACGCCGGCTGCCACCGATGGCGCCCAACCGGTGCGCATCGTCTCGCGCGCCGAGCGCCTGGCCGCCCGCCGCGAACGCCGCGCCCATACCGTCGTCCGCCTGCCGGCCTACGAGCAGGTCAAGGACGATCCGGTGCTCTATGCCCACGCCTCGCGCACCTTTCACCTCGAATCCAACCCGGGCAACGCCCGCGCCTTACGCCAGGCGCACGGCGAGCGCGACGTCTGGCTGAATCCGCCGCCGGTGCCGCTGACTACCGAGGAACTCGACGGTGTCTACGAGCTGCCCTATGCCCGTCGGCCGCATCCGGCCTACGGCGAGGCCAAGATTCCGGCCTGGGAGATGATCCGCTTCTCGGTCAACATCATGCGCGGCTGCTTTGGTGGCTGCACCTTCTGTTCGATCACCGAGCACGAAGGACGCATCATCCAGAGCCGCTCCGAGGATTCGGTGATCCGCGAGATCGAGGAAATGCGCGACAAGACGCCGGGCTTCACCGGCATCGTTTCCGATCTTGGCGGGCCGACCGCCAACATGTACCACTTGAAGTGCAAGGACGAGAAGATCGAATCGGCCTGCCGTCGGCTTTCCTGCGTCTATCCCGACATCTGCGAAAACCTCGGCACCGACCATACGCCGCTGATTTCGCTGTACCGCCGGGCGCGCAGCCTGAAGGGCGTCAAGAAGGTGCTGATCGGCTCCGGCCTGCGTTACGACCTGGCGGTGCGCTCGCCCGAGTACATCAAGGAACTGGTCCAGCACCACGTCGGCGGCTACCTGAAGATCGCCCCGGAGCACACCGAGGACGGCCCGCTGTCGAAGATGATGAAACCCGGCATTGGCACTTACGACCGCTTCAAGCAGTTGTTCGACCGCTTTTCCCGCGAGGCCGGCAAGGAACAGTACCTGATCCCGTATTTCATCGCCGCGCACCCGGGCACCCAGGATACGGACATGGTCAACCTGGCGCTGTGGCTCAAGAAGAACAACTTCCGCCTCGACCAGGTGCAGACCTTCCTGCCGACGCCGATGGCGCTGGCGACGACCATGTACCACACCGAGAAGAACCCGCTGAAAAAGCTGCACCGGCAGGGCGGGGAAACCGTCGGCGCCGTGCGCGGGGCGCGCCAGCGCAAGCTGCACAAGGCTTTCCTGCGTTATCACGACCCGGAAAACTGGCCGCTGCTGCGCGAGGCCTTGAAGGAAATGGGTCGCGCCGACCTGATCGGCAACGGCAAGAAGCAGCTGGTGCCAGCCTGGCAACCGGCTGGTACTGGCATGAAGGCAGCGGCAGCCGTTGCCGTAGCCTCAAGAGCGGCGCCGGGCGGAAAATCTGCGCCTGCCAGACCGGGGGGCTCGACCCACGGCAAGCCGCGTACCGGTCATGCAGCCTCGGCGGCCCGTCCGGCGAACGCGCAGCGTCCTTCCGGTCAGCGTCCTGCGCCGCGCAAGAAAAACTCACCACGATAAAAACAGGGAGAACCGCATGGAAGAAAAACAGGCCACCACCTACGAGAAAATCGGCGGCGAAGCGACGGTCGGCAAGCTGGCCGACCGCTTCTACGAACTGATGGACACCGTTCCCCAGTTCGCCGAGCTGCGCGCGATGCACCCGCCCAGCCTGGCCGGCTCGCGCGACAAGCTGTTCAAGTTCCTCTCCGGCTGGTTCGGCGGCCCCGACCTGTTCGTCGAGGAATACGGCCATCCGCGTCTGCGCGCGCGCCACATGCCCTTCGCCATCGGTACGCTCGAGCGCGACCAGTGGGTCGCCTGCATGGTGCTGGCGATGGAGGATGTCGGCATCGAGGAAGACATCCGCAAGGTCTTGCTGAACAACTTCTTCAATACCGCCGACTTCATGCGCAACAAGGAAGGCTGAGTTTCAGCGCCGGGCGCCTGACACTTCGCTGAAGAAAGTCCAGATCGCCTCGCTGGCGTCAAGCGCCTGCGAGGCGTTTTCCTTGCCGCGGCGGACGGCCTCGGCGCCCGGCCAGGAATGGCCGCCGTCGGCGGTGACGCAGAGCTGGACGGTGGCGCCGTCGCGGCAGCCGCGGTAGCGTTCGCACCAGGCGCCAGGTCGTTCCAGTGTGCGTTCGGGTTGCGTCTGGCAGGCATTGCGGCCGACCCAGCGCTTGACCGTTTCCGGCGCCGAGACGAAATCCATGACCTTGCTCGCATCGCGAAAGGCGTCCGGGCCGGCGCCGCCGTCGAACAGCACATGCGTGTCGTTGCGCGCGTGGATGTGCAGGACCGGCACCGGCCGCGCCGGTCGGCATTCGGCGACGGCCTCGGTACCGGCGACGGCGGCCACTGCGCGGACCAGGTCGGCGGCTTCGCAGGCCAGCCGGTAGGCCATCATGGCACCGTTCGACATGCCGGTGGCGAAAACGCGCTGGCGGTCGATTGCCACCCGGCGGCCGATATCGGCGACCACGGCGCGGCTGAAGCCGACGTCGTCGCTGCCGCGGTCACGCGCATCGCCGCAGCAGCCGCCGGCGTTCCAGGTGGCCAGCCGGCCGCGCGGCAAGCGGCTGTATCCATTGGGAAAGGCGACGACGAAACCGGCCTCGCGCGCCTTGCTGATCAAACCGTAGCGTGCGTCGTCGGCCATGAACTCGGCGTGTCCGCCGCCGCCGTGAAAGGCCAGCACCAGTGGCGCTGGCTTGCTGGTATCCAGACCGGGCGGAACGTACAGCGCGTAGCGGCGCTTCTCGCCGTCGTGGCGGATATCCACCATCCTGGCTTCGTCATGCTTGCTTCGGTCCTGCCAGCTTGCGGCTACCGGTGCGGCAAGCAGCGCCAGGAGGCAGAGGGTGAGGGCGCGATGCAGCATTTTGGGTACTCCGGGAGGTCTTGCCGCGAGCATAGGCAAGCTGCGGTTTGCTGTCCAATCGCAGTTGTTAGCAAACTTGAAATTATTTATCGGCTTGTTCGAGCAAATATGCTGCGACGCAGCATGGGATGGTAGAATCACGCCTTTGATTTTTCTGACTATTCCTACAAACATGTCCGCACGCCCCATCCGCAACATCGCCATCATCGCCCACGTCGACCACGGCAAGACCACGCTGGTCGACCAGCTGCTCCGCCAATCCGGTACTTTCGCAGCCCACCAGCAGGTGGTCGATTGCGTGATGGACTCTGGTGACATCGAAAAAGAACGCGGCATCACCATCCTGTCCAAGAACACCGCCGTCGAATACGAAGGCATCCACATCAACATCGTCGATACCCCGGGCCACGCGGACTTCGGCGGTGAAGTCGAGCGCGTGCTCGGCATGGTCGATGGCGTGGTGCTGCTGGTCGACGCCGCCGAAGGCCCGATGCCGCAAACCCGTTTCGTGACCAAGAAGGCGCTGGCCCAGGGCCTGCGTCCGATCGTGCTGGTCAACAAGGTCGACCGCGACGGCGCCGATCCGGACAATGCTGTCAACCTGACATTCGACCTGTTCGACAAGCTCGGCGCCACCGACGAGCAGCTCGACTTCCCGATCGTTTACGCTTCCGGCCTCAACGGCTGGGCGGCGATGGAACTCGACCAGCCGCGCGAAAACATGAAGCCGCTGTTCGACACCATCCTGCGCCATGTGCCGGCCCCCGATGCTGATGTCGACGCGCCGCTGCAGCTGCAGATTTCCGCGCTCGATTATTCGTCCTACGTCGGTCGCATCGGCGTCGGCAAGATCATCCGCGGCCGCGTCAAGACCGGCCAGAACGTGATGGTCATGTTCGGCACCGAAGAAGAGGCCGCCGAGCACGACCGCTCGCCGATCAAGGCCAAGATCGGTCAGGTGTTCGGCTACAAGGGCCTGAACAAGGTCGAGATGGAAGAGGGGCTGGCCGGTGACATCGTCCAGATCACCGGTATCGAGGATCTGGTGCTGGGCTGTACCGTGACCGATCCGGACCAGCCGGAAGCACTGCCGCTGCTGAAGATCGACGAACCGACGCTGTCCATGCAGTTCATGGTCAACACCAGCCCGCTCGCCGGTACCGAAGGCAAGTTCGTCACCAGCCGCCAGATCCGCGATCGCCTGCACAAGGAACTGCTGACCAACATGGCGCTGCGCGTGCATGACACTCCGAACGGCGACGTCTTCGACGTGGCCGGCCGCGGCGAACTGCACCTCGGCATCCTGCTCGAAAACATGCGCCGCGAAGGCTACGAACTGGCCGTCGGTCGTCCGCGCGTGGTCAAGAAGGTCATCGACGGCGTCGAATGCGAGCCGTACGAGCAGCTGACCGTCGACGTCGAGGAAGAACACCAGGGCGGCGTCATGGAAGCGCTCGGCCTGCGCAAGGGCGAGATGCTCGACATGGTGCCGGACGGTCGCGGTCGCGTCCGTATCGAATATCGCATCCCGGCCCGCGGCCTGATCGGTTTCCAGGGCGAGTTCATGAACCTGACCCGCGGCAACGGCCTGATGAGCCACGTCTTCGACGAATACGCCCCGGTCAAGGAAGGCACCGTCGCCGAGCGTCGCAACGGCGTGCTGATCTCGCAGGACAACGGCGAAGCCGTGGCCTACGCGCTGTGGAAGCTGCAGGATCGCGGCCGCATGTTCGTCAGCCCGGGCGAAAAGCTGTACGAGGGCATGATCATCGGCATCCACAGCCGCGAGAACGATCTGGTCGTGAACCCGATCAAGGGCAAGCAGCTGACCAACGTCCGCGCCTCGGGGACTGACGAAGCCGTCCGTCTGGTGCCGCCGGTCCAGCTCAGCCTGGAAGCTGCCGTCGAATTCATCGACGAGGACGAACTGGTGGAACTGACGCCGAAGTCGATCCGTCTGCGCAAGCGCCATCTGACGGAAATCGAACGCAAGCGGGCGCAACGCGGCCTGTAATTGTCATGCGCTTCTGCCAGCCCTGCCGGGAACTGGTACAGCGTCACCGGAAGGCGGCCCGTTGGGTCGCCTTTTTCATTGGTCTGTCGATTTTCTTCACCTTGCTCGGCCTGGTCAGCGACCCGGTCAATGGCATCGGTTTCTGCAAGGTTTATCCCTGAGCGGGCGGTGTCTGACTCAGGAAGCGTTCGGCAAACTGTGCGTGCGGCAGCGGGCGGCTGACCAGGTAGCCTTGCACCACATCGCAGCCCAGTGCCGCCAGGATGTCCCACTGGGCTTGTGTCTCGACCCCTTCGGCGACGACTTCCAGCGACAGGCTGTGCGCCATGGCAATGATCGCCCGGACCAGCGGCTCGCTGTTGTGCTGCTGTTCGTCGTCGAGCAGCCCGGTGATGAAGGCGCGGTCGATCTTGAGTGAGCCGACCGGCAGCCGCTGCAGGTAGGAGAGGGACGAGTAACCGGTGCCGAAATCGTCGAGGGCGATGCCGATGCCGGCCGCACGCAGGCGCGACAGCTGGTCGACACCGTCGCCACCGGGGTCGAGGACGACCGACTCGGTGACTTCAACATCCATCGCCGACGTCGGCAAGCCGTTTTCCGCCAGGGTGTCGAGTATCCGTTGCGAGACGGAAGGGCGCCAGAACTGGCGCGGCGACAGGTTGATGGCGATCGGCGGGATCCCGCCGTAAAGCTGCCGCCATTCGGCAATCTGCCGGGCGGCACGGTCGATGACCCAGTCGCCGAGCGGGACGATCAGTCCGCATTCCTCGGCGACCGGAATGAACTGGTCCGGCGGGATCATTTTGTCGCCGTCGCGCCAGCGCAGCAGGGCCTCGGCGCCGACCAGTCGACCATCGGCCAGGCTGAGCTTGGGCTGGTAGTGCAGTTCGAAACAATCGTCCTGAAGTGCCTTGCGCAGTCGCGTTTCGAGCGATATCCGCAAGCTCAGGCGCTCATCCATCTGCGGCGTGTGGAAACGGATGGCGTTGCCGCCCAGGGCCTTGGCCGCATACATTGCCGCATCGGCGTGACGCAACAGGGTTTCGCCGTCGCTGGCATCTTCCGGAAACAGGCTGATGCCGATGCTGGCGGTACTCAGGAAAGTCGTGTCGTCATCGACCAGCGGTTCGCCGAGCGCGTCCTTGAGTTTCTGGGCAACAGCCAGCGCCGTGGCGCCATCGCTTTGCGGCAGGATGATGATGAATTCGTCACCGCCCTGGCGATAGAGCTGACTGCCGGCCGGCAACAGGTTGCGCAGGAGGGTGCTGACGGTTTGCAGCATGCGGTCGCCGGCACGGTGACCGAGGCTGTCGTTGATGTTCTTGAAGCGGTCTAGGTCGATGAACAGGACGGCCAGCGTTTGTTGCTGCCGGCCGGCCTCGTCGATGGCGGCCTGCAGTTGTTCGGCGAAAAGCAGGCGGTTGGGCAGACCGGTCAGGCTGTCGTGGCGAGCCAGGAACTCCAGTTCCTCCTGATGTTGCCGGCGTTCGGTGATGTCGGTGACCGAGCCGACCATCTGGTAAGCGGTTCCGTGCCGGTCGCGGACGGCCAGTCCGCGCGAGGCGATCCAGCGGTACTGCCCGTCGCTGGCCAGTACCCGGTACTCGCAATAGAAATGATCGGTTTCGCCCTTGATGTGCCGGGCGACTTCGCGATTGTAGAAAGCAACGTCGTCCGGATGCACCAGGCGGAGCCAGGCGTGGGTGTCGGGCAGGAAGTCCTCACGATAGCCCAGTATCTGGAGGAGCCGGGAGCCGACGCGAAGTTTCTTGCTGACCGGGTCCCAATCCCAGAAGCCGTCGTGTGCAGCCTGCATGGCCAGTTGGTAGGCCTGGGAAATCGAGCGGTAATGCTGGAATTCGGCATTTGCCAGCCAGAGCATCGCGACGCCGGCCACACTCAGCAGCAGGACGGAAAACAGGCCGGGCAGGAGAAGATTCAAGGCAAGACCGACCACCACCAGGGCAATCGCGCCAAGAATCGCCGTCGGATACTGCAGCGACGATAACCAGGAAGCCTTGACCGCAGGCATGGCGCTGGTCAGCCGCCGGTCATCGACATGAAGCGGATGACCTGTGGGTTGTTCATCTGGTTGGAGAAGTCATGCCCGAAGGGCTTGATTCCCATGCTGTCCATTATCGCCTGGCGGAGTGCGAGGTCGTCGCCGCTGCGCAGCACCGGCAGCAGGTTGAGGGCGTCGTTCTGTCCCAGGCAGGGGTAGAGTTCTCCCTTGGCGGTGATGCGCACCCGGTTGCAGCTGTCACAGAAATTGTGGCTGTGCGGCGAAATGAAACCGACCCGTGTTTCACAACCGGGAATCCGCCAGTAACGCGCCGGCCCGCCGGAGTTTTCGTCCGATGGCGTCAGTTCGAAATGCTGTCCGAGCAGTGCCAGGGTTTCCTCGGTGGAAATGTAGGTCTGGCTGCGTCCATGGATTTCGCCCAACGGCATTTCCTCGATGAAGGAAATATCCAGGCCTTGGGCAATGGCAAAACGGACCAGGTCGACAAATTCATGATCGTTGGTGCCGCGCATCATCACCGTGTTCAGTTTGGTGCGGCGGAAACCGGCCGTCGATGCCGCCTCGATGCCGCGCAGGACCTTGCTCAGTTCGCCGATCCGCGTGATCTGCCGGAAGCGCTCCGGGTCGAGGGTGTCGAGACTGATGTTAAGGCGTCTGACGCCGGCAGCCTTGAGCGGTTCGGCAAAGCGGTCGAGTTGCGAACCGTTGGTGGTCAGCACCAGGTTGTCTAAGCCGGGCAGGGCACCAAGACGTTCGATCAGCCACATGACGTTCTTGCGCACCAGCGGCTCGCCGCCGGTCAGTCGCAATTTGTTCACGCCCAGGCCGACGAAAGCTTCGGCCACCCGCAGCGATTCTTCGAGACTCATGACTTGATTGCGTGGCAGGAAGGTCATTTCCTCAGCCATGCAATACGTGCAGCGGAAGTCGCAGCGATCCGTGATCGACAGGCGTACATAGCTGACGTGGCGACCGTATTTGTCGACCAGCGTACCTGGCTGATGGCCGGTCGTATTCGCTACGGGGCGGAAGTCGGCGAGGCTTGCGGGCGCATCCTCGACATGCAGGGTTTCGTTGCGCATGGGCCGGATTATCAGCGCTCGAAACACACGTAACAAGGGGGTAGATCGAAATGGGTAGTCGCCGGATTTGCCTTTGTCATCATCGGGCGGCGGGTGGCGTGGGTAATTATGCTAATATCTTCCCTCGCTACGGCCAAGCGGCTTGTTTTTTCGTTAAATTTTCCCATGTCGGTTCGACGTGCCGGAAAAACAAAAAGCCCAGCGGCATGGCTGGGCTTTTTGATGGAACTTGGCTCCCCGACCTGGGCTCGAACCAGGGACCTACGGATTAACAGTCCGGCGCTCTACCGACTGAGCTATCGGGGAATCGAAGCGGGCATTATAGGAGTAGAATGCCGGTGAGTCAAGTCTTCTCGGTCGTTTCTGGAATGGAAGTTGTGCCATGAATTCCGGTTTGGTCTATGCAAAAACCCCTATTGGGGATGAGGCTGTTCGTCAGAGTACGCGGGTTGTCCAGCGTAATCTGCGGATGGTGCTGGTCCAGGTGGACGGAAAGATGACGGTGGGCGAATTGTCGGCCAAGATCGGTAATGCCCGCCTGGTGGAAAACGCCGTCGAAGAATTGGAGCGCGGCGGCTACATCGTGCCGCTGGCCAAGGCGGCGGCAGCTTGGGAATTGGGAATACCAAAGGCACGCAAGGAACAGGTTTCAGCCATTTCACAGTTCTCCACTTTTGGTTCGGGCACCGCTGCCGGGCCGGCAAGCATCGGTGCGCAAAGTCAGGCCAGCCGGTTTTCCTCCTTCGGCAAACCGGTCTTGCCGACGGCGGCAACAACCCCTGAAGTGCCGGGTACACGCTCCGATCTCGAGCCGGAAGTATCCGATGACGGGCCAGTGACGGTCAGCCGTCTGCCACGTCTGCTGGCGATGGGTGGGGTGGCGTTGCTCGTGTTTCTGGCCCTGCTGGCGGTATTTTTTCCGTACAACAACTACCGCGCCGACATCGAGCGTGAGCTCGGTAGCGTACTGGCGGTGCCGGTCTCGGTCGGCGAGGTGTCACTCAAACTCTTGCCGACGCCGCATTTATCCTTGCGGGAGATCAGGATTGGTGCGGCAGGTGAAGGTGTCATCGCTGCGATCGATGTCAATCGCCCGTGGACGATGCTTTTGTCCGGGGCGGCCGGCGTTCAGGATGTCATGCTCAGCGGCGCCAGCATCCCGGTTGGGCAATTGCTTGCCCTGCCGACAATCGCCGGATCGCAGGCGATACCTTGGCCAGCCATCCGCCAGCTCACACTGAGTGATTTTCGCGTCGATGCGGGAAAATCGATACATTTTGGTCCATTCAACGGGCGCTTGCTCTTGTCTTCGGGGCAACTGCAAAGTGCAACACTGGAGACGCCCGATCGCAGTGTCCTGATCGGGGCCAGGCCGTTGGCTGAAGGCCTTGACCTGACGATGGAAGGGCGTGCTTGGCGACTGCCCGGGATTCCCGTGACTTTCCCCGTGCTCCAGGCGAAGGTGCTGCTGGAAGACAATCGCCTGCAGCTCCGCGATATCGATGCCAGTTTCTTTGGTGGTTTGCTCAAGGGCAGTTGGACGCTGAACTGGGGAGACGGTCTGGCGATGTCCGGCAGCGGGGAAATGACCCGTCTCGATCTGCGTCGCGTCGGTGCTGACCTGGTTCCCCGGATGAAAGCCGAAGGCGATCTGAGCGGCAGCATCCGCATTGCTGCCCGCGGTGACGACTGGTCGGCACTCTGGCGAAATGCCTCCGCGCAGATGCAGATCGATGTCACGCGTGGTCTGTTCAACGGTATCGATGTCGGCGAAGCGGCCCGCCGCGGTCCCGGTTCGCTGGTCCGGGCGGGGGCAACACGTTTCGACAGGCTGCAGGCCGATGTCGGCGTCGATGCGCAAGGTGTTTCGCTGCGCGATATCCGGCTCGATGCCGGTTTGTTGACGGCTTCAGGGCAATTGCAGGTTTCTGCGGCCGGCGAGGTCAGTGGTGCGCTGATTGCGCTGGCGCGTTCCTCGGTATCGACGACGCGGGTGCCGCTGGCGGTCAGCGGTACCCTGCCGGAATTGACGCTGGGCGCGGGCAGATAAAAAAGGGCGGGAAAATTCCCGCCCTTCGTTTTTGCTTTGTGCTGCTTCTTACTTGGTCACTGCGGCGACGGCCTTGGCAACGTAGTCGATGTTTTTGCTGTTCAGCGCAGCCAGGCAGATGCGGCCGGTGGATACGGCGTAGATGCCGAATTCTTCCTTCATGCGCTCGACCTGGGCAGCGGTCAGGCCGGTATAGGAGAACATGCCGCGCTGCTGGGTGACGAAGGAGAAGTCCTGAGCGCAGCCGGTGGCCTTGATGGCCTCGACCAGACCACCACGCATGGCGCGGATGCGGTCACGCATGCCGGCCAGTTCGGCTTCCCATTGGGCGCGCAGTTCGGTCGATGCCAGCACGGCGGCAACCAGAGCGCCGCCATGGATCGGCGGGTTCGAGTAGTTGGTGCGAATGACGCGCTTGACCTGCGACATGACGCGGGCCGACTCTTCCTTGGAGGCGGTGACGACCGACAGGGCGCCGACGCGCTCGCCGTACAGCGAGAAGTTCTTGGAGAACGAGCTGGAGGCAAAGAACTGCAGGCCGGAAGCCGAGAAGGCGCGGATCGCCACAGCATCGGCATCGATGCCGTCGGCAAAGCCCTGGTAGGCCATGTCGAGGAAGGGCACTAGGCCGCGTTCCTTGCAGATGCCCACGACTTCGGCCCACTGGGCGTCGCTCATGTCGGCGCCGGTCGGGTTGTGGCAGCAGGCATGCAGCAGCACGACCGAGCCCGGGGCCATCTTGTTCAGGTCAGCCTTCATGCCGGCGAAGTTCACGCCGCGGGTGGCGGCATCGTAGTAGGCGTAGTCCTCAACGACGAAGCCGGCAGCCTCGAACAGCGCGCGGTGATTTTCCCAGGACGGGTTGCTGATGTAGACCTTGGCGTCCGGGTTCAGGCGCTTCAGGTAGTCGGCACCGATCTTCAGGGCGCCAGTGCCGCCGATGGCCTGGGCAGTGATCACGCGGCCGGCGGCGAGCAGTTCGGAATCCTTGCCGAAGAGCAGGTTCTGGACAGCGGTGTTGTAGGCGGCCGGGCCTTCGATCGGCTGGTAGCCGCGCGGCGGAGCCGCCTTCAGGCGAGCCTCTTCAGCGGCCTTGACGGCAGCCAGCAGAGGGATCTTGCCGTTGTCGTCGAAGTACACGCCGACGCCAAGGTTGACCTTGGTGTCACGCGTATCGGCATTGAAAGCTTCGTTCAGACCGAGGATCGGGTCGCGCGGGGCCATTTCCACCGCAGCGAAGATCGAAGAGGACATTAGCGACTCCGTGGAATAATAGAGAAAGGGAACAACAATAACGCGCGATGTGTCCATCGCGACGACAAGCGCAGAATTTTATCATGAGCCAATCCAACAGCAGCACGCCTGTCGTCTGTTTCGACGGCAGTCCTTACCGTTTGCACCAACCTTTTCCGCCGGCCGGCGATCAGCCGGAGGCGATCCGCCTGCTGACGGAAGGGATCGAGGACGGCCTGTCGTTCCAGACCCTGCTCGGCGTGACCGGTTCGGGCAAGACCTACACCATGGCCAACGTCATCGCCCGCACCGGGCGTCCGGCGCTGGTGCTGGCACCGAACAAGACGCTGGCGGCGCAGTTGTACTCGGAGTTCAAGGAGTTCTTTCCGGAAAACGCCGTCGAGTACTTCGTCTCGTACTACGACTACTACCAGCCGGAAGCCTATGTGCCGTCGCGCGACCTGTTCATCGAAAAGGACAGTTCGATCAACGATCACATCGAGCAGATGCGTCTCTCAGCGACGAAAAGCCTGATCGAGCGGCGCGACGTGGTGATTGTGGCGACGGTCTCGTGCATCTACGGCATCGGCGACCGCGACGAGTACCACAACATGATCCTGACCATGCGCGTCGGCGACCGCATGGACCAGCGCGACATCGTCAAGCGCCTGACCGACATGCAGTACGAGCGCAACGAAATGGACTTTCATCGCGGCATCTTCCGTGTGCGCGGCGACGTCATCGATATTTTCCCGGCCGAACACGCCGAGCACGCGATCCGCGTCTCGCTGTTCGACGACGAGATCGAGAGCCTGCAATTCTTCGATCCGCTGACCGGCCAGTTGCTGCACAAGGCCCTGCGTTTCACGGTCTTCCCGGCGTCGCACTATGTCACGCCGCGGGCGACCGTGCTGCGCGCCATCGAGGCGATCAAGCTCGAATTACGCGAGCGCATTGAATTCTTCACTCGCAACCAGAAACTGGTCGAGGCGCAGCGGATCGAGCAGCGCACCCGTTTTGACCTCGAAATGCTGGACCAGATCGGTTTCTGCAAGGGCATCGAAAACTACTCCCGGCATTTTTCCGGGCGTAAAGCCGGCGAGGCGCCGCCGACGCTGATCGACTACCTGCCGCGCGATGCGCTGATGTTCATCGACGAATCCCACGTCAGCATCGGCCAGGTCGGCGGCATGTACAAGGGCGACCGTTCGCGCAAGGAAAACCTGGTCGATTACGGTTTCCGCCTGCCGTCGGCACTCGACAACCGGCCGCTGAAATTCGACGAATTCGAGCGTCAGATGCGCCAGACCGTTTTCGTGTCGGCGACCCCGGCCGATTACGAAAACCAGCACGCCGGCCAGGTCGTCGAGCAGGTCGCCCGGCCGACCGGGCTGATCGATCCTGAGGTCATCGTTCGTCCGGCAACGACCCAGGTCGACGATCTGCTCGGCGAGATCAACAAGCGGGTCGCCGTCGCCGAGCGGGTGCTGGTGACCACGCTGACCAAGCGCATGGCCGAGGATCTGACCGACTTCCTGGCCGATAACGGGATCAAGGTGCGCTACCTGCATTCGGACATCGATACCGTCGAGCGGGTCGAGATCATCCGCGATTTGCGCCTGGGCGAGTTCGACGTGCTGGTCGGCATCAACCTGCTGCGTGAGGGGCTGGATATTCCGGAAGTTTCGCTGGTCGCCATTCTCGATGCCGACAAGGAGGGTTTCCTGCGTTCCGAACGTTCGCTGATCCAGACCATTGGTCGGGCGGCGCGCCATATTCATGGCACAGCGATCCTGTACGCTGATAGGATTACGCAATCCATGCAGAAAGCCATCGCCGAGACGGAACGGCGACGGGAAAAGCAGATCGCATTCAACGAGCAGCACGGTATCGTGCCGCGCGGGGTGTCCAAGAAGATCAAGGACATCATCGACGGCGTATACGATGCCGAATCGGCGCAGACCGAGCTGAAGGCGGCGCAACAGCGCGCGGTCTACGAGGCAATGGATGAAAAAACCGTCGCCAGGGAAATCAAGCGGCTCGAGAAGCAGATGCTCGATTGCGCGAAGAACCTGGAATTCGAAAAAGCGGCGGCTGCGCGTGACGAACTGTTCCGGCTCAGGGAGCGGGTATTCGGCGCTGCGCAGCACGACCCCGATGGAGATAAGAGGCGATGATTTACCGCGTGCTGCTGGTTTGCATGGGCAACATCTGTCGTTCGCCAACGGCAGAGGTTGTTCTCAGGCATATGATTAAAATCAATGGACTGGGAGATAAAGTTGAAGTTGATTCTGCGGGAACGCACGGCTACCACGTCGGCGAAGCCCCGGATTCGCGTACGCAGCGGGCAGCATCGGCGCGCGGCTACAACCTGTCGCAATTGCGTGCCCGCAAGGTGGCTTTGCAGGACCTCGATTATTTCGACCTGATCCTGGCCATGGATCGCAGCAATCTGGACAACCTGCAGCGCATGGCGATGCCGGAGCAGTTGCCCAAGATCCAGTTGCTCATGGATTACGCCAGGAATTTCGAGGATGACGAAGTGCCGGATCCGTACTACGGTTTGGGGCACGGCTTCGATCTGGTCCTCGACATGGTCGAGGATGCGGCCAAGGGTGTGGTCGAGGCGGTACAGAAAAAGCTCAGCAGCTGAGAGGCAGATTCGGCAATGAAAAAGGGCGTCCCGCGGGAC
This sequence comes from uncultured Azonexus sp., assembly GCF_937982035.1. NCBI lineage: Bacteria > Pseudomonadati > Pseudomonadota > Betaproteobacteria > Rhodocyclales > Azonexaceae > Azonexus > uncultured Azonexus sp. The sequence continues at coordinate 364,671 of NZ_CALJNI010000001.1, forward strand.
GCCCTTTTGCTTGGCCGTGACCGGCTTACTTGCCGGTTTCGACCATGACCAGCGACTCGTCGGCACTTTGCTCGACCGCTTTCGCCTTGCGCGGACGGCCCAGCTTGACCGGCGGTTCGCTCGGAGCGACCAGCACTTCGGCCGTCGTCTGAACCATGACCAGTCCGCTTTCCGACAGGGCGGCATCGACGTTGATCGGTGCGCTGGCCGGCAGCGGTGCCGGTGCTGCGACGGGTTCCGCTGCGATAGCCTGGGGCTGTTCGATGGCCGGGACTTCGGCCGCAGCTTCGACCACCGCCAGGACTTCGGGCGCTGCCGGTTCGGCAGCAATCTCGGCGACCGTGACGGTTTCCTGAACGGCTTCGGGAGCGACTTCGATCTGGGCGACGGCAGCCACTTCGGTTGCCGGGGCCTCGACGGTCGGTGCAGCGACCGGTTCGATCGCTTCGACAGCCACTTCGACGGCCGCTGCCATCGGTGCCGGGCTGGCCTCGATGGTGGTTTCCGCGGCAGGAATGGTCACCACGACCGGCTCATTGTTGATCGTCTCGCTGGTGTCAGCGTTGACTGCATCGACCATCGGCGTTTCCGACTCATTGCGGCGTTCGTTGCGGCCACGGCCACCACGACGACCACGACGACGGGCGTTGCCTTGCTCGTCGCCAGTCGGTGCAGCCTGCGGTGCGTCCGGTTCAACTGCCTGAAGCGCTTGCGGCAATTGCTCGATTGCCGGGCGGGTGTCGGCCTGCGGCTGGCGCTCGCGGCGTTCCTTGCGCGGACGACGTTCCTGGCGTTGTTCGCCATTGCCGGCAGCTTCTTCGCGGGCCGGCTTGTCGTTGCGTTCGGTGTTGCGATTGTTGCGTTCGCCTTCGTCACGACGGTTGCCGTTACGTCCATTGCGGCCGTTGCGGCGGTTGTCGTTGCGACCTTCGCGACCTTTGCGGGCGGGCGCTTCCGGCTTGGCTTCGACAGCCGGAGCCGGCTGAGCTGGGCTGCGGAACCAGGCGGCGATGCGCGCGAACAGGCCGCCGGTGGGCGCGGCCGGTGCCGGGGCGGCGACGGCTTCTTCCTTGGCCGGCAGGTTGGGGGCCGGCTGTTCCGGCGAAATGCCCTTGATCGCTGCTTCCTGGCGCGGCTTGGCGTTTTCCAGCTGGCTGGCCAGCTTGGTCGATTCCTCGATCGGCTGGTCGACCATCTTGTAGGACGGTTCGCGCAGGTCGTCGTTGTTCAGGTCGTCGTGGCGCAGGCGGGTGATTGTATGCGCCGGCGTTTCCAGATGAACGTTCGGGATCAGCAGGATGGTGACCTTGTGGCGCAGTTCGATGGCCTGGATGTCCGGACGCTTCTCGTTGAGCAGGAAGGTGGCGACATCGACCGGAACCTGCACATGCACGGCGCCGGTGTTTTCCTTCATCGCTTCCTCTTCGAGGATGCGCAGGATGTGCAGCGCGGCCGATTCGGTCGAGCGGATATGGCCGGTGCCGGAGCAGCGCGGGCAGGGGATGTAGCTGGTTTCGGCGAGGGCCGGACGTAGGCGCTGGCGCGACAGTTCCATCAGGCCGAAGCGGCTGATCTTGCCCATCTGGACGCGGGCGCGGTCGAAACGCAGGGCGTCGCGCAGGCGGTTCTCGACTTCGCGCTGGGCCTTGCTGTTTTCCATGTCGATGAAGTCGATGACGATCAGACCGCCGAGGTCGCGCAGGCGCAACTGGCGGGCCAGTTCGTCGGCGGCTTCGAGGTTGGTCTTGAGCGCCGTTTCCTCGATGTCGGCACCCTTGGTGGCGCGACCGGAGTTGACGTCGACAGCGACCAGGGCTTCGGTGTGATCGATGACGATGGCGCCGCCGGACGGCAGGTTGACCTGGCGGGCGAAGGCGGTTTCGATCTGGTGTTCGATCTGGAAGCGCGAGAACAGCGGCACGTCGTCGCGGTAGCGCTTGACGCGGTTGATGTTGCCCGGCATCACGGTGCCCATGAAGGCCTTCGCCTGTTCATAGACTTCGTCGGTGTCGATCAGGATCTCGCCGATGTCCGGCTGGAAATAATCGCGGATGGCGCGGATGACCAGCGAGCCTTCGAGGTAGATCAGGAAGGCGCCCGATTGCTGCTGGGCGGCGCCTTCGATGGCGGACCACAGTTGCAGCAGGTAGTTGAGGTCCCACTGCAGCTCTTCGGCCTGGCGGCCGATGGCGGCGGTACGGGCGATCAGGCTCATGCCGCCGGGGACTTCCAGCTGATCCATGATTTCGCGCAATTCGGTGCGCTCGTCGCCGTCGACACGACGGGAGACGCCGCCGCCGCGCGGGTTGTTCGGCATCAGCACCAGGTAGCGGCCGGCCAGCGAGACGTAGGTGGTCAGGGCTGCGCCCTTGTTGCCACGTTCATCCTTGTCGACCTGGACGATCAGTTCCTGACCTTCCTTGAGGGCGTCCTGGATGCGGGCCTTGCCCGGTTCGACGCCCGGCTGGAAATAGGCGCGGGAGACTTCCTTGAACGGCAGGAAACCGTGGCGCTCCGAACCGTAATCGACGAAGCAGGCTTCGAGCGACGGTTCGATCCGGGTGATGACACCCTTGTAGATGTTGCTTTTCCGTTGTTCCTTGGCGGCGGATTCAATGTCGAGATCAATCAGTTTCTGACCATCGACAATGGCGACACGGAGTTCTTCCGCCTGTGTCGCATTGAAGAGCATGCGTTTCATTGTTTTGGGGCTCCAGCTCGCTGGTGCTCACGGCAACGAAACGCCCATGCAGGCAGCGACAGGTTCAGTTATCGGGTTGCGTCATGTGATTGGCGGCAAAGGCGATGATGAATGTGCTGATCGTTAAATGATCGCGAGTCTTTTTATGAAATGCGCGATCTTGGAATTCCTGCAACGGGCGATCCGTGCGTGCTTGTGGCGAGCTAATCCGTTAACATCACTACTTTTGGTGAGTGAACTTAACCAGTCGTTTCACGTTGGTTTGTCCCGGGCAATTGGCACGGGAGGGACTTCGTGGCCTGCCGCATGGCAGTCGCGCTTGTAGCGCGAGGGCGGACGGTCTGACGGTTCGGCATCCCTTGCAAACAGAGACGTAAAACGCAGGCAGTATATTAGAAAATGAATGACACAGGTAACAATTCGGTCGCCCTGGTCGTGATCGGCGAAGAAGCGCAAGGGCAGCGCCTGGACAATTACCTGCTGCGGCACTGCAAGGGGGTGCCGAAAAGTCATGTCTATCGCATCCTGCGCAGTGGCGAAGTCAGGGTCAACAGCCGACGGGTCGATGCGACCTACCGCCTGGAAATCGGTGATCGGGTACGCATTCCGCCGATCCGCATCGCCGAGCGCCCGCAGGACGAAGTCGAGGAGGCCGCCAAGGCCCGGGTCGATCTGCCGATCATTTTCGAAGACGAGGCGATGCTGGTCATCGACAAGCCCGAAGGCATTGCCGTGCACGGCGGCAGCGGGGTCAGCTTCGGCGTCATCGAGGCCCTGCGCCGGCAGCGGCCGCAGGCCAAGTTCCTCGAGTTGGCGCACCGACTCGACCGCGAAACCTCGGGCATCCTGCTGGTCGGCAAGAAACGGCTGGCACTGACGGCGCTGCACGACATGTTCCGCGAGCACGGCGCCGGTGCCGACAAGCGCTACCTGATGTTGGTCAAGGGGCGCTGGATGAACAATACCCAGCACGTCAAGGCACCGTTGCTCAAGTACCTGACCGACAGCGGTGAGCGCCGGGTGTCGGTAAATGCCGAAGGCAAGGCGGCGCATACGGTATTCCGCCTGCTTGCCCGCTGGCCGGAAATGAGCTTGCTCGAAGCCCAGTTGAAGACCGGGCGGACGCACCAGATCCGCGTCCATCTGGCGCATCTCGGTTTTCCCATCCTTGGCGATGAAAAGTACGGCGACTTCAATCTAAACAAGCGACTGCGCCCGGCCGGCCTCAAGCGCATGGCGCTGCACGCCTGGCGCATGGCTTTCCGCCATCCCTTGCTGGGCACGCCGGTCGAGTGCGTGGCACCGCTGCCGGACGGCATCCGCCAATACATGACGACGGTGGAGGCGCAAACCCCGCGTGAGTTTTCCGCCGACAACCTGCAACAGATCCTGGAGCATCAATGAAATACGAACTCGTGGTTTTCGACTGGGACGGGACGCTGCTCGATTCCGCCGGTGCCATCGTCAGGGCCATCCAGGCCGCCTGCCGCGACCTGGATTTGCCGGTGCCGGACCACGCCCGGGCCAGCCACGTCATCGGACTCGGCCTGGCCGACGCGATGCGCCACGCGGTCCCCGACCTGGCGCCGGAGAACTACCAGGCGATGGTCGACCGCTACCGTTTCCACTATCTCTCCGGGGATCACGCGCTAACCTTGTTCGACGGGGTGCCGGCAATGCTGGCGCGCCTGCACGCGGCCGGGCACATCCTGGCGGTGGCCACCGGCAAGAGCCGGCTGGGGCTGGAGCGGGCGCTTGACCACTCCGGTTTGCGGCCATTTTTCTCGGCCTCGCGCTGCGCCGATGAATGTCACTCCAAGCCGCATCCGCAGATGCTTGAGGAACTGATGGCCGAATTCGGCATGTCCGCCGGCGCCACCGTGATGATCGGCGACACCTCGCACGACCTGCTGATGGCGAAAAATGCCGGCGTTGACGCGCTGGCCGTCACCTATGGCGCGCATCCGCACGATCATCTGCTCGAACATGCGCCGCTGGCCTGTCTGCACGATGTCGCGGAACTCGATGCCTGGCTGATGTCCAATGCCTGAGCAGGCTATACTTGACCGGCGAAATCTTCACCCAGAAAGAACTTGATGGACCTCAACCCCCAACGCTCAGACAATGATCCCGCCTGGGAGAGAAAAACCCTGGAAAAACTGGCCTTTGCCGCGCTCAGCGAGCAGCGCGCGCGACGTCGCTGGGGTGTCTTCTTCAAGCTGCTGGGCTTCGGCTACGTTGCCTTCATCCTGTTTGCCCTGATCGAATGGGACAGCAGCAAGGTGGCCGACAAGCATGTCGCGATGGTCGAACTGCGCGGCGTCATCGCCGCCAAAGGTGAAGCCAGTGCCGACAGCCTGGTTTCCGCGCTGAACTCGGCATTCGACGCCCCGAATTCGCAGGCCGTGGTGCTACGCATCAACAGTCCGGGCGGCAGTCCGGTGCAGGCCGGTATCGTCAACGACGAAATCCGGCGGCTGCGGGCCAAGTATCCCGACAAGCCGCTCTATGCCGTGGTCGAGGATGTCTGTGCTTCCGGCGGCTACTACGTCGCCGCCGCCGCTGACCAGATCTATGTCGACAAGGCCAGTGTGGTCGGTTCGATCGGCGTGTTGATGGACGGCTTCGGCTTCACCGGCACGATGGAGAAGCTGGGTGTCGAACGGCGCCTGCTGACCGCCGGCGACAACAAGGGTTTTCTCGATCCCTTCTCGCCGCAGGACGAAGCTCAGCGGGCGCACGCCCGGACCCTGCTGGCCGATATCCACGCCCAGTTCATCGATGTGGTCAAGAAGGGGCGTGGCGAGCGCCTGAAGGACAACCCTGACATCTTTTCCGGCTTGATGTGGACCGGTGCGCAAAGTATCCAGCTCGGGCTGGCCGACGGTTTCGGTACGGTTGAATCGGTCGCCCGCGACGTCGTCAAGGTCGAGGACGTGCTTGATTACTCGGTCAAGGAGAACCTCGCCGAGCGCTTTGCCAAGCGGCTTGGTGCCGGTGCGGTCGATAGTTTCTGGCGCGGCCTTTCCAGCAGCACTGGTGATTTCCGCCTGAACTGATCAAGCCAGCAGCAGGAAAACCGTCGGACGCCGCTCGATTTCGGGCGGCGTTTGTTTTTTCCACTGGGCAACGGTCAGTGTACGGATGAATTCGCCGGGCAGGGTCAGGTCGGTGGCGACGCACAGGCGGGTCGTTCCCTGGCAGGCCTGCAGGATGGCGTCGAACATGGCCCGGTTGCGGTACGGTGTTTCGATGAACAACTGGGTCTGGCGGCGCTTGCGTGATTCGGCTTCGAGTTCGCGCAGGGTCTTGTTGCGATCGGCGTCCTTGGCCGGCAGATAGCCCTGGAAGGCAAAACGCTGGCCGTTGAGGCCGGAGGCCATCAGGGCCAGCAGCAGCGACGACGGACCGATCAGTGGCACGACGCGGATGTTCTCGCGCTGGGCCAGGGCGACCAGGTCGGCGCCCGGGTCGGCGACCGCCGGGCAACCGGCTTCCGACAGCAGGCCGACATCGTGACCGGCGCGCAGCGGCGCCAGCAGGTGTTCGATGGCGTCCGGGCGGCTGTGTTCGTTGAGTTCTTCCAGTTGCAGTTCCTGCAGGGGCAGGTCGGTGCCGGCCGCCTTGAGGAAGGCGCGGGCACTTTTCGCCTGTTCGACGACGAAATGCCGTAGTGGCCGGACAGTGGTCAGAACGTCCGGGTGCAGGCTGTCCTGCGGCGCCGACGGGCCGAGCGGGACGGGAATCAGGTAGAGGGTGCCGGCCATCAGAGAATTGCCACGCCCTGATTGCGCAACATGTCGCACAGGGCGATCAGCGGCAGACCGACGAGTGCATTCGGGTCGTCGCCCTGCATGCCGGCGAGCAGGGCGATGCCCAGGCCTTCCGATTTGGCCGAGCCGGCACAGTTGTAGGCCGGTTCGCGTCGCAGGTAGTTGTCGATTTCGCTGTCGGTCAGCGTCCGGAACGTGACCAGCGTTGGTACGCCGCGAACCTGGCTGACGCCGGTGGTCGCGTTGTACAGGCACAGACCGGTGAAGAAATTGACGGTCTTGCCTGATAATTCGCGCAACTGCGCAACGGCCCGTTCATGGGTGCCGGGTTTTCCGTAGATGCGGCCATCGACCGTGGCGACCTGATCGCTGCCGATGATCAGTGCGTCGGGATATTGCTCGGCAACAGCCCGGGCCTTGGCTTCGGACAGGCGCAGGGCCAGTGGCTCGGGGGCTTCGCCGGGGAGGGTGGATTCGTCGGTCTGTGGGTTGGCGACGGTGAAGGGCAGGCCGAGGCGGGCCAGCAGTTCGCGCCGGTAGGGCGAGGTCGAAGCGAGTACGAGGTTTTGCATCTTGAAAGTTTTTGTGCAACAAAGCCTTGCGTCGATTTCTTGAAGCAGCACTTTGTTTTTGACTTGGCGAGCCAAAAATAATATCATCCGCCGTTTAAGTCGCAACAGATTCAGCTTGAAAAGAATCAATGATGCCTTCGCCTTTGCCCGGGATGCGCGTGTTCTGCAAGGAACGCTGGCGGTTTCGGCAATGGAACGCCTGCACGATCTGCTGGCCGAAGTGTCCGGGGAGGTTTCCTGGCATCTCGAAGGCTTCAGGGGAAAGCGTGGCGAGCCCTTGCTGCGCCTGACGGTGAGTGGATGCATTCCGCTGGCTTGTCAGCGCTGCCTGGACGCCATCGATTTCGAGCTGGACGTCGATCGTTTGCTGGAAGTCATCCCGGCCAACGCCGACGTGTCGCAAGACGAACTGGAAGACGACAGCCGGGATTTTCTGCCGGTGGAAAAGGAACTGGATGTGGCGGAGTTGGTCGAGGACGAAATTCTGTTGTCCCTGCCGGTTGCGCCGCGACATGATGGATGTGGTTTGCCTGGTGCGTCCGGTGCCGGTGAGCGGGTCAACCCGTTTGCTGCACTGGCCGGGCTCAAAGGCAAGCCGAACTGATTTTTTTTGGAGTAACAAAATGGCCGTTCAACAGAACAAGAAGTCCCCGTCGAAGCGTGGCATGCACCGTGCCCATGATTTCCTGACCGCGCCCCCGCTGGCTGTCGAGTCCACCACCGGTGAAACGCACCTGCGTCACCACATCTCCCCGAGCGGTTTCTACCGCGGCAAGAAGGTTCTCAAGGCCAAGGGCGAGTAATCGTTCATCGAAGGGCAGGTGGCTCCTTCGGGAGAGCCTGCCTTTTCTTTTGCCATGACAACCCGCATCGCCATTGATTGCATGGGGGGTGACCACGGACCGTCGGTGACGGTGCCCGCGGCTATCCGTTTTCTTGCAGAACATCCGGCGGCTCATCTCGTCCTGGTTGGTCAGGAGGAGGTTTTGCGTCCGCTGCTCGGCACTACGGCCGATGATTCACGCCTGCGCATCGTCAATGCGACCGAAGTGGTCGGCATGGACGAGTCGCCTGCACTCGCCTTGCGCAACAAAAAGGATTCTTCGATGCGCGTGGCCATCAATCTCGTCAAGTCCGGCGAGGCGGATGCCTGCGTTTCGGCCGGCAATACCGGCGCGCTGATGGCGATCTCGCGCTTCGTCCTCAAGATGTTGCCCGGTATCGACCGGCCGGCGATCTGTGCGCCGCTGCCGACGATCAGCGGCCATACGCACATGCTCGACCTGGGCGCCAACGTCGATTGCGAACCGGAGCACCTGCTGCAGTTCGGGATCATGGGGGCCATGCTGGTTGCCGCCATGGAGCACAAGGATCGGCCGACGGTCGGCATCCTCAATATCGGCGAGGAAGAGATCAAGGGTAACGAGGTGGTCAAGGCCGCCGCTGACCTGTTGCGCAGTTCCGGCCTCAATTTCGTCGGCAACGTCGAAGGCGACGGCATCTACAAGGGCGAGGCCGACGTCATCGTTTGCGACGGATTCGTCGGCAACGTCGCACTGAAGACCTCCGAAGGTCTGGCGCAGATGCTGGCGTCGTCGTTGCGCAGCGAGTTCAAGCGCAACTGGCTGACCAAGATCGCTGCCCTGATCGCCATTTCTGTCCTCAATAATTTCAAGAAACGCTTCGACCACCGCCGCTACAACGGCGCGATCCTGCTCGGGCTCAAGGGGATTTCGGTGAAGAGCCATGGCTCGGCCGACGAATTGTCCTTTGGTTATGCCATTGCCCGGGCCTACGATGCGGCAGAGAACCGCGTCCTCGAACGGATCGCCGAGCGCCTGGCGCAAACCAATGCGGCTTCGTCCGCTGCTGTGGAGACAGTCTGAATGTATGCACGCGTGATCGGCACCGGCAGCTACCTGCCGGGCAAACCCGTCAGCAACGATGACCTGGCGGCGCGTGGTATCGATACCAACGACGAGTGGATCGTCACGCGCACCGGCATCCGCAGCCGTCATCTGGCTGAGGCCGGTACCACCTCAAGCGAGCTCGGCCTGATCGCTGCCCAACGGGCGCTGGAGATGGCCGGTGTTGCTGCCGCCGACCTCGACTTGATCGTTGTTGCCACGTCGACCCCGGATTTCATCTTCCCGAGCACCGCCTGCATCATCCAGGGCAAGCTCGGCAACAAGGGCGCCGCCGCCTTCGACGTGCAGGCCGTTTGCGCCGGGTTCACCTACGCGCTGGGCATTGCCGAGAAGTTCATCGCTTCCGGTTCGCACAAGAAGGCGCTGGTCATCGGTGCCGAAGTGTTTTCGCGCATCCTCGACTGGAATGATCGTGGCACTTGCGTGCTGTTCGGCGACGGCGCCGGCGCGGTGGTTCTTGAAGCGTCGGAGACCCCAGGCATCATGGCCACGGCGATGCACGCCGACGGCAGCCAGTTCGGCATCCTCAACGTGCCCGGCCAACTCTGTGGCGGCCAGGTTACCGGCGATCCCTTCCTGCGCATGGACGGTCAGGCGGTGTTCAAGTTCGCCGTGCGCGTGCTTGCCGACATCGCCGAGGAAGTCTGCGCCAAGGCCGGTATATCCACGGCAGACCTTGACTGGTTGATTCCCCATCAGGCCAATATCCGCATCATTGAAGCGACCGGCAAGAAACTTGGCGTGCCCCGTGAAAAAGTGATCGTTTCCGTCGATCGTCATGGCAATACCTCGGCCGCATCGGTGCCGCTGGCGCTGGACGAAGCCGTTCGCGATGGGCGCATCCGGCGCGGCCAGAAAGTCCTGGTCGAAGGTGTCGGTGGCGGTTTCACCTGGGGCGCGGCCCTGCTCGAATTCTGATAACAGGAGACTGATCGATGTCTTTTGCCTTCGTATTTCCCGGCCAGGGCTCGCAGAGCGTTGGCATGATGGCCGCCTACGGCGACGCCGCCGTGGTTCGCGCCACCTTTGACGAAGCGTCTGCCGCGCTCGGCGACGACCTGTGGGCGATGGTTGCCGACGGTCCGGCCGAAGTGCTGACCCAGACCGTCAATACCCAGCCGGTCATGCTCACCGCCGGCATTGCCGCCTGGCGCCTGTGGTGCGAGAAGGGCGGCAAGATGCCGGCCGTCGTCGCCGGTCACAGCCTCGGCGAGTACTCGGCGCTGGTCGCCGCCGGCGTCATCGAATTCAAGGACGCGGTGCCGCTGGTCCGCCTGCGCGCCGCTGCCATGCAGGAAGCCGTGCCGCTCGGCACCGGCGCCATGGCCGCCGTGCTCGGCCTGGACAATGCCGGCATCGCTGCGGCCTGCGCCGAAGCGGCACAGGGCGAAATCGTCGAACCGGTCAATTTCAACGCCAACGGTCAGACCGTGATTGCCGGCCACAAGGGCGCCGTCGAACGCGCGATGGACGCCTGCAAGGCGCGCGGCGCCAAGATGGCCAAGGCGCTGCCGGTGTCGGCCCCGTTCCATTCCTCGCTGATTCGCCCGGCCGCCGACAAGCTGGCTGCGCGTCTGGCCGAACTGACGCTGCAGGCGCCGAAGATTCCGGTGATCAACAACGTCGACGTGGCGATCGAAAACGATCCGGCCCGGATCAAGGACGCGCTGGTGCGCCAGGCCTACAACCCGGTGCGCTGGGTCGAGACGATCCAGAAAATGGCCGCCATCGGCGTGTCTACCGTGGCCGAATGCGGTCCGGGCAAGGTCCTGGCTGGTCTGACCAAGCGCTGCGCCGACGGTGTTGCCGGGGTTGCCCTGGCTGACGCGGCGGCCATCGAAGCCAACCTCGGTCTGGAGTAAGCGATGCTCAACGACAAGATTGCGCTGGTCACCGGCGCCACCCGCGGCATCGGCCGCGCCATTGCCCTCGAACTGGGTCGTCAGGGTGCCACCGTGATCGGTACGGCGACCAGCGAAGCCGGTGCCGGGCAGATTTCGGCCTACCTCGCCGAAGCCGGCATCAAGGGCCGCGGCGTTGTCCTCAACGTCACCGACAACACCCAGACCGACACGGTGCTTGCCGATGTCGCCAAGGAGTTCGGCGCCATCACCGTGCTCGTCAATAACGCCGGCATCACCCGCGACAACCTGACGATGCGCATGGGCGACGACGAGTGGGATGCGGTCATCGACACCAACCTGAAGGCGGTTTTCCGCCTGTCGCGCGGTGTGATGCGCGGAATGATGAAGGCGCGCTTCGGCCGCATCGTCAATATTTCGTCGGTGGTCGGTTATTCCGGCAACGCCGGCCAGGCCAACTACTGCGCCGCCAAGGCCGGCGTCGCCGGTCTCTCCCGTTCGCTGGCTCGCGAGTTGGGTAGCCGCAACATCACGGTCAATTGCGTCGCGCCGGGCTTCATTGCCACCGACATGACGCATGCGCTGACCGAAGAACAAAAGGCCGCGATGCTGGCCTCGATTCCGCTGGCCCGTGCCGGCACACCTGAAGACGTCGCCGGTGCGGTCGGCTTCCTGGTTTCTCCCGCTGCCTCGTATGTCACGGGTACTACCGTGCATGTGAATGGCGGCATGTTCATGGATTGATTTCACCAAGTCCCGGCTTTTGGTAGAATCAACACGTTTTTTTTCGTACCCCGAGGGGAAGGAGTTTTTCGAATGGATAACATCGTAGAGCGCGTCAAGAAGATCGTCGCCGAACAACTGGGTGTGAACGAAGCGGACATCAAGAACGAGTCCTCCTTCGTCGACGATCTGGGCGCGGATTCGCTGGACACCGTCGAGCTGGTCATGGCGCTGGAAGAGGAATTCGAGTGCGAAATTCCGGACGACCAGGCCGAGAAGATCACGACGGTCCAGCAGGCTGTCGATTACATCCTCGCCAACAAGCAGTAAGCCAATTCCGGTTTCAACCAGGCAAGGCCGGCCCCCAAGGCCGGCCTTGCTATTTTTGCTTTCGGAGTGCATATCTTGGCACGTCGTAGAGTCGTCATCACCGGCCTGGGCCTGATTTCCCCGGTCGGCAACAGCGTCGAAGAAGGGTGGAAGAACATCGTTGCCGGCGTTTCCGGCATCGCGCCGATCACCCGCTTCGACACCTCGACCTTTCCGGTGCAGTTTGCCGGTGAAGTCAAGAATTTCGACATCACCCAGTACATTTCCGCCAAGGATGCCCGGCGCATGGATACCTTCATCCATTACGGCCTGGCTGCGGGCATGCAGGCCGTGCGCGATGCCGGCCTGGACCAGGAGGGTGCGGCCGATCCCGAGCGCGTCGGTGTCGCCATCGGTTCCGGTATTGGCGGTCTGCCGCTGATCGAAGCCACCAAGGATGAATACAATGCCGCCGGCGTGCGCAAGGTGTCGCCTTTCTTCGTTCCCGGTTCGATCATCAACATGATTTCCGGCAACCTGTCGATCGAGTTCGGCTTCAAGGGCCCCAATCTGTCGATCGTTACCGCCTGCACGACCGGCACGCACTCGATCGGCGAAGCCGCGCGCATCATCGAATACGGCGATGCCGACGTGATGGTCGCCGGCGGTGCCGAATCGACCGTGTCGCCGCTCGGCCTCGGCGGTTTCTGCGCAGCCCGTGCGCTGTCCACCCGCAACGACGACCCGGCGACGGCCAGCCGTCCGTGGGACAAGGATCGCGACGGTTTCGTGCTGGGCGAGGGCGCCGGTGTCCTGGTTCTCGAAGAGTACGAGCACGCCAAGGCCCGTGGCGCCAAGATCTACGCCGAAGTGGCCGGCTACGGCATGAGTGCCGACGCCTATCACATCACCGCTCCGAACATGGACGGCCCGCGGCGTTCGATGGTCAATGCGCTGAAGAACGCTGGTGTGACGCCGGCCGACGTCCAGTACGTCAATGCGCACGGCACGTCGACGCCGCTCGGCGACAAGAACGAGTCGGATGCGATCAAGGCCGCCTTTGGCGAAGCCGCAAAGTCCATCGTCGTCAATTCGACCAAGTCGATGACCGGTCACCTGCTTGGCGGTGCCGGCGGGGTCGAGTCGCTGTTCACGGTGCTGGCCATCCATCACCAGATCTCGCCTCCGACGATCAACATCTTCAATCAGGATCCCGAGTGCGATCTGGATTACTGCGCCAACCAGGCGCGGCCGATGAAGATCGACGTGGCGCTGAAGAACAACTTCGGCTTCGGCGGAACCAACGGCTCGCTGGTGTTCAAGCGTATCTAAGCGCGACTGCCAGGGAGACGAACGGTGCAGTTTCCGGTGATCATCGGACTGCACCGTTCTTTTTTGCTCGATCGCCTGCTGCTGCTCGTGGTGCTGGCAAGCTTCGTGTTCATCGGCTTCTATCCGGGGGAACCCTGGCAGGTGGCGGGCTTGCTGCTGGTTGTCGTCCTGCTCGCCGGGCTGGCCTGGCGGAAACTACGTCCGCCGTTTGCCGCCTTGCGCCTGACCCACGACGGCAGGGTGGAGGGGCGTGTGCACGAAGATGGTGAGTTTGTTGCGCTGCGTTGCCTGCCGGGCGCCACTGTCCATCGCTGGCTGACCGTAGTGCGTCTGGCGCCGGAAAGCGGCGGTGCGGCCGGCGTGCTTCTCGTGACCGTCGATAGCAGCGGGCCGGACGAGTTTCGCCGGCTAAGGGTTTTCCTGCGCTGGCAGAACGGTGTCAGCGCTTCTTGCGACGCGGCTTGAGGATGGTATTCCGGGGTTTTGCTGCCATGTCCGGATAGTCCGGCGAGTAGTGCAGGCCGCGACTTTCCTTGCGCAGCATGGCGCAACGGATGATCAGTTCGGCCGTGAGGACGAGATTGCGCAGTTCGATCAGGTCGTGACTGACCCGGAAATTGGCGTAGAACTCGTTGATTTCGCGTTTCAGCAGGCGAACGCGATGTTCGGCACGTTTCAGTCGCTTGGTCGTGCGGACGATGCCGACATAGTCCCACATGAAGCGGCGCAGTTCGTCCCAGTTGTGGGAAATCACCACTTCCTCGTCGGCATCGGTGACCCGGCTGTCGTCCCAGTCGGGCAGGGTGGGCAGCGGTGCAGGCTTTTGCGCGAGCATGTCCTTGACTGCCGCTTCCGAGAACACCAGGCATTCGAGCAGGGAGTTGGAAGCCAGGCGATTGGCGCCGTGCAGGCCGGTGCAGGAAGCTTCGCCGGCAACGTAGAGACCGGCCACGTCAGTGTGTCCGTCGAGGTCGCAGACAATGCCGCCGCAGGTGTAATGGGCGGCCGGAACGACCGGAATCGGTTCGTGGGTGATGTCGATGCCGAGTTCTAGGCAGCGTGCGTGGATATTCGGGAAATGCTCGCGGATGAAGGCTTCGCCCTTGTGCGAAATATCGAGGTAAACGCAGTCCAGACCGCGCTTCTTCATCTCGAAGTCGATGGCGCGGGCAACGATGTCGCGCGGCGCCAGTTCCTCGCGCTCGTCGTGCTCGGGCATGAAGCGCGTGCCGTCCGGCAGTTTGAGCAGGCCGCCCTCGCCACGCACGGCCTCGGAAATCAGGAAGGATTTGGCGTTGGGGTGGTAGAGGCAGGTCGGGTGGAACTGGATGAACTCCATGTTGGCCACCCGGCAACCGGCGCGCCAGGCCATGGCGATGCCATCGCCGGTCGAGGTGTCGGGGTTGGTGGTGAACAGATAGACCTTGCCGGCACCGCCGGTCGCCAGCAGGGTGTTGGCTGCACCGATGGTCAGGACTTCACCGGAAACACTGTTGAGGACATAGGCGCCGAAGCAGCGGTTTTCGTCTGTACCGAGCTTTTTTCCGGTGATCAGGTCAACCGCGATGTGATCTTCGAAAACGCGGATTTTCGGGTGTTTGCGGACTTTCTCGGTGAGCGTCTGCTGGACCGCCGCACCGGTGGCATCGGCGACATGGATCACCCGGCGGGCGCTGTGGCCGCCTTCGCGGGTCAGGTGGTAGCCGGATTCGTCCTTGGTGAAGGGCACGCCCTGTTCGATCAGCCATTCGATCGCGCTGCGGCCGTTCTCGACGACGAAGCGAGTAGCCTTTTCATCGTTCAGCCAGGCACCGGCAACGAAGGTGTCCTGGATGTGCGCCTCGATCGAATCGCGGTTGTCGAGCACCGCGGCAATGCCGCCTTGAGCCCATCCGGAGGCGGAGTCCTCAAGCTTGCGCTTGCTGATCAGCGCGACGCTGCAATGGTCGGCCAGGCGAAGCGCCGCCGATTGACCGGCCAGGCCGCTGCCGATGATGAGCACATCAAAGTTGAGCACGATGTTTCCCGGAGAAGATAATCCGGCGCGCAATATAGCACGCGGAAAACGATTCACATCGTTACAGAAAATCACAATTAGGGATAAGTCCCTAGGGGTGGTGGCAAAAGGCCTGCGTTATACTCTGCCCCAACAAGAACATATTCCCGGGAAAAACAGAGTCATGAGCGAGCGCGAGGTCGATCAGTTGCTGGTCGAGCGGGCGCAAGGCGGCGACCAAGGCGCCTTCGACCAGTTGGTGAGCAAGTACCAGCGCAAGCTGGGTCGCTTGCTGTCGCGCTACATCCGCGATGCGGCAGAAGTCGAGGATGTGTCGCAGGAGGCCTTCATCAAGGCCTATCGCGCTTTGCCGTCCTTCCGCGGCGACAGTGCCTTTTACACCTGGCTGTACCGGATCGGCATCAACACCGCCAAGAACTATCTGGTTTCCCAGGGGCGGCGGGCACCGACCAGCACGGAATTCGATGCCGACGAAGCCGAAGGATTCGAGGATGCCGCCCTGCTGCGCGACATCAATACTCCCGAGAGCCTGCTGATGTCCAAGCAGATTGGCCAGACCGTCAATAGCGCGATGGACGCCTTGCCCGAGGAATTGCGCACGGCCATCGTCCTGCGCGAAATCGAGGGGCTGTCCTACGAAGAAATCGCCGGCATCATGGATTGTCCGATCGGTACCGTCCGCTCGCGGATTTTCCGCGCCCGCGAGGCCGTCGCCAGCAAGCTGCGCCCCTTGCTCGACATCGCACCCGACAGGCGCTGGTGATGGACGGCGAGGGCAGCGTCATCCGGGCGGTCGTCCGCCTGGTCGATCCGGCAGGTGCCGTCGTCGAAATCGCGCAGGGCGGTTGCGGCCGTTGCCATGAAAAGGGCGGTTGCGGCGGGCATCACCTGACCCAGACCTTCTGCAGCGGCCCGCGTCGCTATCGCGTGGACAATGCCATCGGCGCCGAAGTCGGCGATACGGTTTCAGTTGCCGTCACGGCGGGAACCTTGCGCAGGGGCGCCAATCTGGCCTACGGCCTGCCGGTGCTCGGCCTGATCGGCGGGGCCGTGCTCGGCGCGCAACTGGGCGGCGATCCCGGCGCCATCGCCGGCAGTCTGGTCGGCGTGGTGGGGGCCTTCGCGCTGGCGGCACGCCGCTCGCGACAACCGGTGGGCGATCCCGGCAGCCGGCCGCACATCATTTCCCGCGTCCGTGACGATGAGGAGAAAAACGTTCAATGAAGCACATCCTGGCGATTTTTTCCTTGCTCCTTGCCGTCGGTCTGGCCCAGGCGCAATCGCGCGGCCTGCCGGACTTCACCGAACTGGCGGAAAAGCAGGGGCCGGCGGTGGTCAATATCAGCACCACGCAGACCGTTCGCGGACAGGCCGGGGCCATGCCTTTCCCGTTCGACGAGAGCGATCCGGCGTTCGAACTGTTCAAGCGTTTCTTTCCCCGCGTTCCCGGTGGCGGGGCCATACCCAGGGAATTCGACAACAAGTCGCTGGGTTCCGGCTTCTTCATCAGCGACGATGGCTACCTCCTGACCAATGCGCATGTCGTCGACGGCGCCGAGGAAGTCACGGTGCGCCTGACCGACAAGCGCGAGTTCAAGGCCCGGATCGTCGGCGCCGACAAGCGGACCGATGTGGCCTTGCTCAAGATTGACGCCAGTGGCTTGCCCTTTGTCAAACTGGGCGATCCGTCCCGGCTCAAGGTCGGCGAGTGGGTGGTGGCCATCGGTTCCCCCTTTGGTTTCGACAATTCGCTGACGGCCGGCATCGTGTCGGCCAAGGGACGTTCGCTACCGCAGGAAAACTACGTGCCCTTCATCCAGACCGACGTGGCGATCAACCCGGGGAATTCGGGTGGGCCGTTGTTCAACCTGAATGGTGAGGTGGTTGGCATAAATTCGCAGATATACAGCCGTAGCGGCGGTTACATGGGCCTCTCGTTCGCCATTCCCATCGACGTGGCCATGGATATCCAGCAGCAATTGCGGGCGTCGGGCAAGGTCAGCCGCGGGCGGATCGGGGTGGTCATCCAGGAGGTCAGCAAGGAGCTGGCCGATTCGCTGGGCCTGGCACGGCCGATGGGCGCCGTGGTCAATGCCGTCGAGCGCGACGGGCCTGCCGAGAAGGCCGGAATCGAAGCCGGCGACGTGATCCTGCGTTTCGACGGCAAGGCCGTCGAGGCCTCGGCCGATCTGCCGCGTATGGTCGCGGCGACCCGTCCGGGCACGCGCTCGGTGGTTCAGGTCTGGCGTAAAGGGAAGCTGCGCGATATCGCCGTCGTGGTCGGCCAGATGGCAGACGAGTCTCAGGCCGCCGCCCGTCCGCCACGCGCCGGCCGCGCGCCCGAGCGCAGCGCCAACCGGCTCGGTCTGGTGGTCGGCGAACTCTCCGCCGAGCAGCGGCGTGCGCTGCGTATCGACGGCGGGCTGGTGATCGAGGAAGTGCGCGGTGCGGCGGCACGGGCCGAGTTGCGCCAGGGCGACATCATCATCGCCCTGATCCATCGCGGCAGCACCACCGAACTCAAGTCGGCCGAGCAGTTCAACAAGCTGCTGGCCCAGCTGGACAGGAATACGAACGTCACCTTGCTGATCCGCCGTGGCGAAATGCAGACCTTCGTGACCGTGCGGGGCTTGAATGGCAATTGAACTGACCTTGCTGAGCCGCGGCTACTGCCATCTGTGCCATGACATGGAGGCGGCGCTGGCGCCGCTGGCCGCGGAGTTCGGGGCGACGGTGATGGTGGTTGACGTCGATGCCGACCCGGCGCTCGAGGAAAAATACGACGAACTGGTGCCGGTATTGCTGCACGGTGAAACCGAGCTCTGCCACTACTTCCTGGACGAGGCCAAAACCCGTGAATATTTGGTACAAATCCGCTAGAATTCAGGGTCTTCCGAATCGCTAAGGGCGCCGTTAGCGCCCTTTTTTACTGCCTGCAATGGACCACATCAGAAACTTCAGCATCATCGCCCACATCGACCACGGCAAATCGACCCTGGCCGATCGCATCATCCATCTCTGCGGTGGCCTGTCCGACCGCGAAATGGAGGCGCAGGTGCTCGATTCGATGGATATCGAGCGCGAGCGCGGCATCACCATCAAGGCGCAGACGGTGCGGCTCGACTACCGCGCCGACGACGGGCGGGATTATGTGCTGAACCTCATGGACACGCCGGGCCATGTGGACTTCGCCTACGAGGTCTCGCGCAGCCTCGCTGCCTGCGAGGGCGCGCTGCTGGTGGTCGATGCCGCCCAGGGCGTCGAGGCGCAGACGCTTGCCAATGTCTACCAGTCGATCGAGCATGATCACGAGATCGTGCCAATCATCAACAAGATCGACCTGCCGTCTGCCGACCCGGAGAAGGTGCGGGCGGAAATCGAGGAGGTGATCGGGCTCGATGCCTCGGGGGCCGTGCTGGCCTCGGCCAAGACGGGGGCCGGCATCCACGAGGTGCTGGAAGCCATCGTGCGCCGCATCCCGCCGCCCCGGGGCGATGCCGGGGCCCCGCTCAAGGCGATGCTGGTCGACAGCTGGTACGACCCCTATCTCGGGGTCGTCATCCTCGTGCGGGTTGTCGATGGTGTCATCCGCAAGGGCCAGCAGATCCGCTTCATGGCCTCGGGCACAACGCACCAGGTGGATCGGGTGGGCGTCTTCCGGCCCAAGATCGAGCTGCTGGCCGAGCTCGGGCCCGGCGAGGTCGGCTTCATCACCGCGCAGATCAAGGAGGTGGCCGAGGCGCGCGTGGGCGATACCATCACCGATGCCCGCCGGCCCGCCGCCGCGCCGCTGCCCGGCTTCCGCGAGGTGCAGCCGGTGGTCTTCTGCGGCCTTTTTCCGGTCGACGCTGCCGATTTCGAGAAGCTGCGCGATTCCATCCAGAAGCTCAGGCTCAACGATGCGAGCTTTTCCTTCGAGATGGAAACCTCGGCCGCGCTCGGCTTCGGCTTCCGCTGCGGCTTCCTCGGCCTGCTCCACCTCGAGATCATCGAGGAGCGGCTGGCCCGCGAATATGATCTCGATCTCATCACGACTGCGCCTTCGGTCGTCTATCGCGTGCACCTGACCGACGGCACCTGCCGCGAGCTGCACAACCCGGCCGACATGCCCGATCCCGTGCGTATCGCCCGCATGGAGGAGCCGTGGATCGATGCCACCATCTATGTTCCGGATGACCATCTCGGGCCGGTGCTCAGGCTCTGCCAGGACCGGCGCGGCATCCAGAAGGATCTCACCTATGTCGGCAACCGGGCGATGCTGCGCTACGAGCTGCCGCTGAACGAGGTGGTGTTCGATTTCTACGACCGGCTGAAGTCCATCTCGCGCGGCTATGCGAGCTTCGACTACCAGCAGATCGGCCACCGCGAGGGCGATCTCGTGAAGATGTCGATCCTTGTGAACGGCGAGCCGGTGGATGCGCTCTCGATGATCGTCCACCGCGATGCTGCCGAGGCGCGCGGGCGGC